>JAYTCW010000565.1:0-4637 GCA_043736295.1 Planctomycetota bacterium | reverse complement strand
TTGGAGAATCCTCCCCTGCTGGTCGTCTGCGATATGGACCGGTTTGAGATTCACACGAACTTCACGGGGACCATCAAGAGCGTTTACGCCTTTGACCTGGATGGACTGGCGGACCCCCAGAATCTCGACATTCTGCGAAGGCTGTTCAGTGATCCACAATCACTCAAGCCGAACCTCACTCCCGAAGCGGTCACGCAGGATGTGGCCAATCGCATCGGGACACTGGCGGACGGATTGAAGGATCGTGGAATCCCCGCCGATCAGGCATCTCACTTCTTGATGCGGTTGATCTTCTGCATGTTCGCTGAAGACATTGGCCTACTGGGCGAACGAAAGCTGGGAGCGGATGGTCGCCGCGAAGATGGTTTATTCACCCGGCTCGTGCGCTCCTCCAAGTCCGACCCGGCCAAGCTCACTCGCAGCCTGAAAGAACTCTTCACAGCCATGAATTCGGGCGGTGACTTCTGGGGCGAGGATGTGCTGCACTTCAATGGGGGATTGTTTGCGGACTCGACGGTGATCCAGCTGGAGCCGGCAGAGATCAAAACGCTTTCCGATGCCTGTGCCCCCGACTGGGAGAACATCGAGCCCTCGATCTTCGGCACCCTCTTCGAACGCATACTGGATACCGACAAACGCTCCCAACTCGGGGCGCACTACACCAGCCGCGCCGATATCGAGACGCTCCTCGAACCCGTGGTCATGCAGCCGTTGCGACGAGAGTGGGCCGCTGTTCGAGATCAGATCGATGCCCTCGCGCTGAAGATTCGGGAACAGACCCGCAAGGATGCCAAAGCGCAGAAAGAGCGTAAGGCCGATTCCAAGGAGCGCAAAGCTCTCAAGAAGCTGATCCGGGATTTCAGCGAACGGCTGGCCCATGTGTCGATTCTGGACCCCGCCTGTGGTTCGGGAAACTTCTTGTATGTCTCCCTGCATCTGCTACTAGACCTGGAAAAGGAAGTTATCACGTACGCCGCTCGGCAAGGGATCGGCCAGTTTCCGCAGATTCGCCCGACCCAGCTGGCCGGGATCGAGATCAACCCGTACGCGCAGGAACTGGCGAGCGTGGTGATCTGGATCGGGTACTTGCAGTGGATGCATCACAACGGCTTCAACCCACCCAGTAACCCAGTCCTGGAGCCGATCGAGTCGATCCGCCGCATGGATGCGATCCTCGACCTCAGCGACCCCGCCCACCCCTGCGAGCCCGAATGGCCGGATGCCGAGTTTATTGTCGGGAACCCGCCGTTTTTGGGTAACAAGAAGCTGCGAGCTCACTTGGGTGACGAATATGTTAACGCCTTGTTCGCGAGGTATCAGGATCGAATTCCAAATGGCTCAGACTTCTGTTGCTATTGGTTTGAACGCGGAAGAGAGCAGCTTGTACGACAGCGCGCAAGCCGCATCGGACTCTTGGCTACGCAAAGCATCCGCGGAGGACACAATCGAGAAACGCTGCACCGCATTAAGGAGAGTTGCGACATCTTCTTTGCGGAGAGCGATCGTGATTGGGTTCTAGACGGCGCCAACGTCCATGTGTCGATGGTCGGCTTTGACGACGGATCAGAGAAGCTGCGGGTTCTCGATGGCCAAGCTGTCGAACAGATCAACGCGAATCTCAGCGCCGCATCGGACACGACCACTGCGCGACGAATCAGAGAGAACTCCGGGATTGCGTACATCGGGACTACGAAAAAGGCTCCCTTTGACATCTGCGATTCAATTGCTGAAGACCTACTACGATCGGTGAACCCGACGGGGCGTCCGACCAGTGATGTTGTCTTTCCTTATGCGAATGGGATGACAGTGACTCGTCGGGATTCGAGAGTGTGGATCATCGACTTTCACGAACGAGCTATCGCGGAGTCGGCGTCATTCGAATCGGCATTTGAATACGTTCGCGAGCATGTCCGTCCGGTTCGGGAAAATCACCGCGAACCACGTCAACAGGAGAAGTGGTGGCTTCTCGCCCGTTCATGTCCTGAAATGCAAGCGGCCATTAGCCGCCTACCTCGGTTTCTTGTGACACCAACTGTCTGCAAGTACCGGGTCTTTGCCTGGATGTATTCACCGACTGAGCCGGATCATCAACTCTATGTCTTCGCGAGGTCGGACGACTATTTCTTTGGCGTCCTGCATTCGCGGCCGCATGAGCTGTGGGGGCTGAAGCTCGGCACTCGCCTCGAAACTCGCCCTCGTTACACGCCAACCACCTGCTTCGAGACATTTCCCTTTCCTGTGCCCACTGATTCACAGCGGGAGGAAATCTCGGCAGCAGCCCAAGAACTCGACCAGCTGCGGTGCAACTGGTTGAATCCTGCCGAGTGGACGAAGACTGAGTACCTCGAATTCCCCGGGACGGTGGGTGGGCCTTGGGATCGGTATATCGTGAGAGCCACGGACGGGGCACCCTCACCCCCAACCCCTCTCCCAGGGGGAGAGGGGAGCAAGAGAATCGGGACCGTGCGTTACCCGCGCGTGGTTCCGAAGGACGACGCCAGTGCGGCCCAGCTCAAGAAACGCACGCTGACCAACCTCTACAACGAACGTCCGACATGGCTCGACCTAGCCCACAAGAAGCTCGATGCCGCCGTCTTCGCCGCCTACGGCTGGGACGCTGGCATGAGCGACGACGCACTTCTGGCGGCTCTGCTGAAGTTGAACCTGGAGCGGGCTGGGAAGTGAGCAGCGAGCGGGCGGACGTCAGTCCCCCGTGCGAGGCGGCACGCGCTCCGCAGGCCGCATGTGATTTGCGATTATTCATTCGTGACTGGGGCTGATGAGTCGCGACCCCACTGGCACGGGGGACTGACGTCCGCCCGCTCGCTGCCGATCTGGAGTGCGGACGCATTCACCATCACGCGATGATCTCTTCAATCGGCTCGACCTCTTCCACCCCGACGAGCTTCTGATTCAGGCCGCCGAAGAAGTAACTCGTTCCATTCGGATCGAGGCCCATTTGGTGCAGGATGGTGGCGTGCAGGTTCTTGACTTCCAGGCGGTTCTCGACGGCCTTGCTGCCGAGTTCGTCCGTGGTGCCGTAGCTGAGGCCGCCCTTGATGCCGCCGCCGGCCATCCAGGAGGTGAAGCCGAAGCAGTTGTGGTCGCGGCCGGTCCCCTTGGCGTACTCGGCGGTCGGTTGGCGACCGAACTCGCCGCTCCAGACGATGATCGTTTTACTGAGCAGGCCTCGCTGCTTGAGGTCGGCCAGCAGACCGGCCAGCGGGAGATCGGTCTCACCCGCGTGCAGGTTGTGGTTCTTTTCCATATCGCTGTGGGCGTCCCAGTTATCGTCATTGTGGGCCCCGCCGGAGTAGATCTGCACGAACCGCACCCCACGCTCCACCAGCCGCCGAGCCAGCAGGCACTGCCGCCCGAACGCAGCTGTCTTCGGGTCGTCGAGGCCGTAGAGCTTTTGCGTCGCCTCGGTCTCTTGAGAGATGTCGACGGCCTCGGGAGCGTGGGCCTGCATCTTGTAGGCGAGTTCGTAGCTGGCGATGCGGGCCGAGAGGTTCGAGTTGTCGCGGCGGGTCGCCTCGTGTTCCTCGTTCGACACTCGCAGCTCATCGAGCAGTCGCCGTTGGGCTGCGGTGGTGAAGCTGCCTGGCGGGGCGAGATCGAGGATCGGGTTGCCCTGCGAGCGCATGACGGTCGCTTGGTAAGTGGCGGGCATGTAGCCGCTCGACCAGTTCTTTGGTCCGCTGATCGGTCCGCCGCGCGGGTCGAGCATCACGCAGAACCCCGGCAGGTTCTCATTCACAGTGCCGAGACCATAGTTGAGCCACGAGCCGAGGCAGGGGCTGCCGCTGAGGATCTTGCCCGAGTTCATCATCAGCAGCGCTGAGCCGTGGATCGGGCTCTCGGCGGTCATGGAGTGCAGGAAGGCGATGTCGTCGACTTTCTGGCCGAGATGCGCGAACAGGTCGCTGACGTACTTTCCGCACTGACCGTACTGCTTGAACTTCCAGCGCGGCTCGACGATGCGGCCTCCGTTCTTGTGGCCTCCGCGCCCGAAGGTCTTGATCTCCACCGTCTGGTTGTCGCGACCATACATCTCCGGCTTGTAGTCGAACGTGTCGACCTGACTCGGGCCGCCGTACATGTACAGGAAGATGCACGCGGTGGCATCGGGTTCGTGGTGCGGGGTCTTGGGGGCCAGCGGGTTCTTGTACTCGGCCAGCCCTTCGGCGTTCGCACTCCCCGACAGAAAATCCTGCCCCAGCATGGACGCCAAGGCCACAGCCGGGAACCCACACCCGGTTTCCCAGAGCATCTCGCGACGCGTACGACCACAGAAGTTTTGGGCAGGCATGGCGACTCCGGGGGAGTGGTCGGTGATTTCGAAGGACTCTGTGCAGGAGTCCTCATCCAACGAGGGTATCAGTCACCGATGAGGCAGGCAAGTCCCGTTGGGGCGATGCACCACTTCTTCGGGGGAGCATTCGTCCGGTGGCGGTACCCAGGATCAGTAACCCGACGCGTGAGCGAGGGCGTGCGTCTCTCGATGTCCTACGAGAGCTTGGCACCGGAGACTTCAGCCTGATGTCGAAAGTCTCTTGGTAGTCGCCCTCGCTGACGCTTCGGGTTACTGAAGCGGGAACCGCCGATCGGAGAATTCTCCCTCCACCTGTCGGCTG
>JAYTCW010000564.1:0-2224 GCA_043736295.1 Planctomycetota bacterium | reverse complement strand
ACAGACATCCGAGAGATCTCGCGCGAGATTGCAACGCCAGCCACCGGCCAGACAACCTACGCCCGCCCCCTGATCGGCGGTGTGATCGCCCTGTTATTTGTGGAGATCCTGATGGCGTGGCGATCTCGGTGGGGAGTCGCGGCTCTGGGTGGTACACTACTGGGCGGACTGCTGTTGTGGGCGACCTCCTAATCTGGAAACGCTTCACAGGCCGTGGTCCACTCGGGGGCCCGAGGATTTACCGCATCATGTCAGCCAATATCACGCCCGAACAGCTCAGTCCCGATGAACTGCTGTGCGAAGAAATCGCCAGGCAGCTGGAGCAGCTTCGGATACAGTCCAGCGCCCTGGCGAATGAGATTTCGCTCGCGACGCCGCTCCTCCGGGAGCAGGGTTTACCCCTGCCTTCTCGTTGGGCAGAACGGTACATCGAGTGGAGCGAGTGTCGCTCCCGATTTGCCAACGAGTACGCCTCGTTCGTGGGGTTGCCCACGCACGCCGAGTTGGCCTTACCTGACTGGAAGCGAGCGCTGGATCGCAAGCGCAATGAGCTCCGGGCATCTCGCGATCGGGACGCGGCAGTAGTCCTAGAGGTGGCGGAGATTTTGCAGCGAGTCCAGGGACTGCAGGTGGTCAAGGGGGAATCGAACACCCATGCGGAGGTCAACGAACTCTGCACCTGGGCTTCAAATTTGCAGCTCAAGCTGGGCGAACACGCGGAGCGGCGCGGTGTTCTGGAGGATGTTGAGAATCTGAAGGGAATGCGAGCGATCCTGTTCCTGATTGACGCCGCGAAGGACGGCTCGCTCGATAGTGACGCCGAGGATCAGGCGGTCGAGGTTGTCGAGACTCTGTTCAGTCGCAAGTTAGCAACGGCCTTGCTGCGAGGTCGCGTGACCACACCGTCTCTCAAGGCCAACCCGACCACCAACGGAGCCACCCCGGATTATCTCTCGCCCGATGAAGCCACGAAGCGGCTGACCTTTGGCCAACCCGATTCGAGTCCGGCCCCGGTGCGTTCCACGGCGAGCCCGTCGACTGCAGCCACGTCTCCGATCCAGATCGAGGCCCTCGTGCTGATCGGTCAGCGGATGCAGGCGGACCTGCCCGGCCTGTATGACGCTCCCCAGTTATCCGCCGCATACGATGCGGTCGTGCAGGGAATCGGGTACGTCGAAGCGGTCGTCAAAGACCCCCGCACTCTGACCGAACCGGCGAAGTCCAACGCGGAGCTGTCACAAGCCCTTCACATACTGGCCAAGTTACAGTCCGCCATGCGAGCGGCAGCCAGCCCGCACGAAGACGATCGCCAGGTCAGCGTCTATCGCTGGCTGTTCCAGACTGCGAAAGAGCAGTCGATCTTTATCAACCGGCACATGAAAATCGACGATCCCGCCGATCCCACAAAGTTCCCCGAATGGGTCGAGCAAATCAAGGCCGCGCGGCGAAAACTCGACGCGCCCAGGCGACTGGCCAAGGTATTCCACAAGATCCAGCGCGAACTCGAACGCTCACTGGCCGATCCCGATGCGTGGGACGCGGTCTTTCGAGGTGTCGAAGAACTCACCGGAGCCGAGAAGCTGCCCCCCAGCCATGTTCAGCTGCGGGAGACACTGATGCCGCACCTCGATCATCTGCCCGTCGACCTGACTCCACCGGAGTGCTTTCAGCAGGTACTCCGAGCAATCGATGAATTTACCCGGACACAAGAGCAGCGGCAGGCCGAGTCGGACGCTCCCCAGGGGCAGCAGAATCCGGAAGTACGAGAGGTCGCCCAGCTGCTCAAAGGTCGTGCGGTGGTCCTGATCGGCGGAGAGGTGGACCAGTTCGCCAAGGCGAGGCTCGAGCGAACGTTCGGACTGTCGGAGCTGATCTGGTTGGCCGCCCACCACGAGCACTCCGTCGAGCGTTTCGCCGCTCCCGTACAGCGTCTGGATGTGGCCCTGGTGATGGTCGTCATTCGCTGGATGAGCCACGGCCACGGCGATGTCATCCAGTACTGCGAACCGCTCGGGAAGCCACTCGCGCGACTGCTCGGGACGACCAACCCGAATCGCGTGGCCCATGATGTCCTGAGCCAGTGTGGGGACGTGCTGCGGTCGAAGTACGGCGCGGACGGTGGACCCTTCGAATCCCGCACAGCGGGATAGTGGCGACCCCGCGGTCCACCGATTCGCGACACGCGAGTGCCTCGGGGTGCAGTCATCCCCAGGCACGCGAAGTG
>JAYTCW010000563.1:0-6043 GCA_043736295.1 Planctomycetota bacterium | reverse complement strand
CGTTCTTTCGCGGAGCGAAAGACGACACTCCTAGATGCCCCGATTCTCAACGATCTCTCAAACTCCCACGGTTTCCTGAGTCGCAGTCTGACACTCCACTTGCCCCGCAAACACGACTTCCGTGTCGCGGGTCATCTCGGCCTGACTCAGGACGGCCAGATGAGGGGTGGAGTATTGAGTGAGTTTTTTCACGAGCGGTCGCAGCTCGGCGCGACACACGATCACGCCCGGCAGGCCACGATCTCGCAGCTGAGTGACGGCCAGATCGATGGCGTCGGTCGCCACTTGTCGTTGACGAGCGGGCCACGCGCCGAGCGGGTCGGCGGGTGAAAGTCGTTGCAGCGAGGTGAGTTCGTCCTCCAGTTCTCGGGAGAGCGTCAGGGCGACGAGTCGGCGGTCGTTGGTGCGGAACTGTTGGCAGATCGTGCGGGCGAGAGATCGCCGGACCTTCTCGACGAGGTCGCCGAGATCGCGTGAACTCTCCGCATGATCGCCGAGGGATTCAATGATCGTTTCGAGGTCACGAATCGGCACCTGCTCCCGCAACAGCAGCGTCAGCACGCGGTGCATCTTGGCGACCGGAACCACCGGCAAGACTTCGGCCACCAGCTGAGGTGCCCGCTGTTGCAGGTTCTCGACCAGAGCATGGACCTGCTGCCGGGTGAGCAGTTCTTCCGAGTGGCGATGCACCACGGAGGCGAGGTGGTTGGCGATGGCCTGTTGCGGTTCAATGACCTGGAAACCGAGTGATTGAGCCCTGTCGACCTCTTCACCGGTCACCCACCACGCCAGTCGACCGCTCAGTGGCTCATGGGTCGGCTCGCCATCGAGACTGCCGATCGAGTCACTCGTTTCGACCGCGAGGACCGCATCGGGATCGACGACACCGCGAGCGACACAAGCTTCTCGCAAGCGAATCTGGTACTGAAACGGTTCGAGATGCAGGTTGTCCTGGATGCGCACCTTCGGCAGGATGAACCCGAGTTGCTCCGCGATCCGCATTCGAAGTTGGGTCACTCGCACCAGCAGGTCGCCGCCGACTTCCGAATCAGCCAGCCGGACTAGGCCCACACCCAAATCAAGCTGGAGTGGCTCAACGTGCAGCTGGGCTTTGGGATCGCTGGCCGTGATCGCGGCAGCGTGAGCGGGCGAGGTCGAGACTTGAACTGCTGTATGTGGTTGAGGGCGAGAGGTCGTCGACGAGTTATTTGTGGTGCGAGCCGCCACCGGGTTCTCATCAATCAGCCACCCCAGGCAGGCACAGCCGATCGCAAACGTCATCATCGGCAGCAGCGGCAAACCGGTAAACGCCAGGACCGAGAGAGCGACAGCAGTGATGTACAGCACTCGCGAGTGCTGGAAGATCTGTGTGACGGTTTCTTGCGGCAGGTCGCTATCGACCGAGGTGCGGGTCACGATCAGACCGGCTGCCAAGGCGACCAGGAACGCGGGCAGCTGAGCGACCAGACCGTCGCCGATGGTCAGAGTGGTGAAGACGGTGAACGCCTCGGAGACCGACATGCCATGCTCGAAGACTCCAAGCAGCAGTCCGACACCGATATTAATCGCGGTGATCAGCAGACCCGCGACGGCGTCGCCGCGGACGAACTTACTGGCTCCGTCCATGGCTCCATAGAAGTCAGCCTGTCGCACGAGAGTTTGTCGGCGGTGAATGGCCTCTTCTCGCGAGATCAGACCGGCATGAAGGTCGGAGTCGATGGCCGCCTGGCGACCGGGCATGCCGTCGAGCGCGAAGCGGGCACCTACTTCGCTGATGCGAGTGGCTCCCGAGGTAATCACCAAGAACTGGATCGCCACCAGAATCACAAAGATCGTAATCCCCACGGCGGGCGATCCGGCGGTGACAAACTGGCCGAAGGCGTGAATCACGTCTCCAGCTGCATGGCTCCCTTGCGTAGCTCCTTGTGTCAGGATCAACCGGGTGGAAGCGACGTTCAGCACCAGCCGGATGAGGGCGGTCCCCAGCAGAATCGACGGGAAGGTGCTGAATTGCAGCGGGTTGCGAATCTGAATCGCGGTCAGCAGCACGATCAAGGAGACCGTGAGATTCGCCGCCAGCAGCACATCCATCACCATCGCTGGCAGCGGAGCCACCAGAACGAGAATTGCCCCCACGATCAGCACTGGCATGGCCAGGCTAAAGCGGCTTGAGACCACATCGCGGAGGGCGTGCGGCTGCGACGGCATGCGAAGGTTCCGGGGGAGTAAGGGGACGGACAGGCACCGATCAAACCGGTCCGCACGGGGCGGGTCGGTCGTTCCGGGAGGCGGTTGATACCGGAACCCTTTCGAACCTGTCCAGCGAGGCTCCCGAGAACGGCTCGAACCGGGCCACGGACTGGTCAGTTCTGCCGATAGAGGCCAGCGAGCGGAGTGGCGTCAGCCGCCCGAGGTCCACCAGCCACCCGGCTCGTCAACGAGGGCGGGACGCTCTGTGGCCCCTGCGAGAGTGCAATCCACGCCAGGACCGCTGGTCCAAAGGTCAGCCAGAGCCGGATGCCTACTGGCAGGCTCCCTCGCTCATGCGTCGGATTACACAATCAGTCACCTGCGCCAACCTCTCGACCCGCTGACACTCTTTAGGCGAGCGGCCAGTGAAAACCTACCGGCAAGACTTCCGAAGTCTCGGAAGACTTCGGAAGTCTTTGGGTACGCGAAGTCCGGCCGCTCGCCTTACCACTCACCTCTAACACACTCATGCCGATCTCGCCCAAGGAAACCACATGATGGGGAAAGCGACCGATCAGCCAATCTGGCTCACCCACCTGCTGGCGAACGTACCCATCCGATCAAAACGAAAAAAGCCCGAGGGAGTGTTCCCTCGGGCTTCTTGTTCATCGAGATGTCAGGCGGGTGATGAGCCTACCCGTCAATCACTCAAAACTAGTTCAGGATCTTGGCGGTGTCTTTGACCGAAGCTGCGACAGCTTCGGTAGTCAGTTCACCGGCCTTGAAGCTCTTATTGACGGCGACCTTGCCGCCGACCCACATCATGACGGTGACTTCCGAGTCCTGAGCGAGCTTGTACTCTTCTGGACCAGCGGCACCATCGAAGGTGGTCAACGGGGTGTGCTTGATCCCCTGATCCTTGGCCACACCCTTGAGAGCGGCTTCGGACTCTTCTGGCTTGTCGGTCATCAGCACGACGAACGCAGCCATCTTCTTCGCTTCGTTGGCACCGACCACGCCGTCGATTCCCTTAGTCAGGGCGGCAACTTCGGGAGTCATCTTGCGTGCAAAGACGCTGACGACTGGCTTGCTGCCGTACTGGCAACGGTAGCACAACTTCTTTCCGGCGGATGGACCGGTGACATCGGTGACGTAGAACGGAGCCACGCCTTCACCGACAGCCAGGCTCTTCTCTTCGGCCTGGACCGAAACGCAGGCGACCAACATCGCCACGACAGCAAACAACTTCTTCATCAATTCTCTCCAACTTGGTTCGTGAAACGCCGACGTGTTCCGGCACATGCCTGAACCGTCATCCTAGTGTGCTCACGTCTAACCCCAATCTCCGCGAAGGCCGAGCAACTGGACCTTACCCAAAAAGTATAGAAGCAAACGTCCTGCCAAACCAGTGTCAAGACCAGTTTCGACAGCCTTCGAGGTCCGCGCAAGCTGAACAGTGCGTGCGAGATCGGACGAAGAATGCTCTCCCGAATGATTTGGCCACAGCGGATGAGACACGAATGGATTGCAGACAATCTTTCAAACCTGCTTGGACATTTTTTCCGCCAGCCGACGCAACGCGGGACTGATGTCATCGGGTTTGAGATGGACATTCAGCAAGCTGAACCCATCCGTCTTGGCCAAGCCCGCTTTCACGCTCTGGTGCAACTCCCCGACAGTGCGGACCTCAAACCCCCACCCGGCCCCCAGCAAGTCGGGCAACCGGTGGTAGTTCCAATTCAAGATATCATTGAACGGACCTTCCAGCAGGAATCGCTCGGTCGTGTACCCCTTATTATTCAGCACGATCACCAGCGGATTGAATCCGAGTTTCGCAGCTGTCGATAGCTCAAGGCAGGTCATCTGGAACGCCCCGTCCCCGACGAGAACGATGGGGCGCAGGTTCTTGTTGGCTGCTTGCACCCCGACGCAGGCCGGAATTGCGAACCCCATCGAGGTGTAGTAGGCGGGGCTGATGAACTCGGTCTGCTTATGGATCGTCAGCTCGCTGGCCGAGAACAGTGAATCGCCGACATCGGCGACGACGACCATGTTGTCGTCGAGGATCGCATTGATGTGCTCGAACAGCGAGGCGTTGGTTACCAGTTCGTTCGGCGACCGTTTGGTCGCTGTAGCTGGCTCTCGCTTGGGGAGTGTCGTCGACTTTTTTGGCTTGATTGCCAGCTGGGTCAGCCCCTTCAAGAAGTCCGCGAACAGCACGTCATGAAAATGATGGTGCCCGATGCGCAGCTTCTCACTCGTGGCCGAGATGCAGCGGCCCGGTTCGAGGTGCGCGGTGAAGATGCCGAGGTTGATGTCAGTCATGAACGCCCCGAGCAGCACCACGCAGTCGGCGGTCTCGACGTACTCGGTGACCGCTTGCCGCCCCATCGCCCCCTCGTAAATGCCGAGGTAGAGCGGGTGTTTCTCGCTGACCACCGACTTGCCAAGTAAGGTCGCACACATCGGGATGTTGAACTTCTCGGCCAGCTCGATCACCAGCTTTTGCAGGCCGAAGCGATGCACCTCGATCCCGGCGATCAGCACCGGTTTCTTGGCCGCTTGCAATCGCTCGAACGCCTCGACCAGCGCGGCTTCGAGGGCCGCCCGGTCGCTCGTCTGCGTCGAGACAGTTGTCACGTGCGGGTAGAGCGGACGGGCGTCGACGCGGTCGCGGGGCAGCTCCAGGTAGACCGGTCGCTTGTACCGGACAGCTGCTTCGAGGCAGCGATCGATCTCGCGAAAGGCTGTGAGTGGATCATCGAGCGAGGCGTGAGCAACAGTGATCTTTTCGAACACTTCTCGCTGGGTGTTGAAGTCGCGGACCTTGTGATGCAGCAGTGGGTCGTTGCGGCGCTCCTCGACACCGGGGGCCCCGCTGATGACCACCACCGGGGACTTCTCGGCATAGGCTCCCGCGATGGAGTTGCACAAACTCAAGCCGCCGACGCAGTAGGTCACGCAGACCGCCCCCAGCCCGTTGACGCGGGCATACCCATCGGCAGCGTAGCCCGCGTTGTCCTCGCGCGTGGCCCCGATCACTCGCAGCGGACTCTTCTGCAACTGGTCGTAGAAGGTGAGGACGAAGTCCCCCGGTATCCCGAACACATCGCGGACCCCATAGTCCTGGAGACGCTGGATCAGGTAACTGCCGATCGTGTGCCCCGGGAGTGACTGCGACTGCTCCGCAGTCGCTGTGCTTGTTTTCGACTTCTGCGCAGTCGCTACCCGACTGGCTGGCTTCCCATTCGAAGACGGCTTCGTTGCCGCTGATGTCTTGACCGTATTCTTGGCCATGTTGGGTTCTTCCCGCAGTCGGTTCCGGACCGGTGTCGTGAGATTATATGCGGAGACCAGTCAGCGGGACGAGACCACTGGGGTACGACGCTCCGCATCGTCTCTCACGACGCGGCGTCAATGTCGAGAGGCAAGGTCTGAGGCTTGGCGAAGGCCGTGGTCATCTGGCACCCGCCCCCCCCTTCGAAGACTCAGGGTGTGTCACCCGACCCGCACACATGTTTTCATCCACCCTGAAAAACCCGCGATCCGCCAAAAGCCACTCCGTGGAAGCCTTCCGGCTCGCTCACATTCATTCTACGCACCGGCCTAGGGAAAAGTGGGCCGCCCAAAAACCAGTGGCCTCTCCTCCTACATTGGCTCGCGGCATCCGGAGGTGAACATTCGAACGCCAAGGACAGGCGGAATGGAAACGCAGAGGGCGCTGAGGACGCAGAGTTCAGAAGGAATGGCTGTCTCTGCACTGCAAACCATTCAAGTTTGCGTGTGGTGAGAGAATTTTACACGACGAGTTCGTTGAGGCGTTGCGTGTTGGTGTTGCGGATGGCCAGTAGGC
>JAYTCW010000562.1:0-9300 GCA_043736295.1 Planctomycetota bacterium | reverse complement strand
TGAATTACACGAACGTCTGGCGAGCGATCATGCTGCCCGAGGCGTCGAGCGATGAGACGATCCGGTTCTTGCTGCCAGGGTTCGAGGCGTGGCTGCGGTCGCGTCTGGCCGAGAACCGAAACTTGGCCCAGATCGCGGAGGAGTTGCTGACCCTGCCTCTGGGGACAGAGGCGATGGAGAACTTTCAACAACCCAGCGCCCCCAGTCCGATCGCCTTCTACCGGGCCAAACAAGGCAAGCCGGAGGAGATCGCCGGGGCCAGTGCCCGCATGTTCCTCGGGGTGCGGATCGAGTGTGCTCAGTGCCACAATCACCCGTTCGACAAATGGAAGCGCGAGGAGTTCTGGAGCTACGCCGCCTTCTTCAAAGACACCGCGACGATGCAGGCTCCGACTACTGATATCGAGAAGGCCGTCGAAGCCGTCACTGGTGCCAAGTCTGCGGATGACCAGCGATCGATCAAGATCCCCGACACCGACATCGTCGTGCAGACACGCTTCCTTGGCGGCGCGGAACCCGACTGGTCGACCATCACTGAGAGCCGCGCCAACCTCGCCCAGTGGGTCATCTCGAAAGACAATCCCTACTTTGCGAAGGCCGCTGTCAACCGCGTCTGGGCGCACCATTTCGGGGTCGGCATCGTCGACCCGGTGGATGACTTTGGTTCCAACAATCCGCCGAGCCATCCCGAGGTACTCGATCTGCTCGCGAAAGAATTCCTGGCGCACGATTACGACTTCAAGTTCCTGATCCGCACGATCACGGCGACCCGCGCGTACCAGCTCACTTCCGTCCACTCACACGAGAGTCAGGACAACCACCGCCAGTTCGCCCGCATGCCAGTGCGTGGTCTCACCGCTGAGCAGATCTTCGACTCGCTGGCCCAGGCGACGGGCTACCTGCAACCGTTCGATCCGGAACAGACGCTGAACTTCAATCAGGACCAGGCCCGGCAGGAGTTCCTCGAAACGTTTGAGACCGACACCGGGATCGAACGCCAAAGTACGATCTTGCAGGCTCTGTCGCTGATGAACGGGTCGTTCGCCTCGGACGCGACCAGCGTGCAGGATCTCTTACGGTCACGTAACGATAAGAATGGGACACTGATCGCGATCGCCGAAGCTCCGTTCTTTACTCAGGAACAACGGGTCGAGGCACTCTTTCTGGCCACGCTGAGCCGGATCCCGACCAACACCGAGAAGTCGCGATTTCTGACCTACCTGAAGGACCATGAGGCGACCGATGTCCCCAGTCGTCCACTGGCCGATCTGTTCTGGACACTGCTAAACACGACGGAGTTTCTCTCGAATCACTGACGCCCGGTTCCCGCGCTGGATTGTGAGTCGCTGGGTCAGCAAAAACGATCCGTCGCCTGGCCCCCAAGTTCCAGGCGAAACGGTCCTTGGGGCCTCAGTGCTTAGACTTGGGGTTGCGGATGACCTATTCGGGAGGGCGAGGCCAGTGCTGTGAACATGATGGCGATCGTTGTGGGGCACGTTTTCGACGTGCCCGTCGTCACCAGATCGCCATGCAAAAGTGCGAAGGACTGCTCGGTGGAGCAGTTTCAGACGGCGTTGTCGAAGAGTGGAGGCCGCAAAAAACTCAAGAAACGCAAAAGTCAGAGCCTCCCCCCCTTTTGCGTTTTTTGAGTTTCTTGCGGCCATTCTTTCCGACTGCATTCAAGCCAGATGGCAGGCGGCTCGCTTCGCCGAGTGACGGCACGCAGGAAACGTGCCCCACAGCCAGCGCGGCGTCTCTGACGGTAGCTCATGCCGCTCCGCGACTGAGATTTCGTCTGCTCGACGCCCCCTCTGCGGGCCTCGTCTGAGACGTGTTTCGGCTGGCGAAATGCGAGTCGCGGAGCGACATCGCCTACAGGCCAATCATGTTCACAGCACTGGCCTCGCCCTCCCGGTGGATACCTCGTAGCTTCCTGCCCCATGTTCCGCGCTGGAATCGTGCCCCTGCGAGTTCTGGTTTCCCTCAACACCTGGCGACTCGATAACGTATCCCTCCACAGATAGTCCCCGATCCACCCAGCACGAGGAGACACACCCATGTGGTTCACAGAAACACCTTGGCCGCCGCTGGCGCTTCTCGGTCTGGTGGGGGCAATCTTCTTGTGGGTGGCCTTGCAAACTCAACGAGGCAAATGGCTGGTCGCGGTCGGCGTGTGCGTTGTTCTCGCGCTGGCGGTGTGGTTCATCGAGCGGGCGATTGTCACTCCCGGTGAACAGGTCGAAGGAAATCTATTGGCGCTCGTCGAGACGTTTCACAAGAATGATGAGCCCGGCACGCTGAAGTACATCTCCGCTGGCCCCAATAGCCTGGGACTGGTCGTGCTCGCCAAACTCGCCATGCATGCCGTCGACATCGACGCAAACTATCGCATCACGGATGTCCAGATCCAAACTCAAGCGGACGACACAGCGGCCACGAGCCACTTCCGTTTGAACGCGACCCTTCACATGCCGACGCAGGGAAACCTGGGGCACAAGCCGTTTCGCTTTAACGGCAAGTGGCGGATCGAGGCCGGGGAGTGGCGGCTGATCGAGATCGAAGAACTCGACCCGATCAATGGCCAGGTGCTGAATCGGTTTGACATGCTGAAGTGAATCGAGACCAGTTCAGGACCTCCTCCAAAACAACGTCTCAGATTCCCCTGACCAGCCTGTGGAAATCGTCTGTGGCATGGGCTTTCCGCCCGTGATTCCCTGGGTTTCCCGCATGGGCAAGAGGCCCATGCCACGTTTTTCAACAGGCCGCGTCAGCTGGGGGCTCGCCGGAATGTCTCATTTCAAGCCGCGTCAACTGGAATCATCTCAGACGTTCGCTGCCTCGCCATTCAATCTCGAGCGAATCAACCGCAACAGTCCCCAGCCGAGCAACGAGATCCCGCCGATCCAACCGACGTTAAACAGCACCTGCTGGTAGTACGGCCCCGGTGGACTCATAAACCCAAACACCATGAACAGACTCATGATCCAGGCCACCCCGATCACCCAGTAGAACGCCCAGGTCAGCAGGATCGCGATCCACGGATTGAACCGCAGCGAGAGCCAGGTCAGCACGAGCAGTGCCGTCACGAACTGCGTCACGACCTGCAATACGGTTCCCAAGACCGCCAGCGGGTCGCTCATCTGGTAGTCCCAGAAGTCGGTCAAATCGTCGAAAGTAATGCTCATGGCCAGCCCACACAGGAACGCCACCACCCACGGGACCAAATGGCACGCTGCCCCCAGAATCTTGCGGCGGCAGATCGTCCCCAACGACAGCGGCAGCAGTTGCAGCGACTCCCACGTCTGACGGCGAAGTTCGTAGCTGAACAGGTTCACGGTCAGGTAGACCAGATCGAGGCCGAAGGCCCACGCGGAGCAGACTAGAATCATCTCTGCACCTAGTTGTAACCGACCGTCTCGCCCACCTACATATTGGGGATCAATAAGGATCTCTTGCATGGTCTCTGTCACCCAGTGAATGAACACTACGAGCCACATGCTTGACAGTACACAACGAATTCGGAATCCCGTTCGACCTCCCCCGAGCAGAAAGTAGTCTTTCCATTCGATCGCTTTGCTCCAACTTTGATACGAGCGGCGACCGCGACGATACGGCTGGTCATCAACGTAACTGGTCCCCGATCGCGGGAGAGACAAAGCGATTGTTGTGGCACCGTCCAGTGGAACGTGCTCGACACGGGGAGAAACAGTTCGTGTTCCCGACTCTCGACGACGGCTGTTCCAAGCCCCGAGAAGAGAGAGCCTCTGTTGGCCCCACTCCAGTTCGGTTTCAGTCGTCTCATGCTGGTTCCAAAAATGGAATGACCTGACGGACAACATGCTGAGCAACCCCGCTATTACAAGATTCCCCCCCACCGCCAACGGAATGCCGTGCACAGTTCCTCCTGATCGGAGGAGTTCATTCATCTTCTCGGAGAGAGCCATTCGTGCTGCGATGATGGCCCCAGGATGCAGGTACGTTACCGCTAACCCCCTGCGATTCGGTATATGTCGAAGCTGATCTTCGATGATCACCGGACCCAGCGACCAGAAGAACACCAACACCCCAGCAGCCACCACCGCCCCGGCACTCGTCCGCATGACCACCGAGGCCAGCATGCTGATCGCCACCACCCCGATCAACTGGCCGAATGCCAGCAGATACACGTTCATCATCAACAGCCAGTCGACACCTCCCAGCGTGCGAGTCAACCACACGACCGGCAGTTGCACGATCAGCACCAGCAACAGCTGCACCAGTTTGGGCAACGCCTTACCCAGCAGCAACGAGGCCGGTCCGATCCCGGTCATGCGGAGCAGTCCGAGCGTCTGGTCCTCTTTCTCCTCGGTAATCGTCGGAGCAAACAGCAGCACCCCCGCGATGGTCACCGCCCAGAAATTCGCCCAGCCGAGTGCCTCCAGCAGGTCGCGCCCCGGTGCCTCCGCAACTCTGGCCGATTCACTGGCCGCCCAAATCCCCAACACGACCGCCACAGCAATGGCGAATCGCAGGAAATGAAACCGCAGCAGCCGGGAATCCTGCCGCAGCGATCGCAGAGTCAGTGCCCATGTGCCTGGCATGCGAGATGTCCATGAAGCGAGGGAGTAGGGAGTAGGGGCATCCTCTGGGACAGCAGTACGCGAAGTCTAGCCGCTCGCCTCATTGAGAAGCCGTTTGCTGTGGGGTACGTTTCCTATGTGCCCGTAGCTCACGTCGCTCCGCGACTGAGACTCCCCCCACGGTACACCCTTTCGAACCGAGTGCGAGTGAGTGTTTTGGCGGGCGTAATGCGAGTCGCGGAGCGACATCGCCTACAGTCCATCGTGATCATTGAACTGACCTCAGTCTCCTGGGGAGAATTGATGGCCTTGCCTGTCTCCAGCCAGAGCCCCCTTCCCGCCTACTCCAGCCCCTCGAACAGTCGGCTGCCGACGCGGATCAGCGTGGCTCCTTCTTGAATGGCGACTTCGAAGTCGCCGCTCATCCCCATCGACAGGTCTGGCAAGAGAAGCGATTCCGGTGAACTCGCCCGCAACTCGTCTCTTAACTGCCTCAAGCTCGCAAACACTGGACGGGCCGATTCCGGATCGTCTGCGAAGGGAGCCATCGTCATCAACCCGCGTACGGTGATCCCCGGCAGTCGCACCAATTGGTCCCAACCCGCATGCAAGTCGGCGACCGTGAAGCCGTCCTTCGAGGCTTCGCCCGAGACGTTGACCTCGCACAGAATCGGCCGTGGGAGAGGGAGGCCGCCTGTCGACTGGTCGGGAGGAAGACAGGCTGGAAGCCTCTCCCACGACACGGACTCCTCCGACAGTCGTTCCGCCAGACGCAGCGAGTCAACCGAGTGAATCAGCGCGGCCGAGCCCAGCACGCTCTTGACCTTGTTCCGCTGCAAATGCCCGATGAGGTGCCATTGCACCTGCGGCCAGCGAGCCTGCCGCTCAGCGAGCTGTTGCGGTCGGTTTTCTCCGAACTGCATCAGCCCCAGCGAGATCAGCCCCTCGATCCATTCCGGCTGGGCGTATTTGGTCACCGCGATCAGCTGCACGCAGTCCACCGATCGTCCCGCAACCAGACAGGCAGCTGTCATCCGCTGCCGGACGGCTTCGACATTCTGACTGAGGGTTTCTCGCAGGCTGCTCATGGGATTTCGCTCCCGGAAGTGTGGCTGAATGCTCCGTGCTCGTCTGTGACAGCGGATTCTAGCACGCCCTGCTCCGGTGCGGAGTCGACATCATTGAGGGAAGGGAGCTGAGGCGTGTGAATGATAAAAGTAGGCAGCTGTTCTTCGCGGTGCGTCATGATTCAAAGGGAGAGCCGCAGATGAACACATCGCGGCATCGCCGCAACCCAAGGAGAAGCCATCAGCCATCAGCCATCAGCCAGATACCACTTTTCGTCGAACCGACCTCGGCGGGGTACTGAGGTTTCCTGGCCAGTGTGAATTGATGCGGATTGCTAAAATCTCTCGCGGTACGCAAACTGGAATGGTTTGCAGTGCAGAGGCAGCCAAGGGTTCCATTCGTGATGCCTTTGGGCGACCGGCCAGACTTCGCGTACCAAAAGACTTCGGAAGTCTGCCGGGTCGGTTCCATTCGGTGAGTGCCCTCGTCGTCCTTGACGGCATGCTGGAAGCCAGCGAATTGCCGGTCAAATGCCTCCCCAACCTGATGAAATGGGGTTTGGCGACGCGGGCGCACTCCAGAGGGGGATTTGATCCAGTGGTTGCAGATTAAGGTCCGCACTGGGATATTCCGGAACCTGTCAAGTACACGAGGACCAACCGGCGATGAAAACTCTGATTCTGATGCGGCATGCGAAGGCAACGTGGGATCACGATCAGTGGCCCGACTTTGATCGCCCGCTGAATCCCACTGGGGAGGTCGATGCTCCACGCGTGGGGAGACGCCTGGTTCAAGAGGATCTTCTGCCGGATGTGATCCTTTGCTCCAGTGCCCGCCGAACGATGCAGACAGCTGACCTGGTGGCCTCGGAACTTCGGTGTCCGGAGCGGATTCAGCACAAGCCGGAACTCTACCTCTGCCCGGTCTCGGTCTGGGAGGATTTGATTCATCGACTTCCGGAAGCCTGGAATTGCGTCCTCTGTATTGGGCACAACAACGGGCTAGAAGATTTGATCTCGCATCTGCAACGTCGCCGGGCACCGCTGCCGACAGCGGGAGTCGCCGTCATCGAGTTGCCTCAGTGGGTGGGCTTCGACCGCTCCGTCCAGCCGGATCGCATCAAGGTCTGGCATCCGGAGGGGTGAGGGCTGATGGCGGATGGCCAGATGATCTTTCTGGCCATCAGCCATTCAATGAAACAACCCGCGACCTGACTTCAGGCCGCGGGCTTTGTGGAACTCATTTCATCTCGTCTCGCAGCCGAACTGGCTGCAAAGCGGGGACTACTCGTCCTTCTTGGCGGCAGCTGGCCGAGCCTTGGGAGCTGGCTTGGTCGTGCTGGCGGACGCCTGCCGAACAGTGCCTTCTCCCGCTGCCGGGGCGGCTGGTTGAGGAACTGGTGCTACCGCAGCGGGCTTGGCGGGATTGGCTCGCATTTCGGCGATGACGGCATCGGTGATGTCGATCGTGTTGTCGAACGAGAACAGGAACGCATCGTTCTTGGTCACAACGGCATTGGCCCCGTTGGACTTGGCGATCTTTTCGGCAACGGGACGGGCTTCCGCACGGAATGTCGCGACCAGATAGTCGCGACGCTGACCAAGTGCGGCAACGGCCTGCTTTTGAATGTTGTTGAACTGAATCTGAGCCGATTGGGCCGTCTTGGCGAATTCCAGTTTCTTGTCCTCGGGAGCCTCTTCGCCAAGTTCCGCCTTCATCTGGTTCAGTTGTTCGATGGCGTTCTTCTCCACCGTGGCCAGTCGATTGGCGACATTGTTCTGATTGGCCTTCAAGTCGTTGACCATCTGTTCTTCGCGTCCGAGTTCCTTGGCGACTCTTTCCAGATCAACGACGGCGACGCCGCCCTTGGAGCGGGTCAGCCATGATCCTGCGGCACCTGCACCCAGGGCGATCACAGCACAAAGAGCAAGTGTCAATGTTGTACGGGGCATGCGTTTCGGCTCCTTCCGACGGCTTTCGCCTGATTTCCTGTTTGGCTCGACGGTCGCGATGACCGCACGATGTCACTGACTGAGTGAACGCTGTCGAGAGTGACAGTGTTCAGGCTCGAAGGGGCACAGTCCATGACACCCCGACTCACGGCTCTGACAGTAAGAAATCGATGGAAGCGGGTAAAGATCAATTGTCACAATGCCGATACGGCGTGGAGAATGAGCGGCAGTTTTTGCCTGTTCCCCCTGGAGGGCGGCCTCGTCGACCGCCGGAATTCTCGCTCAGCGGATCGTATTGAGTGCTCTCAACGTGACGCGGGCCACAGCCGCATGCGAGTGCTGTTCGCAGACTTTTTCATATCCCGCGCGAGCCAGTGTCAGCAGTTGCGATCGGTCGCGGAGCAGACTCGCCCAAGCGTCCGCCAGGGCCATCGGATCACGATGCGGCACCAGCAGGCCACCTGCGCCGTCGGTCCCGATCAGTTCTGGAAAGGCCCCGACGGCGGGTTGTACGACCGGGACTCCATTGGCCCACGCCTCGAGAACTGGGATGCCTTTGGGTTCCTCGAAGTCGGTCGGCACAGAGAGAATATCGATCGAACGGTAGAAGGCAACCTTATCTTCGATCGAGTCAGGGCTGCCACTGAACTCGACAGCGGGACCGATCGCAGCCCCTCGTTGGCGTTGCTCGGCGATGTAGCGATGGTGCTGCGTCGGCTCATACCCGCCGATGCACAAGCGAGCCTCCGGGTGCCTCGCATGTAAGATCTCGAACGCCTCCAACAAGTGGTGCAGCCCCTTCTCTGGTGCTAAGCGGGCAAAGTACCCGATCGTGAACGGCTGGCCCGCGCGCTCACCCGGCGTTCCGGTATGCGGCTTCAGATCGATCGACAGCGGGATCGTCTGGAACCGGTCGACCGGCAGGCTCAACATCCGGGCCATGCGGTCGCGATAAAACCGCGAATGCGTCAAGAACCCATCGAACCCCCGTGCTCGTTCCGACACAGCTGCGATGGCTCGACTGCGGTGAGAGTCGGGGAGGGCGTCGAGGAAGACATCGTCGCCTTGCAGGACACAGGCGACCGGTCCGCTGAACTCGGCCTGAATCTGCGGCAGACACCCGCTGAGCAGCGCATTGCTGAAGACCACGATGTCGGGTTTCAGCTCGCGACCGATGTACCGGGCGAGTTCCTCTCCCGCAGCGCGGATCGGCCCATCGCCGCCAGCCAGCATCGTCAGAGTCAGGTCGCCCAGCTCTGCGGCGTCGTTGCTGACTCCGAACTGAGTCAGTTGGCGAATCATCCACGGAGTATCGAGCCACGACTTCGACCACTGCGGCAGCTGGGCCCAGAGCTGAGACTTGGCGTTCAGGTAGACATTGATCCCACCGAAGAAGACGCGTGACTGGCTCTGGTTCGGCTCGTCGACTCGGATCGGGGTATAGGTCGGGATCAGCGTGACCTGCGTCCCGGTGGTCATCAACCCGCGCGCCCAGGTGTTGTCCTGCATACACGAGCCGCAGAACATCCCCGCTGCTCCGGGTGTGATGATGGCCACGTGCATAGACAACTCTTTCTGCAACGCTGCGGACTCGTCGAGGATGCTGTGCATCAGCTACGACAGCGATGCACTGTAAGAGGCTATCCGAAAAGCAGCGCTGACGTAACCCAAGGAAAAAGCTATGGTTGAGCCGTCATCGAGCAAAGGAGTGCGGCAGCATG
>JAYTCW010000561.1:0-10900 GCA_043736295.1 Planctomycetota bacterium | reverse complement strand
GTAAGAAATCGTGCCGCCCACGATCTCCGCCGAAGCGGGTGGCAACAGTCGCAGGATGCTCAGCGAGGTCACGGACTTGCCCGACCCCGACTCGCCGACGACGCCAATCGTGTGCCCCTTCTTGAGGGTCAGCGTCAGATCATCGACCGCCTTGACCACCCCGGAACCGCCGTGGAAGTAGGTCTTGAGGCCGTCAATGTGCAACAGAACATCGGATTCCATTCCGGCTTCTCCGTGAGGGGGGGCGATACGAGCGAGGATTGCGGATGTGGCACGCATTGTCAATCGCGGCTGAAAGCCTTGAAGTTTTCAACGCAAAGGCGCCAAGAAGCAAAGGCGCAAAGGGGGGGATGCTTCGAGGCTGGTTCTGATCTTCCTTTGCGTCCTTGCACCTTGGCGTCTTTGCGTTGAATTCACCAAATCGTGGGGCAGGCTGTTCGATGACCAGCAATTGAGGCTGTTCAAGAGAGTGTCGAGGTGATCACCGTCAGCGCCGTCAGCAGTGTATCCACCTGCGAATCGGTCCCCACGGTGATTCGCAGCCCGTCCCAGACCTGATTGGCCCCCGACTCCCCGGTGCGGCTCAACCCCGGAAACTTCATGAACCGCACGAGGATCTTGCGGGCCTTGAGTTGATCGTAGATCACCTGCTGCGAGATGGTGGGGTGGGTCGTCCAGACGAAATTCCCCTGGCTTTCCATCGCGTCAAATCCCAGTCCCCGCAAAGCGGAGGTCAGTCGAGTGCGCGTCGTGATGATCTTCGCCCGATTCGCCAGCATCCAGTCCTGGTCCAGAATCGCCGCCTCCGCAGCCGCCAGCGCGAGGGCGTCGCAATTGTAGCTGTCTTTCACCTTGCGCATGCCCGCGATGAGGTCGGGGTGGGCCACTGCAAAGCCGAACCGCAGCCCGGCCAAACTGTAGCTCTTGCTGAACGTGCGAGTCACGACCAGTTGCTTGCCGATCGTAGACTGGAGCAGTTCCATGCGGTGCGGCTGGTCGGCGAAGTCGCCGTAGGCCTCATCCAGAACCAGCACTCCCTGCGGCGGAACCAGTTGAGAGATCGTCTCGTCCGTCCAGCGATTTCCCGAGGGCGAGTTCGGGTTGGGGACGATCGACATTTTCGCCCGACGGATCACGGGAGCAGTGGCCTGTAGATTCCAACTCCAGTCGGGGCGGAGGGGCAATCGCTGGTGGCTCGCTCCCTGCAAGTCCGCCAGAATCTCGTACAGAATGTAACTGGGATAGGGGTATGCGATCAGTTCGCCGGGATCGACAAAGGTGCGAACCAGAATGGTCAGGACCTCATCGCTGCCGTTCCCCGGCAGAATCCAGTCGGGATCGAGACCAAACAGATCCGCTGCCGCCTTTCGAAACGCGGTCCCATGCGGATCGGGGTAACAGTTCAGTCCCTGGGCCGCTTCGGCAATCGCTTCGGCGACTCGCGGCGACGGCGGGTAGGGGTTCTCGTTGGTGTTGAGCTTGACCCAGCCCGTGGTTTGCGGCTGCTCACCGGGGATGTATCCGTCGATGCGATCAATGTCGGGGCGAAAGAGAGACATGCGGATTCCGAAGGTGAGGGAGACTTGCGGGGGTCGGAGTGGAAGTTCTTCGAATTCTGAGGTCAGACTCGCACAGGAGATTCTGACCAAGATTCCTGGAGAACGAAACCGTCGGGAGGGTTCGCTGCCCTCTGAGCAGTTTTTTGACTTGTGCGGGAAGAGATAAACCCGCACTCGTGTCTCGAACGATCGGTTCAGCAATCCAACGCGTCAGCGAGGGCGGACGCTCTGAAACGTACCCCCAGACTTCCGAAGTCTCGGAAGACTTCGGAAGTCTTTTGGATGCGCGTACTCTGGCCGCTCGCTTGACGAGAACTCGCCCTCCCCGCGAGAAGGGTGACTGAAGCGGCCGTCCTCGCTCGATTCCGTCATCCGGAATCGGTCTTTCGATCTCCGGTTGTCTCCGGCTACAATTCGCCCGGTTGACATCGAGTCTGCGGCAGGTGAGTACCGGCCCGGCGTGTTGGGTTTGTCAGGGAAGGACTGTTCTCATGCTCCGACGGAGTTTTGGCTCGCTTAGTGCGAGTTGCCTGGTGGTGTTTCTGGTTCACACTCTGAGCGGACAGGCTCAGGCTCAGGTCACAGCGGCTGCGATTTTGGGCGGGTATCGCCCGTCACAGGTCGTGGATATCGAGACTCCCGACAAGGCCGAATGGGACAAGTGCAAGATCGAGACCCTCAAGATCGGCAAGGGGACCGGATATGTGGTGACCGGTCCGCAGGGGCAAACCCTGCGACGGTTTATCGACATTGACGGGAACCAAACCGTCGACCAGTACCGCTACTATAAGGACGGCATCGAGGTCTACCGCGAGATTGATTCCACCGGAGACACGAAAAAGGTCAACATCGATCAGGTCCGCTGGTTCAACATGGGCGGCACACGCTGGGGGGTCGACCCCAATCATGACGGAATCATCGATCAGTGGAAGATTATTTCGGCGGAAGAACTCTCGCAGGAGGCGGTCCGCGCGCTGGCGACCGGAGATGCCAACATCCTCAAGCCACTGCTGGCGACGGCTGAGGATCTGACTGCGGTCGGGGTGGAAAAGGCGGCTCAGGCGACCGTTCTGAAGAATGTCGCCAATCCCGAGCAGGTGCTTGCCGAGACTCTCAAGCAGTCGAAGACGATCAAGTCCACGACGCGCTGGATGCAGTTCAACTGCACGATGCCCTACATGGTTCCCGCGGAACCAGGCAAGAGTACACAAGATCTGTACGTCTACGAAAACGCCATGGCCATTGTCGAAAACGGCAAGGAGACCGGCTCGATCCACCTCGGGGAGATCGTCCGCGTCGGCAATACCTGGAAGCTCACCGTCCTGCCCAAACCGGTCGAGGGGACCGAGTCGTTCATCGCCGAAGGGGGCGGACTGTTCCAGCCCAGCATGGCCCAATCCGCTGCCAACTCAGGATCGCCCGACGGAGCCCTCAAGCCCGAAGTCCAACAGCTGATCGACGCCATTAAGAAGCTCGACGAGAACCAACCCGGCCCGACCGCTAAGCCCGATGAAGCCGAGAAATACCACGTCACCCGCTTCCAATACCTCGCCAAACTGGCCGAGTACTCCGCCTCCACCGACGAACGGGACAGCTGGCAGCGTCAGCTGATCGAAGGGATCTGCAATGCGACTCAGATGGGAGCCTACCAGGGCGGGATGGCCGAACTACAGCGGATGGAGGTGCAGTACTCGAAGACGGCCAAGGACGAGCCGATCTATCCGTTCCTGATCTTCCGCAGCCTTATGACCAAGTACACACTCGACCAGCAACAGGCCGCCGTCGCTGATCGCCAAAAGGTTCAGGAGGACTTCTTGAAGTCGCTCGAAATCTTCGCTGCCCAGTTCCCCGAGGCCGAGGATCGACCGGACACTCTGCTCACGTTGGCGGTGACGCACGATCTGAATGCCAAGACCGCTGAGGCTGCCAAGTGGTACGCGCAGATCGCTAAGGATCATCCAGAGAGCCGCGCCGCTGTGCGCGCCAAGGGGTCACTGTTGCGGCTGGGACTGAAGGGGGAGAAGCTGGCCTTGGCGGGAGCGCTGCTGGGAGGCGGGAACTTCAATGCGGCTCAGTATCAGGGCAAGGTGTTGGTGGTGGCCTACTGGACGACCTATTGCACTCCGTGTACGGAAGAGTTGCCGCTGCTGAAGGAGATGTACCAGACGCAGAAGGCGGCGGGGATGGAGGTGATCGGCGTCAACCTCGATACCGATGGAGCCCCGATTCAAGAATACCTCCAGCAGCATAAGGTGCCGTGGCCGAGCATTCGCGAACCCGGCGGGATGGAGAGCGCTCCGGCGATGGCCTACGGCATCGTGGCTCTGCCGACGATGTTTATCGTCGACAAGACTGGCACCGTCGTCGCCGTGACGACCTCGATGGAAGATGTCAAAAAGCTAGTGCCGGATTTGCTGAAGAAGTAGGCGGCGAGCGTCCGGCGTGAACCGGATGGTGATTTGCTCCAACCACAGGGATATCAATCGATGAACTCGGCATGGGGGCGAGGAGTTCTCGGTCTGGCAATCTGTCACTTAATCTTCGTTCTGGGCTTCTTGGGGACAAGACTCGCAGAATTGAAGGTGCGCGAACTCACGGCTCAAGAACGAATTGTGAATGAGAAGTCGCGCCAAGCGGTTTCAAAACGAGACTCGAACGCACTGCGATTGGCGAACGACGAATTGGAAGGCATCTATCACAAGATGGTTCCGATCCGAAATTGGGTCATGTCGATTGCAGGTACAGTTTTTCTCGCGAGCGTGGTTCATGTTTGGGTTGTCTGGCAACTCACCAGCGAATCCGTTTCTCGTTGGGAGACAGCTGCAAGAGCCTCCTCTTTCCTGATTCCCTGTTTGATCGCCCTTCGATTCATCGATCCGAAGAGCGATTCTCTGGAACACTTGGATACCCTGGCCAGCGTCTTAGTGATGTCGGGCGTGTATACCGCTATCGCGAAGATTTGTCTCCAAACCGGTAATCGAGAGATCGCTATCACACTGAGAAAGATCATTGGCTTGGCCTCCATTGTGTACATTTCAACAGCGATCCCTCATGGTCGATTGCATGAATTCATCGAACGGATATTTCCCGCCGTGTTTCTGCTGTGTACTGTTTGGTACTGTGCCACACTGGTCAAACTTTGGAGGCGAATCTGACTTGATCGGCCTCGGCTCAATAGTACAGCAGGCTACATAAATCTGGCGAACCCCCGGTGGCATTCCACGCCGTGACCGGGTACTAATCATCTGTTTAAAATCGCGAGCTTCGCTCAGGATGAGCTGGGAGAAATACAGAACTCTTCGACGAGCGGCCAAAGAAAGATGACCGTGGGATAGGCTTCCAGCCTGTCATTTGGCAGAAGATGACAGGCTGGAAGCCTATCCCACGGGGCAGACAAATCTGACCGCTCTCCCAAACCCACCCACCGATCCCCCACACGATCTATCCATGGTCGCAGCCTCCATGCCGTGGAATGTATCGTTCGGAAATTCCTCATCACATCGCCCGAAGCGGCGACTTCCACTTGATTTGTCGGTATTGGGCTGACGCTCACACTTCTCACACCTGCTGGACGATGAATCGACGGGGCTTGGGCGCATCCGATATCCTATGGGGAGCGAGTGAGGCTCTCCGGGGCGAGACACTCGTACGCCCGATACGCCTGAAACGCAACCCATGAACACCAGTTCCGACTCTTCTGCCTCCGCTGGAATCAACGTCCGCAAGATCCTCGACCGGGTCGAGGACATCATGCTCGAAGCTTCCCAAGCCACTCGTCCGTTGGAACTGGAGCCCTCGCGCAAACAGCTGTTCGAGTTGTTCGTGGAGTCCCACCGCGCGGGGCTGGTCAGTGATGACATCGAGCCCAACGTGACGGCGGACGGTCTGTGTGCCGCCCTGTCGACGCGGTGGGGGTTGAAGGACACCGTCCAGGATGCGATGAAGTCTCAAGCGAAGTTGAGCGGCGACCAACTGGCCCAGATGCGATCGCTGTGGTCGGTGATGCGGATGTGGATGGAGTGGACCTATGCGTGGGATCGCTGGGTCGAGTTTCACCCGGAGTGAGGCGAGGGGATATTCCACGACAGCGGTGAAATCGGGTGCCTTGTCAACCCTAGGATTTGGGGTTGAGCCAGGCCCGCCCGGGAGGGCGAAGCTCCTGCTGAGCCGCGAGCTAGGGGACACGCCCACCCGCAGTCGCGGCTCGGCAGGAGCCTCGCCCTCCCGAGGGAGGCGGTCCCCAAAATCAACCCTTGACGGGCCACTAGCCCTCGTGGTACTCGGACCGTCGGTAATGATCAGCCCGTGTCAAGTCACATCGCCCAGTCGCGCGAGCGATTCTCCAAACTCGCGCGAATCTCGGAATCGAGCTTGCTCACTGAACCCGAACGCACTCTATACTTGTCGACTTCGAACCGAGGAACCAGACGGGGGCGGGCAGCTGCCCTGCGTCTTAGCCTGCCAAGACGGCACAGTCGGAAATCAAGATGTCCGAGTTGAGAAAAGACCCGATCGTGGGCCGCTGGGTCATCATTGCCCCGGAGCGGGCGGATCGTCCCCAGACGATCGAAGAAGCGGATCTGAATGCGTTCGCGAACGATCCCTTTCTGGAGGGGCGCGAGGACATCACGACGCCGGAGATCTTTGCGATCCGTGCAGCGGGCACACGCCCTAACGGTCCGGGGTGGAAGGTCCGCGTCATCGCGAACAAGTACCCAGCTCTGGGAGTCGATGGCGATTTGGAGTCTCGCGGCGACGGCATGTATGACGTGATGCACGGGGTCGGGGCTCATGAGATCATCGTCGAGTGCCCGCACGCCGAGGCCAATCTCTCGCACCTGCCCGCCGAGGCCGTGCGTGATGTCCTGCTGGCTTACCAGTCTCGTCTCAATGACCTGAAACGCGATACCCGGCTGATCCACGCCCTGATTTTCAAGAACAAAGGGGCCCGCGCCGGAGCGTCGCAATCGCATGCCCACTCCCAACTGATTGTGACGCCGATTGTGCCGATCACGATTCAGGAGGAGCTGGACGGGGCCGAGGCGTACTTTAAGTATCGCGGTCGCTCGATCTTTAACGACATGCTGCTCCAAGAGCGAGCGACCAACAAGAGAGTCGTGCTGGAGACCTCGCAATTTTTGGTCTTCTGCCCGTTTGCCAGTCGGTTCCCGTTCGAACTCTGCATCCTCCCCAAGGCCCAGCGCAGCCACTTCGAAACCGCGTCCCACTCGGAGATTGATGAACTGGGTGATGTGCTGAAGCGCACGCTTCGCAAGCTGGAAGTGGGATTGGAAGATCCTTCGTACAACTACATCATCCATTCGGCACCATTCAATACAAAAGAGTTGCCGCATTACCGCTGGCACATCGAGATCTTCCCCCGACTCTCCCGCATCGCCGGATTTGAATGGGGCAGCGGGTTCTATATCAACCCTGTCCCTCCGGAAGAGGCAGCCAAGTTCCTCAGCGAAACTCGCGACGACTGAGACGACAATGGGTCCAGTCCTCACAGTCTCGTTCGTCAGTCATGGGGGCTTGGCGAGACTGGCGAGTGGTCACTGTTCTACTTCGCGCGGACGCTTTGAGCGTTTGGGTGATACCACAACAAGATGTCATCCAGGATACGCCTTCGGCCAATCCCTCTTGGTCCGTCGTCACCCATTCTTCATTCGACGACTCCACAGATCGGATCGTTGTTCGATCCACTACCGACCATCGGAACTCTCTGCATAATACTTCGAAGCCCGGGCTCCGGCCCCATAGACGCCGTATTGGTAGCCATAGCCTCCGTGCTTGGTCGGATCGATGCCGTTGGCCACCACTCCGATGAGGGTGGCCCCCAGCGAGCGGAGCGTTTCTGTCGCTCGAATGGCGGCCATGCGGCTGCGGCCATTCATGCGCACGACGAGAACGACTCCATCCACAAAACGCGAGAGCGTGGCCGAGTCGGTCACCGCTAAGACCGGCGGCGAGTCGATGATGATCCACTCATACTTATCGCGGAGCATAGAGATCAAGTTCTCGAAGCGAGTCGACAGCAGACGTTCGCCGGGGTCCGTGGGGCAGACTCCCGAGGTCATCACATGCAGCGTCCCCCCCTCGACAGCCACCCTCTTGACGATGTCATCAACGTCATGTTGACTCTCCAGCAGCATGTCAGACAGACCCATCTCGCGAGCGAGACCGAACAGCTTGTTCACCGTGGGCCGCCGCATATCCGCATCAATGAGCAACACCGACTTACCGGACTGCGCCAGGGTGACGGCGAGATTGCTCGAAATCGTTGACTTGCCGTCACCGGGTTCAGGACTTGTGACGAGTACGATCTTATGACCTTGCCCCTGTTTCGCAGCCAGAAGGAACGTACGCACACCGCGAAACGCCTCGGCGGACTGGGAACGTGGGCGATGAATCGTGATGAGTGCTGGCCCCAAGTTGTTGCCAGGAGACCGTCGAGTCAACTGGATTTGCGGGCTGACTCCCACCAGTGGCAATCGCAGTGCTTGGCTGACCTCTTCGGGGCGGCGGAAGCTCTGATCAGCCAACTCGACGAGCAACCCCAGCAAGACTCCCGCCAGCATGCCCAAGGCGATCCCCACCGCCATGATCTTGGAGTACACGGGCTCATACTGGACTCCTCGTTCAGCGGCCTTCAGCACTTCGGTTCGATATTCACCGCCCTTGGTCGCCAGATTCACATCCTTCAGTCGGTCAAAGATCGTATTAAAAGCATGTTGACTACGGGCGATCTCTGCTTTGAGTTGGCCGTCTCGGATTTGCAGGTCGGTCTGCTTCTTGGAGGCTTCCATTTCGAGTTCAAACAAGGCATTCAGCTGCTTCAGACGTTCGTCACCGGCCTGCAATTGATGTTGCAGGAACTCGATATAGATCGCCAGAAAATCCTTGTCTTCCGCTGAGGCGAGCACCACGCCCCCCTCAATTTCGGATCGCTCCTGCATAAATTCACGGGTCAGATCGATCCGTTTACGAATCTGCTTCACCTTCGGATGATCGGGGCCGACCTCTTCGAGAAGTAGTTCCTCTTCCAGAGTCATCGCAAACAGTTCCCGCGCGGATTGCCCCGCAGTGCCATGCGTGGCCTGCGGGGGAGTTTTATCGTCTTGAAGTGTTAGGGCTTTAACCATTAACAGGATTGCCTCTCGGCTCCCACCCCGATCAATCGCCTTCTGGATCGAATCGAGTTGGGATTGGACATCTGTGCGTGCGATCAGCACTTTGGATCGTTCGGATTCAATCTCCGTCATCCGGCTTTGGCTGACGCTGGTTACCGAATCCCCGTGATAGAGTAACGCGACGGATTTACGAAAAACGGCGTACTCGCTTTCACTGGTCTTCAATCGTTGTTGCCATTCTTCTTTGGCACTCGTCAGTAGCTTTTCCGTGACGGCCCCGACATCCCGGTAAGCGTTTTTCAGTTGCTTATCATAGCTGGAGACAACGGCATTCACGATGCGAGCGCAGTCATTGGGATCAGACCCACGATAGGAGATTTGCAGAACATCCTCCTGCAAGGAGGTCCGATTGACCGTCAGTCCCTGCATAACGGTTTGAACGAGGTTGGATGATCCGGCTAGACTCGGGAGCGAGTTCAGTTGCGCTGCTTCAATCGCGGGACGAACCGTACCTTCGCTCATAATGAGTCGGGCGTCATTCGCCAGTGGGTCACGCTGGCCAGCGGGGTCGTACCCATTGACCGAGGAGACTGGCAAGTCCGCCTGTTGTTTAATGACCAGCACATCCGAGAAGGCACGGTAGCGAACCGGCTGTTGCAGGTAGTAATAATACCCTGCTGCGGCTCCCAGCAGACCGAAGAAAATGGTCAACCAGCTGCGACGATAAAGGAAGCCGACAAAGTCAAATCCCCCGAGTTCAGTCTCCTCAGCGGGACTGGGTTGGCGTGTATTTTCGGTCATCTTCAGAATCCTTTCTGCGTTGTCTGGTGAACGCAATTGCGCCAGCCAGCGTGGTCGAAACAACAATCCATACCCATCCGTGACCATGACGAATGAGATAGTAGGAGAACTTCAACCATTCGGACAGAACACTCTGTCGTCCCTTCCGAGTGGTCCACCAAGTCCGGTCATCAAACCCATTCGGTGCGGCGTAAAACCGCAGCCGGTGCTGACTTTTGGGAAGAGCCTGCCGAAACGTCCATCGAGTCCGGCGAGTGTGGTAGGCATTCGTCACAATGATGACATCGGCGACATCATGCTGTTGAAAGTAGCGATCCAGGGCCCGCGCGTCATCGAGAGTACTGTCGCTGTCGCCTGGCAGTGTCACGATGGCACTGTGGGGAACTCCACCACGAATGAGGATCTGCCGTGTCATTTCTGCGGGAGAGAATTCAACGCCGCCAAGTACATCGGGGTGGGACTGCGTCTCGATGACAATGGCTAAGTCGGTAGACCCCGCCTTCACCAACTCTGCTGCCACAATGGAACGCGTCTCCTCGCTCCCTGGCAGAATCAATACGAGGGGTGCGTAGGACAACGAATCGCTGACGTTGAGCGATGTTCCGATGCGAGGCAGCCAGCGCAGTCGCGTACTCCAAGCGGCACTGACCGCCAGCAGCCAGACTGCTCCCCACAGAAACCACATTGGCCGTGGCGGCTTGACGGTGACTCTGATGAGTACTGCGGAGATGGCTGAGTCTTTCACTCGCCTGAGTCCCGGAGAATGGGATCGAAGTCGGGCGTTGAGGCTGTCACCGGCAAGCCATGATGCCGTCTGATGGCAGCCACGACACGCCCGGCAGTCTGGCCGTCCCAGAAGTCGGGTATGCCTCCGCTCTTGGAGGTTCCGCCGAGCACTTTCTGGAACTCACGACGCAGCATTTCGAAGTCATTGCCAATGAGGGTACTCGTTCCCATCGTGACCGTCGTGGGTCTTTCTGTGTTGGGACGCATGGTGAGGCACGGCACTCCGAGTACGGTGGATTCTTCCTGTAAGCCACCCGAATCGGTGACGATGACCTTCGCTTGTGAGGTCAGAGCTAGAAAGTCGAGATACCCAAGCGGGGGAGACAACCGAATGTTCGGTGCAGCTTCCAGTTGGCAGTTCAGACCGAACGACTCAATCCTCGCTCGCGTACGCGGGTGAACCGGGAACATGAGTGGCAATTGCTCGCTCACTTCGGCCAGGACACCAATCAGCTGCGACAGCGAGTCTTTCTCGTCCACGTTGGCCGGGCGGTGCAGCGTCACGACGCCGTACCCCCCGGGTGTTAGAGGCTATCCGAAAAGCAGCGCTGACGTAACCCAAGGAAAAAGCTATGGTTGAGCCGTCATCGAGCAAAGGAGTGCGGCAGCATGGCGGATGGA
>JAYTCW010000560.1:0-3753 GCA_043736295.1 Planctomycetota bacterium | reverse complement strand
GAAGGAACGACTCCTCACCCTGCACCACACCAAGTACACCCTACAAGGCTAAAATCTCGCCAATGACCATCCCCCCAAATAGTCGGATGAACCGGTTTTTATGAAATGCAGGCCCGCAGGCCCGAACAGGGCTCCAGCTGCGGCTTCGGCATCGGCGGCTGATGCGCTGGAGCCGCCATTGCCCGTGCCGTAGGAGGTGGTGCCGCTACTGCTGTAGGCACCCGCGTTGCTGCCCGCACTGGCGGCGTTGTCGCTGTTGGTCGTACTCGCCCCGGCGGTCGCGGCGAGGGTTTTCTGGGTGGTGAGGGAGGTGTCGAAGTTGCGGGAGAAGCCTTGGGCCTCGGGCGCGGCGGAGCTGCCGCCGCCGAGGAGATCGTTCGCCGTCCACAAATAATCTCCGACATAATTCGTCGGGTTATTATTAAACGCATAACTGAGTCCATCCGAACCCACCGGCACCAGCGCGTGCGCCCCCATCGAGATCCCGCGGGGTGGCACCGGTTGGCCGCTTTGGGCCTACCGGTGTGCCAGCGGCACAAGAGGTTACTCCAGAGTGAACACACGACATAAAAACCTCCTTTGGCACAGCCACCCCGGTAGATTCCAAAGCGAATCAACCGGGGCCACCCCGCGGATCAATCGCTCGCCCAGCCCTGAATCAAAATGCCTTCCTCGCCAAGGCCCCGCAACCGGTCTGCACCCTGCCAGAATTTCACGGGGAAACACGGGCTGCCCGGTCAAAAATAACCTGTTGACAGACGCCATCTCGGGTCTCATCGTTCTCATTCACACCATCGGCCCGTGAACAACCAGTCAGAAAATTGCCTCACCGAGTGTGTGCAGAGTTTTCACACCTCGCGCACCCCGCCATCAATCATCTTGCAAAATGGCCAGCCACAATTCTGTGCCATCACCAATGTGTTCATCACTATGAACCACTAATGCGATTGAAGATTTTGCGGCATCTTCCAGCGAAGTACGCTCCATATTCCAACGAATAACAAATGTAATCACTTCGGCATTACCTACATCCAGTCCTTCTGAGCGAAGGCATATCCTTGCTCCAGGGCGAAGCATTTTGAGATTTCCCTCGACAATTCTGTCCTGGCTAATTCCCGGCAGCAAAAGCAAACCGTCTCGGTGTGGCAAGACACCGCAGACCGAATACAGATTTACATGTGTCATGTTGAATGTCACTCTTTACTCTCTTCCATCCATACGCACTGGTCTTTCGCACAATATCCAGTCACGATATCCATCAACTCAAGAACGACATCCTCTTTGTGATCATCAGGACAATTTGCCCGCAGATTCTTAAGGAAGGATAGCACATCCTGGGCCGAAATCCCCTCGTCCCGCAAATCCCGCATCTCAGCGATAAGCCTCGGCAATGGATCGCCACCGAAAATCCGACTAGTGAACTTCCTCAGCTTGGTCTCGTTGTTGTTCATCGCTTACTCCAGTACTTCGCCAGCTCCGCAAGTGCTTTCTGAAATTCATCAATGCTCATCACAGATCCCGGTTCTAAAAGTCCGTGTGTTTGGGAATCCTGACGAAATCTTACCCCATCGCCAAGATTGTTCAGATCGAATTCCCATACAGGATCCTTCCCAGTTCCACCGAGCGAAGGGGGACGACGGTGAGACGGTAGATTTCCTGGTGTATCAGGGGCAACTGACATTCCACCTGTCATCGGGCTAACATTGCCTCCAGTGACGGGGATGTCATCATGAGGCCGAACTCCCAGCTGCCTAGCGGTAGGTCCAGTTTTAGGAAGTCCATCTGAGCCTTCTGTCATACTTCGGTAAATCGTTCTGCTGAGGCCACTATCTGGAGCAACCTCACCTGCCCCCTGCGATTCTACGCAGATCTTCACCTTGAAGCCAGTGTAGTTCACCCCTTGCGCTTTCGACAGAGCCTTGACTTGGTAGACGGTAACAGGGGCACTCGGCAACAGCGAGATGCCAGCACTGGCAGTGGCATCGACGACGCTGCCGGTTTCTGAGTACGCCATGACGAACGCAGTGCCCCCTTCCAGCCCCTCTTGCAGAACCCCCGGATTCCTGGCGAGGTAAGCTCCCGTCAAATTCGCAGCCAGGATGGGTTGTGCGTAAGCAAACGACGCACCCGAAGCCACGGCCTTGCCTCCGGCGATCGCTGCGGGAGCAGCGACCCAGACAACAATGATTGCTCCTGAGCCAATGGCGACGGCATAGCAGTAGTACTGTGCTTCCTGCACCCATGGTTCGTTCCAGGCATTGGCGTAGGTGTTGCCCTTGCGGATGTCAGCGAAACCGGTGAAACTCGTTGCCACCAGATTGCCCGTGGGTGACCGACCCGTACGCTGTTGAGCGTTGTCGAGAAGGATAGCCGCATCGCGGCGATTGAGGGATTTCCCCAATCGCCGGCTTTCTTTGCGTTTTATGTTCCTTTCTGCCCCTTCGTTCGTATGCAGACGCTCAAGTTCCTTGTCTAGGTCATCGATTTCGTGGTTCAGTTTTGCGATCACCTTCATTAAACGCGTGACTTCATCTTCCAATGCCTCGTCGGTCGCGTCGGCGAGTTCTGGCGACATGCCGCCAGACTGCCCCGCCGTTTGCACGGTATAGCCTTTCGAGACTAGCTCCGGTTCAAGAGCCCAGTGGCCATCGACGTAGGATTCGGGAGTGTAAACTGCGCCTACGAAATGCTCGTCGGACGCACAGCTGTTGCCGTCACAGACGATGAACTTGGCGATCGCGCTGGCGATCTGGTTCGTCACGGACTTCATCGCTGCGGCATCACCATTCGCGATGATCATGCCCGTTGTTTTTATGAAATGCAGGCCCGCTGGCCCGAACATGGCTTCGGCTTCGGCTTCGGCAGCTGATCCGCTGGAGCCGCCATTGCCCGTGCCGTAGGAGTTGTTGCCGCTGCTGCTGTAGGAGGTCGAACCACCGTTGCTGCCGTAGGCACCCGCGTTGCTGCCCGCACTGCCCGCGTTGTCGCTATTGGTCGTACTCGCCCCGGCGGTCGCGGCGATGGTCTTTTGGGTGGTGAGGGAGGTGTCGAAGTTGCGGGAGAAGCCTTGGGCCTCGGGCGCGGCGGAGCTGCCGCCGCCGAGGAGGTCGTTCGCTGTCCACGAATAATCACCGATATAATTCGTCGGGTTATTATTAAACGCATAACTGAGTCCATCCGACCCCACCGGCACCAGCGCGTGCGCCCGCATCGAGATCCCGCTGAGTCCCGGACTCGAATACGTCCCCTCCGTACTCGTCCCGCCCCAGCTGCTGCCCAGGGTCGAATTGCCGGTGCTGGTCCGCAGCACGGTGGCCGAATGCCCCAGCTCGGTCGCCGAGGTCGTCTGCTCCAGCGCCGTCTGCGTCGTGAACGCCACAGCCGCCCCGGTCGCCAAGTCCGGCATCGACTGCCTCGTCTGGCCGACGGTCTCATTTAATGTCGACGACTGACTCCCCGTATTCGTCCACGTCCAATCGGGAGTGACCATTAACATCGACGAATAATCCCCCGCCGGGGGCATAACATAGGTGTCAGGAACCGTTTATGGTCAAATCACGCTGAAACAGCGAGTAAAGGTTCCTGACACCTTTAACTTCCCCCCAAATCACGCTGAAACAGCGAGTAAAGGTTCCTGACACCTTTAACTTCCCCCGGGGAAACTCAAGCTGCCCGGTCGAAAATGATCGGTTGACACACGCCATTTTGGGTCTCACCGTTCTCATTCCGGCCATCGGTTAGTGAACAATTCGT
>JAYTCW010000559.1:0-11347 GCA_043736295.1 Planctomycetota bacterium | reverse complement strand
AACTCCTCGCGGCTTTTTTTGATTCTGCGTGAGAGTCATCTCAGTAACGGCCTCGCGACTAATGACCGAAGTCTGGGAAGTCATCGGTGGAATTCAGCGGGGACGAGTATCCAGACGAGTAACCACTACCTGCGAGCGATCAAGCAGTTCTCGCGGTGTCTAGCCCTTAAACAAGCGACCGTTTGAGCGTTTTTTGTATCGAGTTTTGGTGCGCATCGCGAGCGTTGCCGTGGATGTCGGCGGTTGGGGGGCAGTGAAGAGGGTTGTCTCAGGGGCGGGACTTGTGGTTCTCAGAACCGGTGTGGTGGGGGGGGGCTGGGTGCCGTGTTCGTCCGGGAGCGCGGCTCTTGGGGCGGGCGATTTCTCGCGACGCCCGGAGGACGTTAGCACTTCAAGACGGCGGCCAGGCGGAACAAGGTCGGGAGTTGCGGGTTCCTGTGCAGGATGCGATGGATCACGCGGCGGCCGACAAAGACGGGCGTTCCGCTGAGGATTTCGGGGTGCCGGTGGGTAACGCCTGTCAGAGTGATCATGTGAATGCTCCTGCCTACATTCTTGGTATAGCTCCACCGATTTTGGGTGTCCAAGAGTCTGATTGAGCCTCAGATGACTTCCGAGTGAATTGGCTCTATCTCCCAGCGGGGGATCCACAAGGCACCACGAGCCGAGCCGATGATCTTCCCTAAAGTGCGGCCAAGGTCTTTGGTTTAGTGCCTGCTCTGGCCATACTCGACCAGCACTACACCAGCCATCGCCATTGCAATACCCGCCCATTCTAGCTTCGAGGTCTGGGCTTCGCCGGTGGATAGATCCCATCCCAGTACTATCGCGATATGCACCACTGCTGACAGCGTAAACGTTACCCCCACTGACCGACCACTGTGCCGTATCAGCATTGCAAACAGGATCAGACACACCAGCCAACTCGTTAGTCCAGTTGCCAACCAAACTGGGCGATCCTCCTTGGCCCATTTCGCTAGCCAGATATCGCCACACCCACCGGTCAATCCGGCAAAGAGAAGTAGCACGTAAAATGCCCAGCGAGAGATCATGATCGGGCCACCATGTCAGCAATGTATGTGGTCAGCCACCCATCGTTCTTCCGCTGAAACTCGGGAGACTTCCATGCATTTCCATCGATCACCCCCCTGCACTCGGGAACTCCGCAACAGCATTGAAACGGTAGCAACGAGACATCTGTCGTCTCGTAATCGAATACTAACTCTTCCCCCGCAACTATTACTCTGCGGGCATAGACCAATATTTGCCCCTTGACCCCAACATTCGGACTACAGCTATGGTTGAAACGCTCGGCACCATCAATGGCGGTTAGGCTGTTCGAGCCGAGATAGAACCCCTTCACGACCTCGTGCGGGTGGGTAAGAAAGTGTGCGCCCCCCCCAGCAACTCAACTTCGGCTGCGGTGTACACCACGCCGCCCCACACGCAAACCAGTTCGCCTTCGGCTATTGACGAGGCGGCGAACACGCCCACTCCCTCCAGCGGAGAGACAGCCACTCGGCACTTAGGAGACAGCCAGGAGTGAAGTCGCATCTTGGTCTCGGACAGAGGACATCATCCATTGAGAACGAAGCGTCAATCTAACATGCCGAAAAACACCCGGTCGCTCAAACCTGAGCCACCGGGTGTTTGTGAATCGACTTTGGCAGCGGAACTACCGGGCGAGAAACGCCACGACCACACCGGCATTTACGGGCAGGCTGATGTCGGCGGGACTCGGCACCGTCGTCACGACGGCTTTGAGTTCATCGCGGTCCATCGAGACCCACGCACAGTCGTAGCTCTGGGAGGCAGCTGTCAACTGAGCGTAGAGTTCCTTGAGATTCGGACGGTTCTTGACCGACACGATGTCCCCGGCGGACACCTGGAACGACGGGATGTTGACCGTGCGACCGTTGACCTGGAAGTGACCGTGAGCCACACCCTGGCGAGCCTGCATGCGGGTAATCGTGAACCCGGCACGGCGGACAGTATTGTCCAGCCGACGCTCGCATTGGACCAGGAGATGCTCCCCGGTGTTGCCCTTCATGCGGCGGGCTTTGGCGAAGTACCGACGCAGCTGCTTTTCACGCAACCCGTAATAGTGCTTGATCTTCTGTTTTTCGTTGAGGGCGGTGCCGTAGTTCGACAGCTTCTTCCGGCGGGTCGCCTGACCCGGAGGATTCGGCTTGCGCTCGGAAGCTCTGACAGCTCCGGCACTTTCGTAAACCAGAAAGCTCAGTCGACGATTGACGCGAGCCTTTGGGCCAGTGTAACGCCCCATGTGCCATGTCCCTTTCATGCCTCCGGAGACGGCTCCGGAGTGGGCTGCCTGATGACAGCCGCGTCGATCTCTGACTGCGAATCCGGCTCGTATGACTGCCAGTCCGCCTGATCCTTGATGAATGGGGCTTACGCTCCCGTCCTCAAGGGGAAGTGGGTATTATTGCGTGGAGAGTAGCACGTTTCAAGGCAATGGCCCGATGAAGGTGCCCCCTACTCGGATTCCTCAGCAAGAGTTATCTCCGCAACACGTTACGTCAATCGTGTCACTTCTTCTCGGGAGGCAAGACCGCCGCCTCACCCAGCCCCACAGGGATCAATTCAATCGTCATGGCGGTCCGCTTGTTCGGCAGTCGCTCCGTATATGGCTCGAACATCAGCCCTCCATTGTCCGCCGAACTGCGGACGGAGATGTCGATCATGGCATCGCCGAAGTTGGCCACGCACACCACATCGCCCGCTTCGGCCATGTAATACTGGGTGCCGTCTTTCTGCTTGTAGAACTGACTTCCCGCGAACACGAAATCGGCATCGAGATCCTGCGGCTGACTGTCCGCGAAAAACTTTTCGATGATCGTCTGGTACGCCTTGTCGGTGCTGCGAGCGAGCAGGGCTTTCTTCTGGGCCTCCGTCATTCGCCCGAACCAGAGTACCTCCTTGGTAATCGTGTCGTACCGCAGGTCGCCCCGGTTGTCGAGTTTCAGCCCCTTCGGCAATGCCTCCAGCACAGCTGTGTAGTACCGCTGAGTCGCTTTGCGGATCAGCTTCTGGGCGGGATAGCGTTGCGGGCGGCCGAAGTCATCGGTCCAGCCGACATAGATTTCGATCTTCTGGCCGGTCGGTGGAGCGTACTCGGGTTGGAACCGGACGGGGGTTCCGGGCTTGGCCCCCAAGGCCATCAGAGCGGCGTGAATCACGTACGCCTCGGCATCGATCGACATGACCGACTCATGTTCTTTCGTCTGGGCCTTGCAGATCAGCATCTCCAATAACCCTTCGCGCAGGCACAACTGCCCGCGCAGGATGACCTTCTTGTTGACGGAGTCGAGGAGGACCGTGCCGCTGGGATTGAGTGGTTTGGCCGAAGCACCGGGCTCGATCAAGAGTGACACCGCTGTCGGCGGCGCGGGTGGGCGATCCAGTTTTTCCTCAGCGGCCACAGCCAGTGCTGGTAAGCAAATCAAGAATGCCAAGAGTGTCAGATCAATCTGATGGTACATCATCATTCCCGGTCTGTTCATGGAGGTGTCCGAAAACACCCTGAGCGTCCGCAAAGCCCGTCACTCATGAATCTACCTCGGTCCCGCTCGAATTCCAAGGTGAGGCAGGATTTTGATCCGCCACGTCATACTTGCCTAAACCGTTGCATTCCGTTCGAGTCGTTCCAGCACATACAGTGCGCTGTGCGCCCGCCAGTTCGAGAGCCAAGCTGACTCCATGGCTACGTGTCCGATGATCGGCATCTCTTTGACGATGCGGAAGTTGCCGTGGCTGGCCAGATCGCGGAAGTCGAGCATGGAGAGGAAGTGGACGTTGGGAGACTCGAACCACTCATAGGGCAGCGATTCTGTCACGGGGGCTCGACCCTGAAGCATGATTTGGGTTCTAATTCGCCAGTGTCCAAAATTCGGCACCACGATCAGCGCCCGCTGGGCGACTCGCAGCATTTCGTTGAGCACTTGCAGCGGTCGAGTCACCTGTTGCAGCGTCTGGCTCAGTACCGCGTAATCGAATGTCCCCTCGGGGATGTCCTCCAGCCCGTGGTTCAGGTCGGCCTGGATCGCTGAGACTCCCCGCTGGACCGTGGCTAGAAATGCCTCGCGATCCCGCTCGATCCCCAGCACCGAACACCCATGCTCATCACGCAGACGCGAGATCAGTCGCCCATCGCCGCAGCCCAAGTCGATCACCCGACCGCCGTCGGCAATCTGGCTCATCAAAATGTCATCAATAAACGCCGCGCGGTGGTCGACCATCGCCAGCTGTTTGGCACACATCGGTGGGACTCGTCGGGGAAGGAATCTGCTCTCAGCAGATTCATCATCGCCAACGCCGGTGCAACTGCAAGGGAGTGGACATGCGGAGTCCGATCCGGACTGGTCCCGAACTGAGCGAGACGTGTGACGAGGTCGCTGCTGGCCGAGTTGGAGTGCGACTGTCGACCGTCTGAGGAGCGGCGGTGGCTTTGGTTAGTCGCCTTTTTCTCCGAAAAAGGACGTCCTTTTCCGGAGAAAAAGGCGACAAACCTCAGCGACAGCACTTGGGTTCTGATGCAAACCCCGAAGTACCATCCAGCTTACGCCGGACGCTCGTCGAGGGTTTATTAGAATTGACGGGCACGTAGAAAACGTGCCCACTTCAGAACACTACTTCCGATATCCCAGTGAGACCATCACATCGAACAGTTCCTCGAACGTGATGAACCGGCGGTGGTGGGCGAGTTTGTACACGTCGATGGCAGCTGCGAGTTCGTTGACCTCGGGGCGTCCGGCTTCGCGGGAGTCCTGGAACTGACGGCGTTCACGACCGGCGGTGGAGTCGGAACTCGACTGACGGCGGTCGACGAAGGGACGCTCGGTCTGGGACGGCTGTTGTTCGACGGTGGCTTGCATTATTCTGCCTTCGCGTGTGCGGAGAATGGTCTCTGAACACTAGGTTGCCCCTACCGGGACGCAAATCGTTTTCGCCATGTGCAGTACTCCACTGCGGAATCATTGAGCCGTTTCCGGGCGAGCTGACGGTTGTTCCGAATCTGCGGTGCAGAGCGGTTTCGGCAACAGTTCAGGCGATTGGGTATCCAGATGCTCCGCTGCGCAGTGCCTTCGCGTCGCAGCTAAACTCCATTTTTCGGTTCGAAGTCTTTTATGAAACGCATCACGATTCTGGGCAGCGGGTCTTGGTCAACGGCCTGTGCGGTGCTGCTGGCCTCGCAACCGGGGACACGTCAGACTTCCGAGGTCTCGGCAGACCTCGGAAGTCTGGAGCCGAGACTGCGCGTCACGCTCTGGGGACGGGATGCCGGGCATACCGCAGACATGGCGCGGACTCGGGAGAATGTGCGACTGCTTCCGGGAGTGATGATTCCGCAGGCTGTGCGAATCACTCATGACGCGGAACTCGCCTGTCGCGAGGCAGACTGCTACGTCGTCGGCATTCCGACCCAGTTTCTCCGCGAGGCCCTCGCGCAACTCGGACCGCACCTGGAGCCGGGAGTGCCGGTCGTAAGTCTCGTGAAGGGGATCGAGAATCAGACACTCCTGCGGCCCAGCCAGATTCTCGAAGCGGAACTCCCCGGACGGCATGTTGTCGCTCTGAGTGGTCCGAGCCACGCGGAAGAGGTCGCCCGCCGCATGCCCTCCAGCGTGGTCGTGGCCGGGCATGACCTCGCTCTGCTGAAGCAGATTCAACAGCTGTTCACGACCGACCGGTTTCGGGTCTATACCAATACAGATATCGCGGGCGTCGAGTTGGGTGGAGCTCTCAAGAATGTGATTGCGATTGCCGCTGGGATCTGCGACGGGCTGGGGTATGGCGACAATGCGAAGGCGGCCCTGATGACGCGCGGGATCGTCGAGATGACCCGCTTTGGTGTCCATAACGGAGCTCAAGAGAAAACGTTCGCGGGCCTGGCGGGACTGGGGGATTTGATGACCACTTGCTTCAGCCCGCATGGTCGCAACCGTAACGTCGGGTTTCGACTGGGGAGGGGAGAAACGCTCTCCGAGATCCTCGGCAGCATGGCCGCCGTGGCCGAAGGGGTGAATACCTCGCGCAGCGTCTGCGACCTCGCCCGCCAGATCGGGATTGAGATGCCGATCACGCAGCAGGTCTTTCGCGTGCTGTTCGAGGGACTTTCCCCGCGCGAGGCGACCGATGCGCTAATGCGCCGGCCCGTGCGGGATGAGTAGTCGTCAGTCGGGCCAGGGTAATGATCGTGCGACAACATGCTTGATGTCATCCGCTGCACACCACAACCTCTCCCCTTCGGATTGTGACGATTCTGCCGAAAAAGCCTGACGTACCGTTCGTGATCCGCCGATGAAGTAATGGTCATCGCAGCGAACCGACGCTTGGGGAAGTGGGGCGGAGCTGGGAGATACGGATCGGCAACTTTCGCCGACACCTTCGGGGTGTTAGGTGGGAAATGCGGACCACTTCAGCGAGTCGAACGTCCCCCTCCACATCAGGAGGGAGAGCGGGGCTCGCCGTGTTTGGGAAGGGAGACTTCGTCATGGGGAAGCGTGTTCTGTGGGCCGCACTCGGTCTGCTGGTCGTCGGTTTTGTCCAGAGCGCAGCTGCTCCAGTGGCGGAGGCTGCTCCTCCGGGACAGCCTTCCAACTGGAATCGTTTTTATCACTACCCTTACGTCTACTATCCTCACAATTTGCAGGCACCGGTCACTTACGACCACATGTACTATCGGTATCCCGCCCAGCGGCAGATCCCGGTTTACAACACGGGCTGGCATAACTTCTACCCCAGTAAGCACCCCTATCACAAGGGTCATCACATGACACTGGACGTGTTCTAGGCCGATGGAGATCGCAGCGGATCAAGCTCGCACGACGGGGGAAACTCGGCGTGGCCAGCTGAGGTGATTCGCGCTGGATTCGATCTGTCGACGAAGAGCAATGTCCAGGCAGAGTGTGCTGAGGCACCCTGTTTATTTTGCACGAGGTCCGCAGCTGCGGACCTCAACTCCGGGGGCGATATCCCGAACTGGTCTCGAAGGCGGGATTGGTCTATGTGTGACGCGAAACAGCCTGTCCCTTCGGCGCGAAGGGGCGGGCTGTTTTCGTTTCGGGCCAGCGGTCCTGGGAAGGTTCCCGTAGCCTGGACCCCCAGGTCCGGGCGGAACGGACCTGGGGGTCCGTTCTACAATTCCGTCATTTCCGACCACTCGCCTTATCGGGTGGGAAGCAGCGGAGGCAACCCGACGCGCTGGCAGTGCGAAAGTAACGGGCATTCCGGACAACACGGGCGGCGGGCGATGCAGATTCTCCGCCCGTGATGAATGAGGCGATGCGAGAACTGAATCCACTCCGACGGAGGAAGTAACTTCTGAAGATCGACCTCAATCTTCACCGGGTCGACATTTTTCGTGAGCCCGAGCAACCCCGTGATTCTCCGGACGTGAGTGTCGACGACGACTCCACTCGAGATTCCGAACGCGGTTCCCAAGACGACGTTGGCGGTCTTCCGGCCCACACCCGGCAACTTCACCAGCTCATCGAGAGTGCGGGGAATCTCACCCCCATGTACCTCGACCAGCATCCGGGCCATACCACGAATGTTGTTGGACTTCGCTCGGAAAAATCCGAGTGACTGAATGATCTCCTCCACGTCGGCCTGCGTGGCTTCTGCCAGCGTGGCGGGAGTGGGGTACTGCCGGAACAACTCGGGTGTCACCGAATTGACCCGCTCGTCCGTACACTGGGCGGATAAAATCGTCGCGACCAACAGCTGGAACGCTGATGTGTGCAGCAGCGCACACTCGGCATGGCCGTACGTCTTTTCCAACAGTCGGGCGACATGCAGTGCTTGTTGCTTTCGGACATCGTTTCGGGAGGACACACACAGCTCCTGAATTTCGGTCCCTCAATCGAGAACGATTCTGGACAATCGAATTTCCTGCTTCGTAGAATCGCGACTCCGCAGAGTTCTTCCAAGGGACTCGGCGAAATGCCTCTCGGTGGCCGCCAGGTGACTCGTGCAGAGTCGACGCACGAGGGCATCACTCAGACAGATCGTATCGCACTTTCATGAACGAGACTCCCACCTCTGAACCGCTCCACATGGCCACGCTCGGCGAGGCTGTGCGACTGTTCAATGCACGGGAGTACTTCGCCTGCCATGATGTGCTGGAGGAGCTGTGGGGCGAGTCACTGGGCGATGACCGCGACTTTTTCCAGGGGCTCTTGCACGTGGCGGTGAGCCTGCACCACCTCTCGGAGGGCAATCCCACCGGGGCCCGCAAGATGCACACCTCTTCATTGCGTTACCTCGCGAACTTCGGCAGCTGCTTTCGGGGTGTCAATCTCGATCAGCTGCGGACGGAATTGCGAGTCTGCTTCGAACCATTGCTGGCAGGAATACCAGTGGGAATGACGACTCGCGTGGCCGAGACGTTCCCGCTTCTCAGTTGGAATCCCCATGATGAATGAGCCCAGCGGGTTGATGGAAGACCTCTCAGGATTTCGCGGAGTGGCTCCGCTGTTTCCGCTGCCGGACTTTGTCCTGTTTCCACAGGTCACTCAGCCGTTGCACATCTTCGAGCCACGTTATCGTCAGATGATCGCCGACGTTCTCGCGGGAGACCGACTGCTCGCGCTGGGGACGCTGAAGCCCCAATGGGATCAGCTCTATGAGACAAAGACCGCGCCGGTCTTCACGGATGTCTGCCTGGGTCGGGTCATGCTGGATCGGGAGCTCGAGGACGGCAAGTACATCATCATCATTCGCGGACTGTGCCGAGCTCGAATCCGGGCCGAGAAGTTGACCACGACTCCGTACCGACAAGTGGAACTCGAACTGCGTTACGACAAGTACTCCGACTCCCCGGAAATCCAGCGAGCCAATCGCCGCGCCGAACTTCTGGAAGCACTCGTCGCCACCTTGCCAGACCTCGAGAAGAGCCGGGAAACCACGGAGGCCGCCCTTCGGGATTTGCCGCTGGGAGTCTTGGCCGATTTGATTGCCAGTTCACTGAAGATCCCGACCGAGACGCTCGTCTCGCTCCTCGCCCAAAGCCATGTCGACCTGCGAACCGATCTGCTGCTCGATCAGCTGCGATCTCAGAAACGCTCGCAGCTGGAGCGAGAGTCGACACGCAAATTTCCGCCGGACTTCAGTGCGAACTAATCACCCAGACATTTCTCTCCTCCTCGTTGGGATAATCCGAACCTTCGGCGGGAATCCGCTTACTGGTCTAGCCTGGCCCGCGCTTCGATTGAACTGAGTGATTCCGCAGGACGATACCCCGCCATGTCAGCGGTGATTCGGTGTCACCCATCGGCAGATGTTGCCGATCGAGACCGAGTGAAAACACAGGCCGGGATGCCAGTTATGAATCTCATTCATCGGGTCGGGGCGGGACTCATTCTGGTGGGAGGGATCCTCCCCGCACAGATCGAAGCTCAGTGGCCTCTGGGCGGATGCAACACTTGCGGCACACCAGCTGCAGTGGCCCCGATGTTTGGGCCGGTGATGGGGCAGCCCACATGCGGGCAGCAGTCCTGGATGCCTCGGCAACGCGCCCGCGACAACAGACCGTGGGTCTATCGATCACATACACGGACGCGGATCTCAGGCCCCTCAATGTTCGGCGACGCCACGATGGGGTTGCCGATGGGCGGCTGTGGATGCAGTCAGCCGACGATGATGATGCCGCAAGCCGTGGTCCAGCCGCAGCAGATCGTCACCTATCGCGATGTGCCGAAGACCATCATGCGGCAGGAAGCTGTGCAGGTTCAGGTGCCGACGACGACCTATAAGCAGGTGACCATGGACGAGGGCGGCTACCAGCAGGTCTGGGTGCCTCGCATGGTGACGAAGAACGTCCCTCAGACCGTGATGCAGACCCAGGTCCAGTACCGTCAGGTTCCGCAAACCGTCATGGAGCAAGTTCCCCAGGTCACCACCCAGTGGGTGCCGCAACAGACCGTCCAGCAAGTCGCAGCTCCTGTCTGCGGTCAGTCCCTGGCCTTCGGTGGTTCGCCCTACCCGATCGCCACTCCGACCACGGTCTCCCCTGTGCCCGAGTACAATCCCGCCCCGATGAATCCTGTCCCCGTGCCGACCAGCGACTCCGCCACCCTGCCGACTCCTGCGGTGCCGAAGACCAGCCAGATTCAGGAATGGCAGAAGGTCCGCCAGCGACAGGCGACAATCGAGCAACAGAAGTATGAGTACGAGACACAAGCCGACCTGCCCACCGAGCCGAAGTCCGCAGGCTACCTCGTCCCGAAAGCCGCCGGACGGTTTTCGTCCAAACGTTAGAGCCGTCCATGAACAGCGAGTTCGAAGTGCTTGGCTCGCGCATTATCTCCAGCCGATGATCCGGAAAATCCCCTCGCGGCGGCTGATCTGGTCGGGGAGTTTCAACAGCCGGTCACGGTAGATACTCAGCAAAATGCCGAATCCAAACAGCAGCGCTCCGCCGATCAGCAAGTAGACCCCCACGGCAACTTCCGGACGGTAGGCAATCGAGCCGATGATCACCACTAGGTAAATCAACAGCCCCAGCCCCCCGAACAGAGCTGTCGATTGAATCTGCCAGCTGCAACCCGTGGCGAGCATCAGGATCGTCATCGTCAGCAGCACCAGCTCGTCGGGGGTCGAGGGGGTTCCCTTCACGAACCGGTGGTACACAAACGCCACAAACAGCGGAACCACCGTCAGGAAGCTTCCAAACCACAGCCCGAGTGTGACGCCCTCTTCTTGTGTGGCGTCTTGCTTCTCACTGTTCTCGGGATGTTCGCGGAAACGACCGATGTGACTGAAGATCAGTATCAGCGTCCCGGCGATGACGCAGAAGATCTCAAACTTCTGCCACGGGGAAAGCCGAATCAGGGCACTGATCGCTTGCAGATCCAGAGCAATTAATCCGATCCCCAGCATGTTGTACCAGCGTCGCCAGCCGCTTGGCGGAACGATCACCGAGGCCACGAATGCGATCGCCGTCATCCCCAGCATGGCACCCAGACTCGTCCACTCGACCTCATGGTCGACCATCCGACCGAACCCTCGGAGGATCGACATGACCAGAGCGATTGTCAGGACACCATTGCCGCACGTCAGCAACGTCATGCCCGCCCCTCGGAGTACAGAGGTCCGATCCCCCGACGAGAGATAACGGACATCCGTGTTCACTCCCACCTGCCGCGCCACAAGCAGTAATCCCAACCCGGGCAGTGCCAGGATCAGAGCATGCCAGGCCGGGTCGACCCCGTAATACCCCAGCATCTGCCAGATCGCGGCGCAGCCCGTCATCGTTCCCAGAAAGCCGTTCCAACTCCGTTTCCGGAACACTCCAGCCAGGACGTAGAAGACCGTGGCGACGGTA
>JAYTCW010000558.1:0-2573 GCA_043736295.1 Planctomycetota bacterium | reverse complement strand
CCGCGAGCCAGGGGACACGCGAACTGGCAGGAGCGGCTCGGCAGGAGCCTCGCCCTCCCGAGGGAGGTGAACCCGAATTCCAAGACGTGACGGGGCACTAGGTCCGTTCCGCCACGACCTCGGGGGCCCGGCTACGGGAAGTTTCCTCTGGCCGCTCGCCTCAGTCGGCAGAAAATCACCACCGGGGCACGGCGGGGGAGAAACGTCGAGGTCGCTGGGCCGGGCGTTTGCCTGAGAGTCGGGCCTGACGAGGGCTCCGCAGGGCGGGCGGTGTTCCTTGGAGATGTGACTCTGTCGGATCAGCCAGATTTCCATCTTGGGCGAGGACTGGGACATCTCCGTATCTCTCTGGTGAATTTCTGCTGCGTCCGACTTTTCTGATGCACACAGTGGGCGTCTCTTGCTGGCAGTTGCCTTTGGCCCAATATCTGGTCTTGACTTAAACTGAGATACTTGAATTCGATTCTCAAAAGAGAGATACTGTTGCTTCCTCTTTGGATCGCACCTCTACGGAATCGAGCTTCTCATGCTCAAACAGAACGAAATGGAAACGTTCCGGTCGCAGCTGTTGCTCCTGCAATCACGAATTCAGGGTGATGTCGACCATCTTTCCAACGGGGCGCTTGACTCAGGAAGGGGGGATTCGAAAAGCCCGACGCATATGGCCGAACTCGGCACGGAAACGTATGAGCAGGAATTCTCCATTCGCATGATGGAGAACGATCAGGATGTGCTGGATGAGATTCGTGCCGCGTTGATCCGGATTGAAGAGGGAACCTTCGGTCAGTGCCAGAGTTGCATGGAAGAGGGGCGCCCGACCTCCAAAGTCTGGATCCCGAAGGTGCGGTTGAAGTACCTGCCGTATGCTCGGAACTGCATTGAGTGCGAGCGACAGCGCGAGGGTCACTTCGTCCGCTAGCGACGCAGTGGGATAGGCTTCCGTAGCCACCTTCGCCAGAAGGTGGGCGCTTGGGGATCCGTATGAATCGACAGGGGCTGTTCCTGTTGATGCCGATCCGGTCGAGAATGCTGATCGCATCCGCCCACCTTCTGGTGAAGGTGGCTACATGTACACAGTTCCATTGCGGGAGATCCCATGGCCAGCCCGCAGAATGTGTCCTATTTGATCTTCGACATCGAAACCGTCGCTGATGGGGCGCTGGTGTCGAAGATTCGCTTTCCGAAAGAGTCACTGGAACCGCAGGCGGCCACGACCCGCTATCGGGCGGAGTTGATGGCGCAGTTCGGCAAGGACATCCTGCCCCACACGTTTATGATCCCTGCCTGTGTGGTGGTGGCCAAGGTGGGACCGGATTTTCGGTTGATCGATTTGGTCGCCCTCGACGAGCCGCAGTACCGCCCGCACCAGATCGTAAAAGCCTTCTGGCAGGGGTGGAAGCATTACTCGAAGCCGGTCCTCGTCACGTTTAATGGGCGCGGATACGACGTGCCGGTGCTAGAGATGGCAGCCTACCGCTACGGGATGAGTATCCCCGAATGGTTCAACGTCGGGGCACATTCGTACGAGCAGTCCCGCAACCGGTATAACATCACCTCGCATCTCGATTTGAGCGACCTGATCTCCAATTTCGGAGCGGTCCGACAATCCGGGGGCCTGAATCTGCTGGCCAACCTCCTCGGGAAGCCGGGTAAGTCCGGGATCGACGGGTCGCAGGTCCAGGACTATTTCGACTCGGGGAAAATCCAGGAGATCGTCGACTATTGCCGCTGCGATGTCCTCGACACCTACTTCGTCTTCCTCCGCAGCCGCGTCCTGCTGGGGCGCATCACTCGGAATGAAGAGCAAAAAATCGTCGCCGAGACTAAGGTCTGGATTGAACAGAGGGCCGACCAGCAGCCGGGCCTGAAGCACTATTTGGAGCACTGGGGGGACTGGCAGCCACCTGATCTCGAACGGATTGACTGACGACGGGACTCCCTCACAGCGATAGTATGGGGCGCCGTGTGGAGAAAGTTGGCGTCGCAGGGGAGCGGGGCAAGGTGCGGCAGAACTCGTAGGTTGGTTTCGCGGCTACACCCAAGTCCTCGGGTCTTCGCGTGCGGGGCCACGGGTAGACAGCTGAGTTCAAGTTGTGGTGGTTGCACGGCCTCTTTTGAACTCTTTGGAAAAGAGGTCACTCTGTGGTTCTGGCCCGGAGCCGCGATGGGAGTTGGCTCCCTCTCGCGAGACGGACCTAAAGGTGTTTCCGCCGCCGAGAGGTGACTGGCCAAGAACAAAATAAGTCACTTGTCGGGAAATCTTGTGGCGAACAATGCTCGCAAAGAGCGGCGCAAGAACCAAAAGAAAAAGACCGCCGAGGAGTGATCCTCGGCGGTCTTTGTTCGTTTCTACTGGTCAAGCAAGCTCGACAGCTCACGGATGGCTGGCACGGCAGAATTCTGCGACGGACCTAGCTCTCCAGGGCCTGCTGAGCGGCGGCGAGTTTCGCGATCGGGATGCGGAACGGGCTGCAGCTGACGTAGTCGAGGCCGAGTTTGTGGCAGAACATGACGGACGAGGGTTCGCCGCCGTGTTCGCCGCAGATGCCGAGCTTGAGCTTGGCGCGGGTGGC
>JAYTCW010000557.1:0-3519 GCA_043736295.1 Planctomycetota bacterium | reverse complement strand
CCGCGAGCCAGGGGACACGCGAACTGGCAGGAGCGGCTCGGCAGGAGCCTCGCCCTCCCGAGGGAGGTGAACCCGAATTCCAAGACGTGACGGGGCACTGGCATAGATGCAGCACTCGCCGCCATCGGACTGACGCATCCAATGTCACCTCCAGACGTGTCGCACTTTCTGCCGCAGGGCGACGCATTTTTCAAGTTCTCAGAATGTCATCTTGACCGAATCCGGGCGATCTGGAACATTCCGTCCCACTTCAACGAGTTTCGTCGAAGTTCCTCTCAAGGATGAGACCCCCAACGGCCCCTTCGGCCAGTTCGTCAACGATCGGGCCGTTTCCGTGGCAGGCGTCAGGCGCCAGCCGGTTCGGCACACGCAAAGGAGTGCATACGCCGTGAAGAAACTCTTCGTCTGTTTTGCCGTCGCCACCGCTTCCGCCGGTTTCGCCATGGCCCCCGTTTCTGCTCAGGAGAAAGCCGCCCCGGCTGCTGCTGCTGCCGCTCCGACCCACCAGGTGGGTCTGATCGACATGGCTCACGTGTTCAAGAACTATGACAAGTTCAAGAGCATGACCGAGGACATGCAGGGTGATGCCAAGAAGGCTCAGTCTGATGCCGAAGCCATGGTCGAGCAGATGAAGCAGATCGAGACGGCCATGCAGGGGCTGCAAGAAGGCTCCGCCGACTACATCAAGAACGAGACGGCCATCCTCACCCTGCAAACCAAGCTGGAAAGTTTCCGCAAGGTGCAGCAGCGGGAGTTCCTCCGCAAGGAAGCTGAGATCTACAAGACGGTGTACATGGAAGTCCAAGAAGCAGTCCAGAAGTACGCCAAGTACTACAAGTACACGCTGGTCCTGCGCTTCAACCGTCAGAGCGTCGATGCCGCCGAGAATCCCCAGGAAATCATCACCAGCATGAACCGCCAGGTTGTTCACTATCGCGAGCAGGATGACCTGACCGATCCGATCCTGAGCTTCCTGAATGATGAGTACAAGAAGTCCACCGGTGGTGCCACGGCCCCAGCTCGTGAAGCCAAGGGACCAGCCCCAGCAGTCAAGCGGTAACTCTTTGTAGTTGCAGCTCTCAGCACGGGTGAACGTTGTGGGACGTTCGCCCGTGTCTTTGTATTTTGAGTGGTCGCTACGTTCGCTCGAACATGGGCTGCCAGCACCCGTATCCAAATGCGGGGCGGGTGATACACGCGATCGCCAAGAGCCTCCGCCCACCTTCTAGCGAAGGTGGCTACGATGAGTGAATTTGCCACCGAAAGTGCTCTCATGCCAACACGTCGACAACGGACCCTCACTCGCCCCGTACTGGTCGAGGGGTTTGGTCTTTTTGGCGGAGCCGATGTGCGGATGTCGCTCCATCCGGCCCCGGCCAACACGGGACTGATCTTCCAGCGGGTCGACCTCGCCGGTCGCCCGCAAGTTCCCGCACGCCACGAATTCCTCGTCACCCAGCCGCGCCGCACGGTCCTGCAACGCGGCACGGCCCGTGTCGAGATGGTCGAGCATGTCCTGGCCGCTTTGGCGGGACTGTGGATCGACAACTGCGTGATCCAGCTGGATGCTCTCGAACCACCGGTCGGAGACGGCTCCGCGCTCGAGATCGTCGAGGCGCTGCTGTGTGCGGGGATCACGGAACAGGTTGCTCCACAAACCCAGTTCACCGTCGATGCAGAACTGAGTCTCTCCACTCCGGGAGAGCGGGGGACCATGCAAGCCCGCCGGTCGACGGGCTGGACCATTCGTTATGACTTGGATTACGGTCAGACGGTGATCCCGCCGCAATCGTTCACCGCGACGATCACTCCCGAAGAGTTTGTGCGCGAGATTGCCTTTGCCCGGACGTTTGTCTTGGAGTCCGAGGTGGCGATGCTCAAAGCCCGTGGGTTTGGTCAGCGGGCGACCACCCAGAACCTGCTCGTTTTCGGACCACGCGGAGTTCTGGAAAACCGGTTGCGGGCTCCCGACGAATGTGCGCGTCACAAGCTCCTCGACTGCATTGGCGATCTGGCCCTCTGCGGAGGCAGTCCCATCGGCAGCTTCCACGCTGTGCAATCGGGACATCACCTCAATCACCGGATGGTCGAGAAGCTGCTGGCGGGCAGTCGGTCGATCAGAAAGTCGGCTTGAGCCCCCGTAGCCACGTTCGCCAGAACGTGGGTTGCTAGCACCCGCTCTCGGTGATGACTTCGGAAGTCTGCGGGCCAGCGTATGCCGCCCCATGCTTGAGAAGGTCGCGCCGGAAAACTTGAGTCAAATGCCCGAGAAAGTGGGGAGTCCCCGCGAGACAATCCGTAGAATCCGCAAGTTCTGTTTGGGAACGTGTTGACGAAAACCGATGATTTCGCATATTCCACCTCTCTCACATCCACAGCCCCCGTCACTCACCGGGGCTGACCGACCCGGCCCCCACAGACAAGGACGTCTGGATGGCAATCTACATTTCTCCCTTGGCCTATGTGGATCCTCGCGCCCAGTTGGGTGAGGACGTGCATATTGGCCCGTTCTGTTTCATTGGTCCCGATGTTCGGCTGGGAGCGCAGTGCCGCCTCGAAAGCCACGTCACGCTGCTCGGCTGGACGACGATTGGCGAGCGGAACCGCTTCGCGCAGAACTGCGTCATCGGCGGCGAACCGCAGGATAAATCGTACATCGAAGGGGCTCCGACCCAGGTCATCATTGGCCATGACAACCAGTTCCGTGAAGGCGTGACCGTCAATCGGGGTGCCGAAAAAGAAGACGGCATCACCCGCATCGATGATCGCAATCTGCTAATGTCGAACGCCCATGTGGCTCACAACTGCCATGTGTTCTGCGACACGACGATTGTCAACGGCGTGCTGCTCGGCGGCCATGTGCATGTGCATGACAAGGCGATCATCTCGGGCAATTCGGCCATTCACCACTTCGGCACGGTCGGCACGCTGGCCTTTGTCGGCGGGTGCAGCAAGGTCGTGGTCGATGTCCCGCCCTACATGATCTTTGACGGCAACGACGATGCGCGGGTCAAGACCTTGAACCTCGTCGGCATGCAGCGCTCGGGCATCAGTCCCACCACGATCACCTCGATCAAGCGCGCGTACAAGCTGTTGATTCGCGAACACCGTCCACTGGATGAGGTTCGCAATCTGATGGCCGAAGAGTTGGAAGGGATCATCCCCATCGAGCTGGCGGGCCTGTTCAACTTCCTCGACTTCCAGCGGAAGGGCAAAGTCGGTCGAGGCCGCGAGGTCTTCCGTGGAGCGGTCCCCCGCGTGGCTCCCGTGGCAGCTTCCGAGCAGCAAGCGAAGGCGGCCTGAAGTCCATTGGTTGATCGGCCACTGCACACGGCGCGGTACAGCTGAAACCGGAAAGGGAGTCTGCCAGAAAGCCCTCTCATCATGAGTGACTCTGCACCCTGAAGGGGTGAGACAACCCAGCCCAGGGTCGCGACCGCAGGGAGCGCACCCTGGGTCAACGTCCCGCGCGAGAACGAACCCTGAAGGGGTTCCACATCGCCGTGGGGAGACCGTTTT
>JAYTCW010000556.1:0-8328 GCA_043736295.1 Planctomycetota bacterium | reverse complement strand
TTGCAAGGGGCTGGGTATCAGACCGCGATGATTGGCAAGTGGCACCTCAACAGTGACCCAACTGGCTTTGACGAGTGGCACATCCTGCCCGGCCAGGGGATCTACTACAACCCGCCGATGATCCATAACGGGAAAAAGGTCAAGCATGAGGGGTACACGACCGACCTCATTACTGACTTCAGTTTGGAGTGGCTTAAGCAGCGCGATCCGAGCAAACCATTCATGCTGATGTGCCAGCACAAGGCCCCGCATCGCGAATGGGATCCTCCCCTGCGGCACCTGGGGCACAATGGCGACAAGCCATTTGCGGAGCCCGCGAATCTGTTCGATGATTACTCGAACCGTGGTCTGGCAGTCCGAGACCAGGATATGACACTCGAAAAGACCTTCACTCCGTCAGACGCCAAACTCAAGTCTCCGGCCTCACTCACCCCGGAGCAGAAGCAGGTCTGGGATGCTTACTACGACCCTCGCAATAAAGAGTTTCTCGAAGGCAAGTTGACCGGGAGCGACCTCGTCCGCTGGCGGTATCAGCGGTACATGCACGACTATCTCGGTTGCGTCAAGGCGGTCGATGAGGGGGTCGGGCGGGTACTCGATTATCTCGACGAGGCGGGCCTCGCGGAGAACACGATCGTCGTGTATGCCTCTGACCAGGGGTTCTTCCTCGGCGAACATGGCTGGTTCGACAAGCGTTGGATCTTTGAAGAATCACTGCGCACGCCGCTGCTTGTCCAATGGCCCGGTGTCGTGAAGCCGGGTCAGGTCTCGTCGAAGATTGTCTCCAATCTGGACTTTGCCCAGACCATTCTGGAAGCTGCGGGCCTTGAGGCTCCCGCCGACATGCAAGGAGCCAGCTTCGTGGCGATCCTCAAGGGTCAGACCCCCGCCGACTGGCGAAAGAGCTTCTACTACCACTACTACGAATACCCGGTCCCGCACCGGGTGCGACCGCACGAAGGAGTCGTCACCGACCAGTTCAAACTCGTGCGCATCTATAAGCCGGAGGCGGAATACTGGGAACTCTACGACCGCAAGGCTGACCCAGCTGAGATGAAGAGCTTCGCCCACGACCCGGCCTACGCGAAAACGGTCGAGACGCTCAAAGCGGAACTGGCCCGGCTTAAGACAGAACTGGGAGTCCCCGCAGAAACACCGCGCGAAGCGTTCGGGAACCAGCCACTCGAGTGAAGACGCCCTCAAAGGGCGTGGAAACAACCTCGTGGGAGTTCACCACAGTCGCTAGTTTTCCTCTCTGAAAGCAGCCTTCCCACTCGATCACGATGCTCGTTTGTGCTGGCGATTGGGCGACTCGACTGCAACGCCAGCGGAGTCCTCAGCGACGGCAGGTGAATTCAGCTGACTGGCCATCAACGCCCCCGATCTGGAATTCCGACAAACTTGGCTTCTGTCTCGTTTCATGGTTGACTAGACTTACGCAGTTGCAGAAGTTCACCATTCCGTTCCTATTGAAACGCGACGCCAAGAGGTCATGGGCAAGACGACTGACATCCGAATTGTGAATGCCGGGATCTCGTTTGAGCCGGTCTCTTACCGTACCCCACTGAAGTTCGGTGGCCGTACGGTGACAGAGAGCAAGCTCATCAATGTCGAGGTCACGGTCGAAACCCGCGGCAAAAAACGAGGAGTCGGCTTCGGCAGCATGCCGATCGGCAACATCTGGGCGTGGCCGGGAACCAACGGCGTGACCCCGGAGCAGGCCGAAGCGGCGATGATCGACTTCGCGGAGCGGGCTGTCGGCCTGACCGAAGGGTTCATCGATGTCGGTCACTCGCTGGAGTTGATGTTCACGCTGTCGGCGGAATACGCCCACATCGCCAAACTGGTGAAAGAGAAGTACAAGCTCCCCGAGGTCGTGCCCGATTTGGCACGGCTCGTGGCTGCCAGCCCTCTCGATGCCGCCGTCAACGATGCCTATGGCAAGGCCAACGGCATCAACAGCTATGACGCCCTGTCGTCGAAGTTCATGAACGACGATCTGTCGGAGTACCTCGACGACCAGTTCGAAGGGGAATACCTCGACAAGTACACACTTCGAGAAGCCAAGCCTCGTATGCCGCTATATCACCTCGTTGGAGCGGTTGACCCACTGACAGCGGGCGATGTCGAAAAGAAGATTGGCGACAAGCTGCCGGAAACGCTGGAAGAGTGGATTCCCTACAACGGGCTGACGCATCTGAAGATCAAGCTCAACGGGGACGATTTGGCTTGGGACATCGAGCGGGTGCTGAGCGTGGATCGCGTGGCGACCGAGGCCCAGAAGAAGCGGGGTTGTGCGGAGTGGTTCTACTCGGTCGACTTCAATGAGAAGTGTGCCAACGTCGAGTACGTCCTCGACTTCCTGGCCAAGATCAAAGCGGGCAACCCGAAAGCCTACGACCGCATCCAATACATCGAGCAGCCGACCCATCGCGACCTGCGGGCGAATCCCGAGAACCGCATGCACAAGGCGGCCGAACAGAAGCCGGTGGTGATCGACGAGTCGCTGATCGACTACGAGACGCTGCTGCTCGCCCGCGAGCAAGGCTACAGCGGAGTCGCTCTCAAAGCCTGCAAGGGGCACACCGAGGCTCTGCTCGCAGCTGCGGCAGCCCAGAAATTCGGCATGTTTTTGTGCGTGCAGGATCTGACCTGCCCCGGCCTGTCGTTCCTGCACTCAGCCAGCTTGGCGTCGCGCATCCCTGGTGTCGCCGCCATCGAAGGCAACGCTCGGCAGTACTGCCCGAATGCCAACAAGAAGCTCGGCCGCAGCTATGCGGGGATGTTTGAGTTCAAGGACGGATCAGTGCAGACGAGCCTGCTCAGTGGAGACGGCCTGGGGTATTGAGGCCAGTGCTACGTAGGCGATGTCGGTCCGCGATTCGCATTCCGCACGCCGGAAGAGGCACTCAGGCGGTGGGTTCTCCGGGATTAGACGGTGTTTGGTGGGAGAAGTCTCAGTCGCGGAGCGACATGAGCTACGGACGGAGCCGCCCCTGAGCTTGGCGAGGGACGGGTGGAGGAGTCGGAAACATGCCCGAGCTTTCACGGTTTCTCGGAATCGTCGTGTACATGCTGTATGATCAATCCGTGTTGGATTGTACGTTAGATTATCTCAGTCCCCCATGAGCCAGTGCAACATTTGTATTGGCTCCAACAGCATCATGAGGAATAACACTGTGAAAGAAGAACCAATGGTGATGTTCTACCGACAATGGATTTTGCAGTTCATCAACAACAATGGTGGAAAAATGGACGAAAGTCCCCTCAAATCCTCCGTGCAAGTCAAGTCCCGTGGAGCGTTCGACGAGACGCAATACCAATGTGTGTTGGATCAACTCGTTTCTGATGGAACCTCTGGCCCTCTATTGCGGTGCGTACGTGTTATTGCCACAAGGCACATAGGGCAAGCAGGGGTCAGGCACTTCGGAATTCGGAATTGGCCGTCATCCGCTTCGATCTCGGATTGAGTTGAACACGGCCAATTCCGAAGTGCCTGACTCTGTTCCATTCCATCGGCTCCATGATTACGGAAACACGGCCATTCCGACAGCGGTCGCCGCGGCCCGCTGACGCAGATCATGGGAGACGAATTCCGTCTCGCCCACCGATAACGCAGCCGCGACATGCAGGGCGTCCAGTGTCCGAATCCAGATCGGTTCAGGTCGACTCATGCAGGCTTGAACAACCTGCTCAAACCACGATTCGACCAACAGCTCCGGCGCGATGAGTTCCATTTTGCCAGCTGCGATGTCCGCATCCAGTCGACGGCTGAGCACCACCGCACCGTGAGCAGTGATCGCCCCTTCTCGCTCGCGTCGCCAGAAAGCCAGACGTGATTCAAAACGCACCAGCGGCGAAATGCGGATCACCGTCGTACGGTTCGCCAAAGCATCAAACGTCGCCGAATCGGGTTCGGTGAGATACAGCTTGGCCAACGACGACGTATCCCAATAGCTCATAGCCCCACTCATTCCGCACGAAGATCATCCAAAACTTCCGCAAGCGGCGTTCCGGAATGGCCGGTCGCCACACTCTCGCGAAGTTGACGTAACTCTGTCACCCATTGCGATCGATCGGCCACCGCCATTGAAGATCGCGGGCCGCTGACCTCATCGGCCAATTGCTGCCCCAAAAAGCGGAGCAACGATTCGCGATCAGCGCGCGGCAATTGAGAGATTGACGATTGCAGTTCCTGAAGACTCATGATCGACAAAGATTACGCAGATCCACCCAATCACTCAAGCGAGGTTTCACACGGGTCGGGCGGCCCGGCGAGATCTCCAGCCTTCCCGGTTGACATCCCCATACCACAGCCAGACACTCCACAGACGGTGAGGGACTCGATCCTTCCGGAGTCGATGCCTGAAGAGCAATCTGGTGTCAGACAAATGACTGCACCGGGTTGGCAGAGTTCGATTCTGCTGTTCGCTTATGAGGCCACATTCGCACCATGATCTATCCCATCACTGTTTTCATCTTCCTCGGCTGCGTGATTGTTAGTCGCATAATGGGAGAGCGAGCGTTGCGTCAACTTACGCCTGACCAAAAGGTTCGGTTGCTGGATGGCTTCGCGTCGATTCGGGCTTACGCCTTCATACCCATCGTACTCATTATGCTGGCGGTTTTCGGACTGCCAGAGCTGTTTCCCGATGGCCCGTCTTGGTTGTCGTGGCTAGGGCTGGGGGCGTTTCTGGTTTATGCGGTTGTCATGCACTTCATGGTCGCTCGCAAGCTGTACTCGCTCGACATGCCAGGGAGCTACACGAGGCAGGCCTTGCTTTGTCGGCACATGAACCACCTTGGCTTGGCCATCGTCTTTGCAGGGCTTGTTTATGAGGCATTCACCAATCCCGCCACCTAACCAAGTGCTGCTGCGAACCCGGCCTATGCGAGACAAGCAGTCGCCTGTCGAGTCCTCTGCCAGTGCGATCTCACACCAGATGCAACGCTCCTCGCCCGATGCGGCCCAGGTCGTGGCAGAACGCATCCAGGCAGAGCGGGACCGGCATCGATTCCAGCAACTGGGTTTCGGCCTCTAAACAGCGGTCGAGCATCAGACCCCAGCGATCGAGGGCCACTGCGTCGTCACGGTCAAACCGGCTCAGGGTAGCTTCAATACTAGCGGCTTCTTCCGGAGAGGAGAGGAGTCCGGCCCCCAGCAAGCGGCGATAAAAGTCGGCGGCGAAACGTACCAGCCAGAGGGCGGCCTTCCGCTGGGTGGCAGGGTCTTTGCCCTGCTCCTCCAGAGTCGACTGGAATTGCTTGGACGAACCGAGTGAGTCGAAGTTGGCCTGTGCCAATTGACGGTACACACTCGCCCGAATCGCCCGCAGCTCCGGCGATTGCAACTGGGCGGCGGTTTCGAGACTTCCTTCGCAGAGGGCGGCGATGGCGGCGGCCTGGGTGCGGTCGGTCTCGATCTCCTGCTCGATCAGCAGTTCGGTGATGTCTTCGGGCGAGAGCGGCGAGAAGAGGATCGGCTGGCAGCGCGAGCGGATGGTCGAGAGGATCGACGCCGATTCGGGAGCGGTCAGGAACAGGATCGCCCCAGCGGGTGGCTCTTCGAGTGTCTTGAGCAGGGCGTTCGCGCTGGCGTCGTTCATCGTATGCGCATCGTCGATGATCGCGACGCGGCGACTGGCGGTCATCGGTCGTAGGGACAGGTCGTGGCACAAACCTTCTCGACCGCGTCGGTCTGGCGGTCCGATCAGGAGGTCAATTGGCAGCTCCTGTTTCCCCTCGGGCCGCTCGACGATGAGCAAGTCAGGGTGCGAACCCGCCACCACTTGCTTACAACTCGGGCAGGTGCCGCAGGCGTCGAGCTGATCCGGTGTCCGCTGGGTACAGAACAGGCACTGGGCGACCAGCCGGGCAAACGTCCGCTTGCCGATCCCCGGTGGACCCACGAGCAGGAACCCATGCGCGAGCCGCTCCCGCTGGACCGCGCGGCGGAACATCTCGACCTGCCGGGAGTGACCGCGAAGGGCTTGCCAGATCATAAGGGGGGATTCAGTGGGTGAGCGGCAAGGCGCTAGCCGCCGGTTCTTGGGTGCGTTGTTGGTCGGAAAACGACCGTACTGGCATGACAACGGTCAGAAGAACCGGCGGCTAGCGCCGTGCCGCTCACTTCATCACTCACGGAGCGGTTTCCATCTTCTTGCGGCGTGGCGGGTCGAGATACCGGAAACCGGCGTTGGGGTTCTTCTCGTCGAAGGCGAACGCATCGCGGTTGCGAAGGAAGTGCTTGACGTAGCTGATCGGGATCGCGAAGCCGAGCCCCTCGCCGCCGAGCAGCTTCATGTTCGTTACGCCGATGACCTCGCCGCGCGAGTTGAACAGAGGGCCACCGCTGTTGCCGGGGTTGATCTCCGCCGTGGTCTGAATGTAGGTCAGCCCTTCGAAGTTGCGGGCCCGCGTGCTGATGATCCCCTGCGAGACGGAGCGGTCGAGACCGAGCGGATTCCCAATCGCAAAGACGCCATCCCCCTCCTTCTGGTTCTTGTCGGGAGCGAGGGCGACCGTGGTGAACTGGAACCCCTCCACCGCGGGGATCTGGAGCAGAGCCAAGTCGTAGTAAGGGTTCAGGGCCAAGATCTTCACGTCCTGGATACGGCGTTTCACAAAGTCGCCCGCATCTGTCTTATCGAAGATGACGACCGCGATGCGAGTCTCTTTTTCGACAACGTGATAGTTGGTCACGCAGTAGCCGCGCTCGTTCAGGATGAACCCGCTGCCGAGGCCGCTCGATGTTTCGACCATGACGACCCCTTCGCCGTACTCCTCGGCGAGGTCCTTGACGCTCTTGATCGGCAGTGTCGCAGTACGGAAGACATCGTCTCCCAAGCCGTCTGCTACCGGGGTTTTGCTCCCTTCGGCGGGGGCTCCATCGCCCCGCTCGCGACTCAGGATGCGTTCGACCGGGATACGGACGACATCGACGCCGATATCGACGTAGACCTCCTGCTCGGTCTCCTTGAGGATCTCCCCCTGGACCTTTTGGCCGGACTTGAGCTGGATCGTATCAGCCTGAACCGACAGGCTCAGCAGCATTCCACTGAGCAAGAGTCCGAGCATGCACGTCCAAGTTTGTTTCATGCGGGTCTTAATTGCTGTCTCCTCCTCGAAACTTGGGATGACAATCGCCACAAGAGGTGTTCATCTTGCTCAGTGCCCCCTGGAAGTCTTCGAACTTGTCTGACTTGACGGCTTCCACTCCGGCAGCGGCCCCGTCCACAAAGTTCTTCGTGAAAGTCTGATACTCCGGATTGTCGGCCTGATCATAGCTCAGGTCGCCCATCATGACCCCCATGGCGTGCATCACGGATAACTGGCGAGTGACTTCTGCTGACCGCTCCTTCATCCGCTTGGCATCGCCGATATTCGACTTCAAGTCGTTCATCGACTTATCAATGATCTTCATCATGTCGGCACGATCGGCGACCTCGACATACGGAACGGAGTCTTTGGACTCCATCTCGGGAGGCTTCCCACCATCCAGCATCCCGGTGATCTGCTCAAAGACTTCTTGCGTGGCCTTGAACGGGCCACTGCCTTTTCCACTAGCGGTTGATTGAATCTTGTAGCACAGGTCACGGATGAACTTGGCTTTGTCTTTCCAATTCGCCGCTTCGGGGTGCTCGGCCACGATCATGGCCAGCATACCGATCAGGGCGGAATTCATCTTGATGGAGTCGATACCCATGCCGAACTTGGGAATGCCTTGCAGGTTGGCGTTGACCTCGGAGCGTGCGACTTTCACCGCTTCGAGGGCCGTCTCCAGCGGCATCACCTTGGCCCAGTCGGTCTTGCTGCCAGCCGCTGCGGGTGGTTTCTCAGCGGGAGTGGTCCCCCCTTCGGTCGGTTTGACCATCGCCACATCGGGGCCAGCTGGGGTCGCGGGCTTCTCGGATCCGCCGCCGTTGACTGCGGTCGCATCGTTGGCGACGGTCAACGGCTGGTCATAGAAGACATCGTACGGAATCGTGCCGATCCACTTCGTCTCTGGCTTCGAAGGATCAACCGTGTTGGCCACTGCCGGGGGAGTCGTGACAGCAGGGACGGTGGCTGTCGGAGCTGCCACAACCGGAGTAGTTCCCACGGCAGGAGCAGCGGCAGTACCAAGAACAGCTGCCGGTGCCTCCGCGGGCGGAGTCTTACCCGAGCAGCCGACCACGGCGGCAATGGAACCGACCCACAGGAGTGTGATCCAAATTCGGTATGGCATGTTGGGGGATCGTTGAGGGTTGAGGGTTGAGGGTTGAGGGTTGAGGGTTGAGGGTTGAGGGTTGAGGGTTGAGGGTTGAGGGTTGAGGGTTGAGGGTTGAG
>JAYTCW010000555.1:0-6251 GCA_043736295.1 Planctomycetota bacterium | reverse complement strand
GCCCGTCTTCTCATCGACGGTGATCAATCCCCAAGACACATCACTACCTGATCCTGTCTTGAACTGGACTGCCCATTCAAATTCCACTCCATTAGACTTTGTGATGCGGCGAGGCTCCTCAAAGCAAGCATCTACCACTCCACTCGCCTGAGCGAAACTAACTGCGATTTCTCGCACATCGCCTGAGTCCAATCTGTTCATGGCCACACCAGTCCTCCTAAAGACTTAATGTACTGATCCGCATGAGCTTGTTCAAGAGATGAGAGCGATTTCCAGTGTAGTGCTCTCAGCCTGTCATAAACAAATTGCTCTTGTCGGAGATTTCCAGCTATGGTATTAGCCTCCGCAATGTATGTCGCTGCACCGATCTTCTGCAATTGTTCATAATGTTGCAGTTCATGCAAGAGTTCGTATCGCGTTGCACCGCTTCTGAGTCGAATCACCGCAGTTCCATCCGCATTGACTGTGATCTTGGCTGCTTTGCCGAACTTAATGAAATCGTCTTGATCTGTGAGGACTTTAAGTCCCTTGATCTCCGAGTTGAGGCTTGTGATCACAGTTGGTGATACGGCAAGGCCCCCTCTGCGACCGATCATTGCTGAATCCACAGCGAGATGTACCTCATCCTCCACCCGTGCCACAGTCCGCCCGGCATCCGTGGCCTCCCCGAGCATCCCCGTTCCGGGGACATCTAGCGATCCGGCAGCTCCGAGGGCTGTGGCGAAGGGAATAAAGGGAAGGGAATAAAGGGAAGGGAATAAAGGAAAGGGAATAAAGGAAAGGGAATAAAGGGAAGGGAATAAAGGTGTCAGGTACCTTTAAGTGTCATTTCCATCGTGGATTGCCCGGAAACGGTTCCTGACACCTTTATTCTTCCCGGGATGGTCTGGATGCCGGTCTGGAGACAGCGGATGTGACCTGGGGCGGGTCGATGGACACGGCTGGTGCAGCCCTGGGGTCGGCTTTGGACGGCATCCAGGACTTCGATTGGCAACACGTCCGCAACTACGTCGGCACCGTCACCGGGGCGCGGCGAGCGGCGGAGATCGGGGCGTTGACGGCGCAGGTCGGGTTCGTGACAAGTTATACCGGGGCAGTGAATAATTATACCGCCTCGATCGCCACAGCTGCCGTGACCCACACGACATTATATGCCCAGGCGACTGCCGATTATTATGTCGACACCGCCGACCAAGAGGCCCTTGCCGCCGAAGCCGCTGTCACAACCGCCATCGCGGGCGGGGCGAGCCAAAGTGAGATCGATACGCTGACGGCCACCGCCACGGCGAAGCGAGCCAAAGCCACCGCCTTCGCCACCTTCGCCCCCAGCTACGTCACCCACTTCACCACCCAGGCCCAATCCGCCGCGACCACAGCTGTGGCCAGCGTGACGAGCGCGAACACCACCGCCCTCGCCACAATCACCACCGAAGTCGCCACCGCCACGACCGACATTAACACCTTCTACGACACCCAAGTCACCACCGCCGCCAACCCACCCCCCGTCGACACCGACCTCAACAACGACGGCATCCCCGACCCGCCAACCCCCACCGCCACGCAAAGCATTACAGCGAGCATCACCGCTGCCAAGACCGCCAACACCACCGCCCGCACGGCTGTCCACACCGCCTTCAACGCCCCAACGACTCGCCAGACCACGACGACGACCAATACGTTCACCGTCCAGCCCACGAGCGTCCCATCCGGAGGAAACACCGGCGGTATCCCAACTGCATATCAGAGTTCAGTTGTGCCACCTGCTACACCGCCAGGGGGGAACTCTGCAAATCCCGCAACGCCACAATTACAGAATCAAGCTATTGATTACTTATTTGCAAAGTACCCTCAACTCGCCGACCAAGATGGCAATTCTAATCAAGCTGTAGATGCGATCCCAGAGGACCCAGCGCTGTGGACAGCTGAGCATGCCGAACGCATGCGATTGCGAAACAAGATGACGAGATGTACCGGTGAATGGCCAGAGAGAAGGTCTGGAGGCGACGATGGTGTGGAAAAGGTCGTCATGCCTATTATCGCTCGAATCATTCCTGCTCTTCAAACTGCAGCTGGTGCCATCGAAACAGTGGTTGGATCGGCAATTGGATTGGCTGGGGGCACCGTCACAGTGGCGGCCCCTCCCGCTGGTGTTGTGGGTGTCCCGGCAGCTGTCTTTGGCGCTGCATTGGCCGTGAATGGGGCGGATGTGTTCTGGGCCGGATTGCAGGGATTGTGGAACCCGTACGAGGAACATGAAACCTACGGGCGACAAGTTGCACGGGAGAACTTTAGCTCAGGAGGTGAAGCACTCTACGATATCTTGCAAATCTTTATGGGTTCAAATACCCCAGCGATCCGATTGATGCCCAAAGGGTCGGATAAGATTGATGATGCCTTGAAGAATGTTGACGAGTTGCCTTCTCCAACAACAGCTGATAAGTTGGTTAATGACACGCTTGATGATGTTGCGAAGGAGGTAGGCGATGTTCCTTACACGCTGTTCAATAAAACACATGTTGGGTCACAACCTGTGCCAAAGGGTGTTGGTCCGAATGGTGGGAGACTCCAATCCCATCATGGGTTGCAGCAAGAGTGGGCAGCAAGCAATCTTTCGGGATACAACCCGAAGTTGGCTCCGACTGTCACCATTGAAACTGGCAGGGGATTCCCTCACACAACTCTCTCCAACCTTCAAAACGCTCGCCGGGATGCAAGGGTGGCGGCTGGTCTTGGCAAATGGAGTTCGTCAATCGACGATGAACTTAGTTATATTGTCAGCGACTTTCGCCAAGCTGGATTTGGGGACGATGTCGTGAAACAAGTGCTGGAACAGAACTACAGAATGCTCGACGAACTCGGAGTCAACTACACGAAACCTGCCGGTTTCTAGGGGAGCACACCATGCTGAGTAGTATTGACAATTCGTATACGCTGTTGGCAAAGGGCCCACCAGCTACCACGGAACAGATCAACGCCGCAATGACACATTTCGGATGCGTTCCTCAAGAATACATTGACTTGGCTCGTGAAGCGACCGAGATTGAAGTGCAACATCAGAACGGGCAGTACGTTCGCATTTGGGGGCCTTTGGGGTGCATCGAAATGGACGAAGGTTATGGAATACGCCGACGAATTCCAGACGCAATACCCATCGGAGATGATGGCGGTGGGCATATCCTGTTTTATGCGAATGGAAGTCGAGGAGATGGACTCTATCATGTTGGATATGGCAATCTTGACCAGGACGATGCCATTTGGATTTCCAATACTCTGGACGATTTATTGTCCAATGCGAAGGGGATCGAAGCCTTTTGAGCGGTCGGGTGGCACGCAATGCCGACGCCCGCGGAATTGGGGGAGCAGAAAAGGGGTCAGGTCTCATTGTTTCCTCCAAGGGGGCATTAAAGGTGTCAGGAACCTATAATGTCATTCTGATCGAAAACGGTTCCTGACACCTTTGTTCTTCCGTGATTTATGATCCCGTCTCAAGAACGTTTCGAATACTGGGCGATGGCTGCTTTGCTGCGGGAACACCGGTTCTTCTCTCTTCAGTCCCCACAAGCAAGCTGGCTGTCGCCGTCATCGGTGGCGCTCGAGAATCCTGCATTTTCGATAACACAATTGAGTCATCGACATTTGTCGTCCCGATCGAAGAAGTCCCGCTCGGCTCCCGCATCGCGACTCAGAACCCCCACCGTGACGACATCGACGACAGCCTCCCCGAACCCGACTCGACATGGAAGCAGGTGCGGATGCAGTTCCAGCGGAAGAACGGCTCGCGGGTCGACATCGAGCTGCTCCGTCCCGTCGAGTGGATCGAGCGCCATCGGCTGGAAGCCGGGGCCGAGATCTTCATGTCGAACGCCGAGATCGAAGTCCGGGGCACGGGTCGCGTGCTGGCGATCGAGGACTGCCCGCCGATCGCCGACGGCGAAGGCTCGGTCGTCATCGCCCGCATCAAGACCCACCGCGCGGGCCATCTGGTCGAGCTTCAATTCGAAAACGGCGAGACCCTGACCGGCACCGCCAGCCACCCGATCTGGTCCGCCGACCGCCAAGACTGGGTGCCGCTGGGCGAACTGCAAGAGGGCGAACACACCCAATCCCGCGATGGCCATCTGAAAATCACCCGCCGCATCGCTTTACCCGACATGCAGCCAGTGTACAATCTGGAAGTCCACGGCGAGCACGTGTACGAAGTCACCCAGGCAGGGGTGTTGGTTCACAACAATGATTGCCTTGAAATTGCCTCCGCTGCAGCTCAAGGCTTCAAGAATCTCGAATGCCATCAGTGCGCCGACGCCATTCGTAAAGCACTTGCGAACAAAGGATTGACCGGAACAACATTGAAGATTAGGGCTGGAAAGGGCCCTTACATGATCCACAAAGCAACTGGTAGAGTGATATCGACATCAGGTGTTCACGAGGCTGTGAGGGTTGGTGACATGGTGTTTGACAACCTGCATCCCAATGGAATTCCGTTCGAGGAGTGGAAGATTGCATATGACGCTCCTCTGGGTGTACACTTCTATTAAGGGAGCCTGACTAATGCGACTTCTTGAGATTCTTCCCCTGTTGTCCAATTGCCCCGCTATGTACGTTGGCGATGTGACAATCGAACGTGTTGACGCATTTCTTGTGGGGCTAATCTTCCGTGACGACGATGACCGAGACAACTCTACGTACCTAAAGTTCCAATCTTGGGTCCATGACCTTTACAAAGATGATAGCACTGAGGCATGGTGGAAACTCGTAAAGCGACACTACCCTGACACCGAGTCATCAAACAAGGAGTGCTTTCGCTTGATTAATGAGTTTGTGCTTCGCGACTCGTGGGAAATGACCGCGAGGTGTGAAAACTCAGCACACTGTCCGTGAGGCAATTGCCTGACAGGTTGTTCACTGACCGATGGTGTGAATGAGAACGACGAGACCCGAGATGGCGTCTGTCAACGGGTCATTTTCGACCGGACAGCCGGGGTTTCCCCGTGAAAATCTGGCGAAATACGGACCGGTTGCGGGGCCTTTGCGACGAAGGCATTTCGAGACAGGGCTGGGCGAGCGATTGATCCGTCTTTCACGCGGCCCGACGCGAGTACGAGTTCAGCAGCCCTCCGAGGCGGGTGGTGCAGGTGATCTCGCTCGGGTTCGCGGTGTTGTTCACCGGCGGTGGTTTGTCCCAGCCGGGCGGCAGGTGGTCGCGGGCGGAGTGTGAGCGTTCGGCGTTGTACCAGCCTTGAGTCACTGAAAGGATGTGGTTGAAGTGCTTCTCGCCGGTGACGATGAGCGAATCCAAAGCCTCGGACTGAATCGTTTGAATGACGCGCTCAACGTGCGCCCGCAGGTTCGGGGCGCGCGGGGGCATTTTGGGGACGGTGACTCCCGCTGAGCGGAAGACCTCATCGAAGGCGGGTGGGTATTTCACGTCGTTATCGCGGAGGAGGATCGTCATCGGGAGATCGGCCACCTTCGAATGCTGCTGGAATCGTTCCGCTTGCTGCGTGACCCAAGCGGCATCAGGCTTCCGAGTCGAGGGGGAGAGCCAGAGTCTGCGTGAGCCGATGTGGATGAAGGCGAGCACGTAGAGCGTGACGAGTCCCTGCGGCGTCCAGACCGGCTTCGAGAGAAAGTCGCACTGCACCAGAGTCGCGGCGTGAATGCGGATGAACTCGGACCAGGAACCACGAGGGCGATCCGGAGCGGGGGCGATATGGTGTTCTTTGAGGATAGCCTTCACGGTGGAGCGCGAGATCGATTTGATGCCTAGCTTGCGCAGCGCGCCGAGGATGCGGGTGTAACCCCACGAGTTCTCAGTCGCGAACTTCAGGACCAGTTCGCGGATGTCGCTGGCGGTACGAGGTCGCCCGGTCGGCTGGGGTGGTGGCTGGCGGGCGATATGGGTGGCTTCGGCCTCGCGAATCCAGCGGCGAAAGGTGGAGTAGCTGACGATCGAGATCAACTCGCGGAGCTTGACGCCGAGATCACGCCCGAGCTTGATGAGTCGGGATTTCTCGGTGGGGGTCGCGATGACCCGTGTGGTGAGCCGCGAGCGCAAGATGCAGTTTTCCTCTTTTAAGAACACCACTTGCCTGGCCAGCTCCTGCTGGGTGAGGCTGGCAAGGAACACGAGCAGCGGGTGGAGGAGATTCATCGGAGTTGTGCCGTAACGGTCGGGGCCGCTTCCGTGCAGAGGAGCAGTATGCACCGCTAGAATCCGCACTGCCAGATTCACGCGGCGAAGTCCGAGCGGC
>JAYTCW010000554.1:0-24665 GCA_043736295.1 Planctomycetota bacterium | reverse complement strand
TCGCTAGTCGAATGAGTGGGAATGGAGTCTTCCACTGAGCAGGAAGCATCTTGAGTGAACAACAGCCTTCGCGGGCCTTCCGCGAGGGCTGTTTTCCATTGGCAGACCCAGGTTCGTTCCCGAGTCGGATCGATCGCTGAGGGAGACCTCATCACTCATCTGTCAAGATGCAATCGGGGTCAACCACCATAGAAAGTTCCTTCTCAATTTCTTGCATTGCTCTTTCTCGGATTCCTGCGCAGAATGTCGCCGCTCTTCATGAGTTCGTCTTCGCTGACAAGACACACGGAGTCTCCTTCGTTGTTCAGCGACATTCACTTCGACAGGACGTCGGACATCATCGGCAGTGAGGTTGGTCTCGATCTGAGACAGCCATCACTCGTCAGTCTCAACGAGTCCCCGAGGATCCTTATGTTCGTAATTGAACGCGGCATTGATGAAGCCATTCTGGTGGGTGACACCGTGATTCGGATCTTGGAAGTTGGCTTTGGCGAAGTCCGCCTGGCGATCTCCTCACCCGATGGTCCGCGTTATCGCGAGGTCGTCATCCAGTGCCAAACTGAGGAGGAAGAAGCTCCCCAGTACGCCAACTCCTACGACGAATCGCTCTCCTTTTTCGCCTGAGCGATTCATCTGTGCGTGACTCGTTGATTCGCCGAGTTGCCTCTGATCGCGATTCAGAGTTCGCTCTGCGGGTGCCGCCAGTTATGATGCAGACTCACTTCACCACTGGGGTGGCGTGTGGTCTTGCATCCTCTTCTGGCGCACCGGTCCTTGCCTGCCGATCCTCCCTACCCTGATGATCAAATCGCCCAGCTCGGGTTGCGGCGTGACCGTATCCCCCGGCATGTGGCGATCATCATGGATGGCAATGGACGCTGGGCCAAGCGGCGCGGACTGCCACGAATTGAGGGGCACCGGCGCGGCGTACAGACGGTTCGCACCGTCATCGAAGAGTGCGCACGCCTGGGCGTCGGGCAGCTGACGCTCTACTGTTTCAGCAGCGAGAACTGGAAGCGTCCGCCCCTGGAACTCGACCTGCTGATGGGGCTGCTCCGGCGATACGTGATCGCTGAACGCAACGAGATCATGCGGCAGGACATCCGTTTCAGCACCATCGGGCGCACTGATCGCATCTCGCGCGCGATTTGGAGCGAGGTCGAGACCACCGTTGAACTCAGTCGGAACAACCCTGGGATGCGGTTGTGTCTCGCTCTCGACTACGGAGCGCGCGACGAGCTGACACAAGCCGTCAAATCGATCGCCCTCAAGGTCCAGTCCGGTGAGATCGACCCGGCCATGATCGATGAAGCGACCTTCAGCAACCATCTCTACACCGCCGGGATGGTTGACCCCGATCTCGTCATCCGCACGGCGGGCGAGATGCGGGTCAGCAACTTTCTCTTGTGGCAGATCAGCTATGCCGAGCTGTGGGTCACGCAGAACTGCTGGCCCGAGTTCAGTCGCGACGATCTCTACCAAGCGTTCCGCGACTACGCTGGACGTGAGCGGAGGTTCGGCGGACTGGTCGAGCCTGCGGCCTCGTAATCGTGCGTTGACACGGAAAACTTCCGAAGTCTCCGAAGACTTCGGAAGTTTGACACGGCAGGGCTTGCCAGCCACCAGAACCGTTTCCCCCCACACTCTCGGACGGCATTGATGCTCGGTTGGCGACTGCTGATTTCTGCCATTCTGATCCCGACTTTGCTCGGCCTGTTCTACGCGGACCATCGCCTGGGGCAGTCCGCTCCATTACTGGCCGTCTTTGCTGCGTTGCTATCGGTCCGCAGTGCTTGGGAACTCGGCGATCTTTTCGCCGCTCGCGGGTATCCGATTCGCAGCCGACTCCAGATGATCGGGAGTTGTGCGACGGCTTTGGCTGCATGGGTTCCGGCCTGGTGTTGGGTGACTCCCGTAATTGATGCCGCTCCGTTGGCGAGTCTGGGGCCGATCGCGCTGAGTCTGGCGTTCAGTCTTCTCGTTCTATTCATTCAAGAGGCCGCTGCCTTTCACTCCCCCGGAAAGACGTTCGAGTCCCTCGGGGCCTCACTCTTGGTGATCGCCTATTCGGGATTCCTGCTCGGCATCACCGCTCAGCTGCGCTGGGTCGCCGGGGGCGAGGCGGGTTATCTCGTCCTTGGGTCGCTGCTGATCGCTGCCAAGACCTGCGACATCGGGGCGTACACCTTTGGCCGTTTGTTTGGCAAAACCAAGATGGCTCCACTGCTCAGTCCCGGCAAGACCTGGGCCGGAGCCATCGGCGGCATCGCGACCTCGACAGTCGCCACCTGGGCTTGGCTGACGTTTGTTCCCCCACTCTTCAATCCCGAGTGGAAGCCCAGCCCCGCGTGGGCAGCGTGCCTATTTGGAGCGGTGGTCGGCCTGACGGGGATGATCGGCGACCTGTGCGAGTCACTCCTCAAACGCGACGCCGGAAAGAAAGACTCAGCTGCCCTCTTCCCCGGATTCGGCGGCCTGCTCGATCTGCTCGATAGCGTCCTCTACGCGGGCCCGGTCGCGTACGCCCTCTGGGTCTGGCTGCCACTCAAGACGTGGTGAGTGGTGAGAAAGCCCACCGGTTGCAACCGGTAGGCTTTGTCTGGCGAACGGCTGACTGCTCATCATCATACGGCTCCTCTTTCCGCGTTTTGCTTGCACATGCTAGATTCCCACTCACGACTCGAAATCGGACGAAGGAGCGCCCATGAAGTATTCCATCCCAGCATCCGCAGTGGCACATCGATCAGTGCGGACATTCGCACTGGCCAGTTTTATGGCCCTCTGTGCCTCCCTGTCGTCGGTTCATGCCGCCACCACGCTGCATGAACCCGAAGGCTCCGAACGCACCATCCAGACAAGTGTCTCGGTCACGACGACGGGCTTCGTCTTCACCGCAGGAGTTGCTGAGAAGAGCCAGAAGCATCCCATCGTGGCCGAGGCCCGCTTCCGCTTCCGCGAACGGCGACTCCCCTCCGGAGGACGCGACGCCGGGGCCTTCCGCGCTGCCCGCGAGTTCGAAATCGCCCAGCTGGAGACCACCATCTCCGGTCGGAAGACCGATCAAGTTTTGCCGGAGAACAACCGGGTCGTTGTCTCCTCCGGAGCTGCGACGGGTGTCTGGGTTTATTGCCCCAGCGGGCTGCTCTCGCGCGAATCGATGGACTTGCTCGAACTCCCCGGCGAGCCGCTCGCCCTGCAAGCTTTGCTCCCCACTGAATACGTCGAGGTCGGAGCGAAATGGTCACCCAGTCCGTGGGCGATCCAGATGCTCGCCACTGTCGAAGCCGTCCAAAAATCGGAGATGAACTGCGAACTGCTCTCTCTGAAAACGGACATCGCCACGATCCAGATCGACGGCAGCATCCTCGGCCAACGATACGGAGCCAACACTGATGTCAAGGTCTCGGGCCAGCTGACCTTTGACACCCAGTCCCAACTCATCACGACCGCCAAGTTGTCTTACACCATCAAGGCCAACATCGGCACCGTCAGCCCCGGCATCGACGCCCAAGTGGAAACGATCGTCACGCGGCAACTGACGCCCACCACGGGCAAGCTGACAGACGCACTCTTAGAAACGCTTCCCGTCAGTCCGCCTCCCGAAGTCGAGATGCTGGCCTTCGATGCCGCCCCGTGGAAGGTCCAGATGCTGCATGATCGCGGCTGGCACCTGTTCCAAGCCGTCCTCGAAGGGAACAGCCAGGTCGCCATCTTCCGCCTGATGGAGAATGGGAGCCTGATCTGCCAGAGCAACGTGGCCAAGCTCCCCACCGCCGCAGCGGGTAAACATGCCTCGCTCGATCAACTGGAGGCCGACATTCAGAAGTCTTTAGGGAAGAGGCTCACCTCCCTGAAACCCCGCGAGAAGATGCCCTCCGAGGACGGACGCATCATCTACCGAGTCGTGGCCGAAGGGCAGACCACGCTGGCCGGAGAAAAGGGAGCCATCGAAGTGCAGATGCAATGGAACTACTACTTACTGGCGGCACCCAGTGGGCAACAACTGTCGTTCGTGTTTTCGATCGAGCCGAAGCTGCTGGAACAGTTGCAGGATCGCGATCTGCAGATGGTTCAAAGCGTACGGTTCACGCGATAGCCCCGCCCGATGCAGTAGCGAGAGTTCGACCGCCCCTTCGTCGGCATTGCGGGCGGACAAGTCCGCCACCTTGTGATTCTTGGACTGTCTGCCAAAAACAATAGCTCCAATGACTCCCCCGTAGCGTGGGCTTCAGCCCACGCGAGTGCGTTGCCTTAAAGCAAACGTGGGCGAAAGTCCACTCGACTTCGACTTCTGTCGATAACCTCACTATTGTCATCTCTCCCGCCGTGGGAGCCTCGTGTCCTGATCCCGATCACCCGAACAGCTATGCCCGCACACCGCCTCTCCACTGGACTCCCGCGCCTTGATGAACTCCTCGGAGGCGGTGTTCTTCCCGGCGCGCTGACTGTGGTTCTGGGAGCGACCGGTATCGGAAAAACCCAGCTCGGCATTCACTTTGCCAATGCGGGAATGAAGCAGGAAGAGGAGCGCGGGATCTTTTTCGACATGACCTCGCGCGGTGATTCGCAGAACCATGCCGACTATGCACAGCGGATGTACGACTGGACGATCACCGAGCAATCGCCCGACATCCCGCTGTTGATGCACGAGATCTGGGACCGCTCGAAAGTTCGCCGCGACTCGCTGCATGTCTTCAAACAGACCGGCAAGCGGGTGACGATGTCGGACCTCGACGATGACCAGAAGATCGAGTGGAAGGCCGAGCTGAATCGCAAGCTCGAACAGACGATCGCCTTCTTCTACGGCAACTTCGTGCAGGGCGTCCACCGCTGCGTGATCGACGGGATGGAGCCCGCTGACCGGGCCAGCGACTCGTTCCAGTTCGAGCGGTTCGAGTACATCTACCAACAGATTCTCCGCAAGGAGGCCGAGTGGGTGGCGCGCGATCTCTTCCGCGCGCACTACCGCGAGAACGCCGACACCATCGCGAAGCACGCCTACAACCACGCGGATATCGGCTGCCTGTTGCTCTGTACCACGCACGAGACGATGCTCGAGGCCCTCATCGAACGCCCCATCGAGAGTGGCGACGTGCTGAGCAACGCCAACACCATCATCCTGATGGGCAAGACCAAGGTCGACGGCAAAATGGGACGGGCCCTGTACGTCGCCAAGCATCGCGGCAGCGCGTGCCGAGAAGAGATCGTGCCGTTCACCATTGACGCCAGCGGGTTGGTGCTTGGTTAGACCCGTAGCTCACGTCGCTCGGCGACGGAGTTTCCTCCCGTGAAGTCGTACCCAGGACCGGGAGGGCGAAGCTCCTGCTGAGCCGCGAGCCAGGGGCGACGTGTTCTGGTACTCGCGGCTCGGCAGGAGCCTTGCCCTCCCAAGCGGAATGCGAGTCGCGGAGCGACATCGCCTACAGGTCCACAGTCGCCTCCCGTGCGGAGCATCGACACCCGAGTTTCAACTCTCCCTCGGAATCTGGATGTTGGCCGGATCACGGATTCTGAAACCGCCCCTCACCTCAAGGACAACAGCCATGTACCCAGATCAAATCCGCCAAGCAGTGTGCGGCACTCGGCAAATCATCATCGCTGCACTCTTGGTTTTCGTCCCCCTCATCGCATCGAACGCAGTCCGGGCCGACGACCCTCCAATCAAGGAACTGATCCTGCCCGGCGAAGCTTTCCTGGTCGAAGGACGACCCGCATTCATCTTCCTCCCCCCCGAGGACAAACGCTCGAAGCCCCAGCCGTGGATCATGTATGGACCGACCCTGCCCGGCTATCCCGACTCGCATGAGAAATGGATGCACGAGCAGTTCCTCGCAGCGGGAGTGGCCGTCGCGGGCATTGATGTCGGCGAGGGCTACGGCAGTCCCGACAGCCAGGCCACGTTCTCGGCGCTCTATCTGGAGATGACCGAGAAACGCGGATACGCCCAGAAGCCCTGCCTGCTCGGTCGCAGCCGCGGCGGCCTGTGGGTCAGCAGCTGGGCCTGTGCCAATCCCGACAAGGTCGCAGGCATCGCTGGCATCTACCCGGTCTTCGATTTCCGCACCTACCCCGGTCTCGACAAGGCGGCCCCGGCGTATGGACTGACCAAGGAACAGCTGGAGGCCAAGCTGTCGGAGCATAACCCGATCGAGAAGGTCTCCGTCCTCGCCCAAGCCAACATCCCCGCTCTCTTCATCCACGGCGATCAAGATACCGTCGTCCCACTCAAGCAGAACTCCGCCGAGTTCCAAGCCCGGTACAAAGCCGCTGGTCAAGAGTCCCTGGTCCAACTCATCGTCGCCGAAGGCCAAGGCCACAACTACTGGGAAGGCTTCTTTCGCTGCCAGGATCTGGTCGATTTCGCGATCGAGAAGGCCAAGCTCGGGGCGAAGCCGTAGTGTTTCGTCATTGCCAAGTGGACGTGTAGCAGAATTCGTAAGAATTCTGGCGTCCAGGGTTTGCCTCTCGGTCTCAAGCTCTGCTTGGAACCGAGGACAATGAGTATTGACTGTTCCATGCGACTCCGCGAAAGTGCCGTCAAGTTCGACCGTATTTCGGCGGTCGAATACTTGTTCGCTGGCAAAGGGGTAGGATGGCCATGCCACAACCGACATTTGCGATGTGCTGTCTCTGCCTCACAATTCTCACGTTCGGCATGGAGGCGGCCTGTGCGCCACCTCCCGCAGACGAGCCGCTCGACAAACTCGCCGTGCTGGATCGCCTGGTTGGTTCCTGGGTGTTCCGGCCCGACTCGCTAGACTTCTCCGCACGTCAAGAATGCAAATGGATTCTCAATCAACAGTTTCTGGAAATCGACACCCACGTGATCTGTGCGGGACAACCCCCTTCTTCGTGGCGCACGCTCATTTCTTATGACCAAACAAGTCACTGCTACCGGCAGTGGAAGTTTTCGGACAAAGGCGTTGTCAGCACGGAACATGGAACATGGGACGAGAAATATTCAGAACTCAATCTGTCTGGCCGCCTTCCGAACGGTAATGACTCAGATTCAGGCGTCAGAATCTACGGTGAAAATGAGATAAGCGTTCGTGTTAGTGAATTCGTCGACGAAAAGCACACTAAACTGAATACGGTTGGGTTTCACCTAAGCCGTGTCACACCGACGAAAGACCTCTAGCTCACCAAGTGATCCAGCGGAAATGTGGCCCCGGTTCAAAGCGTTTGCCTCTCGGTCCCCAGCTCTGCATGAGGCGGAGTACAAAGTGTTGAGCGTCACCGCCCGCGATGACGCGAAGTCACTGTTTCAGATCACCGCCGCGACGATCCGGGGCAACGCACTTTGTATCAGACCCCCTTGCGACACAACGACACAACTCCCGCGTCTCCCCGTGGTTGTAATTTCTGCCGATTTTGTTACCCTCTTCAGGTTGTGAATTCGCGGTCCGAAGGCCGACGGAGCCGTGGCTTCGTTTGGCTCGTGGAATTCAGAGTGTTGCGGACGATCCAGGCTTGACGTAACAGCCTGTTCGCACAGTGGTTCGGGAACTCGGAGATGTCGACTTGGACATTCTTGCGGCAATGAAAGACAGCCCGTCATTCGGGCGTGAAGAAGTCAAACGCGTACTGGGAGCCGCGACCGGGCCCGGGGCGGCAGAGTTCCGCCGCGTGGTCGAGCAGGTTCACCATGAGGCCGGCAGCAATCCCACCTTGAAGGTCCGGGCAGGCGTCGGCTACTTCTTCCTCGGCCAGCCCGACAAGGCGGCGGAAGCCCTTGAGGGGTGCAAGGACGGCATGGGGCGGTATTACCGCGGCCAGGCTCTGTCGACCCTCGGCAAGCATGAGGAGGCGGCCAAAGAATTCGACGAAGCGATTAAGCTCGGCGAGAACAAGGTGGAATGCACCCTCCGCAAAGCGGGCGAAGTTCGCAAGCAACTGAAGCTCGACGAAGCGGTGCAGATCATCAAGAGTACCGGCCCCGAAGGAGCCCGCCAGGCGGAATACTCCTACCAGATGGGCTGTGTCATGGCCGACCAAGGTGACACCTATGGAGCCATCGAATACTTCGAGCGTGCGGTCGACATGGACCCGCACCATCAGCGGGCGCTGTTCGCGCTGGCTCTCCAAGCCGCTCGGCAGGGGAACGATGACGAGTCGATCCAACTCTACGAACGCTGCCTGTCCAAGCCTCCGTACTACCAAGGGGCTCTGCTGAACCTCGGTCTGCTGTACGAAGATAAGGAAAACTACGGAGCAGCCCAGTACTGCTTCGAGCGCGTGCTTCGCTACGACCCGAACAACGAGTGGGCTCTGCTGTACCTCAAGGACATTGAGGCAACAAGCAGCATGTACTACGACGAAGAGACGCTCAAGCAGCAGCAGAAGCTGGAGCATCTCCTCAGCCGTCCGGTCACCGACTTTGAACTCTCCGTTCGCAGCCGGAACTGCCTGCAAGGGATGGACATTCGGTGTCTGGGCGACCTCACCCGGATCAACGAGCCCGATCTGCTGGCGGGCAAGAACTTTGGCGAGACTTCGCTGAAGGAAGTCCGCGAACTCATGGCTTTGCACAATTTGAAGATCGGCATGAGCGTCAACGAGAAGGCTCGCGACGCCTCCCCCGACTTCCGCGACCTCAGCCCGGAAGAGCAGGCCGTCCTGCAAACTCCGATCGGCGATCTCAACCTGTCGGTTCGGTCACGCAAGTGCATGACTCGCCTGAATATCACCACGGCGGGCGAGCTGTGCCAGCGTACTCCGGACGAATTGATGGGTGCCAAGAACTTTGGCGTGACCTCGCTGAACGAAGTCCGCGCCAAGCTCTCCGAACTCGGCATGCGTCTGCGGAACGATTGATTCGGCTGTCTCGGAATGAATCTGGAATCACGGGAGTGTTCGCTCAGCGGACACTCCCGTTTTTATTGGGAGTCTCATCTTTCGAATGAAATCAGACTGGGAGACTCCCTGTTACCCTAATATCTATGTGATGAAATCGAACCCATCGTGTTGACCAGATTGGTCTTGTGGAGAAAATTAGTTCAGATAACTAACACCCTTGCAGAGCTTGCCGAGGCTGAATCAGCAAGCATCTTCCGCTCGGTGAAGGTCAGATGATGCTCTCCATGTTCTCGTTCTTGTCTTCGGAAGCCAAGCAATTGGCCGCAGCTCGGACAGTCCTCGAACATGTGGCCGAGCAACTCAACGCTCGGTTTTCGGTCCGGCTGTGGGATGGCTCGCTGGTCCCGCTCGGGCAGAACGTCGATCCCCGGCTGTTCGCATCGATCAGTGGACCGGGCGTCATCGGATCGCTGCTCCGCTGGCCGACACTCGACAATCTGGTCAGACAGATCGCCACCGGCGGGATCGACTTCCATGGCGGCGACCTGATGGAGTTCGGCGAAGTGGCCCGCATGGCCAGCACTCGTTCCCGCCTCAAGTCACTCAGCAAGAGCAAGCTCCTCTGGAACGCCCTCCCGTTTCTCGTCGCCCCCGATGACAAGGGAACCGCCAAGCACGCCTACTCCGGCGATGAGGTCGGTCGCGGCGGCGTCGCCCGCGAGAATCAAGACTACATCCAGTTTCACTACGACCTCGGCAACGAGTTCTACCAACTGTTCCTTGACCCCGAGATGCAGTACTCCTGCGGCTACTTCACCGACTGGGGGAACTCGCTCGAACAGGCCCAGCACGACAAGTTGGAGATGATCTGCCGCAAGCTGCGGTTACAGCCGGGCGAGAAGATGCTCGATATCGGGTGCGGCTGGGGCGGACTGATCTGCCACGCCGCCCAGCACTACGGAGTCCACGCTCACGGGGTCACGCTGTCGCAAACGCAGTTCGATTTCGCGACAGCCAAGGTCAAACGTCTGGGCCTCGAAGACCGCGTGAAGGTCGAGCTGCGCGACTATGAGACACTCGAAGGGACGTATGACAAGATCTCCAGCATCGGGATGTACGAGCATGTCGGGATTGCGAATTACCCCAAATACTTCGGCAAAATCAACTCACTGCTGCGCGATCGCGGACTACTGTTGAATCACGGGATCACACGCCGGGCCAAGGCCAACAAGAAGCGGTTTGCCTACATGCGGCCCGAGCATCGTCTGATCGCCAAGTACATCTTCCCCGGCGGTGAACTCGATCATATTGGGCATACGTGCGAGTCTCTCGAAGCCTGCAAGTTCGAGGTCCACGATGTCGAGAACTGGCGCGAGCATTACGCCCAGACCACCCGCTTCTGGTGCCAGCGACTTTCCGCCAGGAAGGACGAAGCGATCGCCATGGTCGGCCCGGAACCCTACCGGCTGTGGCTGGCGTATCTCGCTGGTGTCTCGTTCACGTTCAATGACGGGCCCTGCGCATCTTCCAAGTCGTCGCCAGCAAACACGCCGCGAAAGGTCGTGCCGAACTCCCGCCGACTTGAGAAGACCTTTACCGCCGCTCGGCGTGATTGATCCGTGGGATAGGCTTCCAGCCTGTCATCTTTTGATGGACCACGACAGCCACGTAGGGTGGGACTGGCCGCTTTGGGCGCAGGCCCACCATTGCATTGATTAACCAGGTCGCACATGGTGGGCCAGCGCTCCAAAGCGAGCTGGTCCCACCTTACATCACTACTCCACTCGCAGAGCCATCAGCATCGGCAACCGTGCGACCTCTCGCACTGCTGCCAGCGACGACAGCATCCCTGCTGCGAACACGGCGGCGATCGTCAGGCCCAGACCCGGCCAGGAGACATCGGCTCCGATGCTGAGCAGATGCGGAGCCATCGCGACCGCAGCTGCGACGGTGCCGCTGACGAGTCCGAAGGTGAGGAGGAAGGCGTTCTCCAGGAGGACGATTTGCCGCAGCATCGCGGTCGTGTACCCGACAGCTCGCAAGAGGGCCAGTTCGCTGCGGCGTTCCCAGACGTTCCGCATCATCACGACACCGAGGCCCACCGTCCCCAGCAGCAGCCCCAGCCCGCCGAGCGTCTGGAACGTCGACAGATACGTGTTCTGCACCGACAGGAAATTCGCCAGGCGATCGGCGACCCTCTCCGCATCGAAGCCTGCGTCCGCGAGGTCGGTCTCCAGCAGCGTGGTCACCTGCGAGGCAACCGCCGGGTCGACCTCAATCAGGAAGTAGCGATACCCCGAGGTGTCCGGAAACAGCCGCAGCAGGTTCTCTTCCGACATCAGCAGGACCCCCTGAAACACGCTGCCATCGAGCATCCCCCGGACCATCAACGCTTGCTTCCGGCGGTTCGAGTCCTCGACTTCGATCGTCGACCTGATCCCCTTGTGCAGTGAATACTGGAGCGTGTTCATGTCCCCCAGCACCGGAATTTCCCCGCCGGACTCCTTCGCCGAAAGCAGCGCCCACGGATCGCTCATACGTGTGTCTGCAAACTTGAACCGCTGATCTTTCGAGAGTTTCTCGATCACCGCTTGCGGGACACCAAGGATCGTCGGCAGCTGGGTCTGGTAGAGATTCAGGCAGCTGGCGTTCTCGCCGGGCTTCATGCGGAAGGCGGTGACGTGTGTCTGTTGGAGTAGCGCTTCGTTCTCGACATTCGAGCGCAGGTTGACGCCCGCCTTGGTTCGACCCGAGGGAGTGTTGAGGTCGTACAGCACTGGTTGATTCGTCTCGGCGACGAGGGTGTAGCCGCCATTGCCCGAGTCCCGGCGCGGGGCCTCGACAGCGGGGTTTCGCTTCCCCGATGCGACTGCGACGACCAAAAACGTCGCCGACGCAATCAGGCTGGCCGTCAGCAAACTGCGAGAGCGATTGCGGGCGGCATTGCGGACCGCCAGCCTCGCGAGTGCGCTGATCCCCCGGCCGCGCACCGCAGTTGTACTGTCGGCAGCCAGCCAGTGAGCAAATGCCGAAAGGCTGGCCACGAGAGCCGACAGTCCGCCGACAAAGAACGCCACGGTGCGGATCGAGAACCCGGCGAATGCTTCGCTCGAAGGGACCAGTCCGAGAACTCCGGCCACGAGTAGTACCGCGGTGATCCCCGTGGAGATCCACATCACCCGTCGCCCACGAGCCTTGCCCAATCCCACGGTTGTCGACCCACGGAGTCCGGCATTCGACAACAGGGCCCGCGGCGACATCGCGCGTAATTGACGACTCGTCCGCCAGATCATCAGCGTCGAGATGACTACAGCGATCAGCCAGCCGGTGATGAGACTGGTCGCTCGGACATGCAAGAAGAGCGAACGTGTCCCCACGGCTCCCGACCACCATGTGGTCAGCCCATAGATCATCACTCCGGCGTACAGCACACCTCCCACGATCCCGAGCAGTCCCCCGATGGCGGCGAGTGTCAGGCCTTGAGTCAGCACCTGCCGCCCGACAGACTTCGAGGTCCAGCCGACACCGAGCAGCACGCCGAACTCGCGACTGCGTCCCTCCAGACCGAGTCGGAACAGCAGGGAGACGAGGAGCAACGCCGACGCAATCAGGAACAGGCTGAACCCAATAAACAGCCCGGTGAAATCGGTCGTGCCGCGTGCCGCCATCAATCCTTGCAGCTTCACCGGCTCGACCGCGAGGCCGGTCACGTTACTATCAAGACCGGCGAGCCACGCCGCCTCGAACGTCTTCACGAAGTCGGTCGGCGTCACTCCGGCGGGGGGGGCAATCCTCAGCGAGGTGCGGTTGCCGTACCGGCTTTTGAACAATTCCTCCGCCGCACTCAGGTGCCAGAAGACCTTCGGTGTCGTGCGGTAGGGCTTCCAGAAATCGCGATCGCGCTGGGTGATGCGGTCCTTCTTCAGCGGGAACGGCTCGCGCCACTTCGTGGGGTCTTCCGCGTCCGAGATGCCTGCGACATACGGTGTCAGTCCCGGATCGGCCCCCGCCCCGGCGAGCTTCACAATGCCGCAAATCGTCGCCGTGCGCGTCAACTCGGGTAGCTCCCCCGTGTCGCCGACAACCTTGTATTTCAGTGTGACCGAGTCACCGACCGTTACAACCAAGTCTTCGGCCAGCCAGTCGTTGATCGCGATTTCGTCCTTGGTCTGTGGGGCTACTCCACTGGCGAAGTCGAGCGTTTCAAAGGCCCCGCTGGGGAGACTCTCACCGACTCCCGCCGAGATCGGGTACATCGAGAACTGACTCGCGTCTTTCGGGTTCTCGATCTCGGTTAGTAGCGACACTAGCACTGGCGAAGTCGCCCAGCCCTTATCCTTGGCCACCTTCTCGGCAGCTGCGATCGTCCCGTCGTCAATCAGCATCCGCTCGCTTTCGAGCGACAGATAGCCATGGGCTTCGTTGGGGACCAGCCGCAGCGAGAGATCCTGCATCGTGAGCTTGCGGTGCAACTGTGCAGTGAGCTTGGCGGCCAGGATTGTCGGCTTTCGCTCAGCGAAAGCACGCTCTTTCGCGGAGCGAAAGGCGACTCTCGACTCTCCGAGCAACAGCGCATTGATCCGTGCGGGCTTCTCCGGCTCCTTCTTGCGAACTGAGGCCGGAACGTGTTGCAGATTGAGTTGCGTCTGCAACTCCTCCAGATCGACGAACGCATTCAGCGGCAGTTGCTGGCTCGGGTTGAGTCCGAATCGCCCCGGCATCTCCCGGTTTTCGAAGATACGAGAGACCTGTGTCGGGAGTTCAACCACCGTCTCCTCGCGCTCGCCCAAAAGAGCATCGCGAGGTATCGTCGCGGGGATTTCGACGACGACCGACGCCTTGTCGCCAACCTTCAGTTCCAGTTGCTCCGCGAGTCGGCGGCTGATGGCGAGCCCCTCACCCGGAGGCTCGACCCCGGCCAGTTTCCAGAACGCCGCGTCCACGCCATAGACCTCGACATGCCCGGCTCGGCGCGAGGTCGCCGACGTGATCTGTCCCGTCTGGACGCTGCCGGTGACCAGAATCGCCGGGGCCACGGTCACGATATCGGCCTTCCACGCCTCGGCCAGTTCCGCGGCCAAATCCTGCCGAAAGAACCTCGGCCCCCGCACCACATGATCGACCCCGCCGAGCCGCTCCAGAGACAGCGTCTCCAGACTCCCGCGCACGGAGTCCCCCACGATCAACGCCCCGCTGATGACAGCTGTGGCGAGAGCCACACCGATAATGACCGCAAAACTCGACTGAGCGAAATGTCGGAGAGTGGAGAGCCAGAATGTCTGTCGCGTGAACATAGCGGATCGCACGGAGGGCAGGGTAGTGTGTCAACACAGACACTCTACTTGCCCCATCGTGGGGGGAGTAGCCCACGCCACCGTAAGCGGCACGGACCTAGCTCAAGAGTCCGAGCAGATATTGCCCATACGTACTGTTCTTCATCACTTGGGCCAACGCACCCAGTTGACTGTCGTTGATGTACCCCATGCGCCAAGCGATCTCCTCCGGGCAGGCGATTTTGAGCCCCTGCCGCTGCTCCAGCACGGACACAAAGTGGGTCGCATCGACGAGCGATTCATGCGTCCCCGTGTCGAGCCACGCCGACCCGCGCCCCAACGTCTCGACATGCAGCGTCCCCTGTTCGAGGTACAGCCGGTTCACATCGGTGATCTCCAACTCCCCGCGCGGCGACGGTTTGATCTTGTGGGCGAAGTCGACCACCTGCTCGTCATAGAAGTACAGGCCAGTGACTGCCAGATGCGACTTGGGAGCCTTGGGCTTTTCCTCAATGCTGATCGCCTTGCCAGCGGCGTCCATCTCGACCACGCCGTAGCGCTCGGGATCACGCACGTGGTAGGCGTACACGGTCGCCCCCACAGTGCGTGTGCTGACCTCTTGCAGGCTCTGCGACAGCTGATGTCCGTAGAAGATGTTGTCGCCCAGGATCAGCGAGGACGGGCGGTCCTTGACGAATTCGGCCCCGATGTGGAAGGCCTGGGCGAGACCTTCGGGCTTCGGCTGAGCGGCATAAGAGAACTCGACACCCCAGCGTTTCCCGTCCCCGAACAACCGCTCAAACAGCGGCAGATCGTGCGGCGTGCTGATGATCAGGATCTCCCGAATCCCGGCCAGCATCAGCGTGGACAGCGGGTAGTAAATCATCGGCTTGTCGTAGATCGGCATCAGCTGCTTGCTGACGACAATGGTCGCCGGATAGAGCCGGGTGCCGCTGCCCCCCGCCAGGATGATGCCGCGACGGGACTTGGTGTTGGACATGGCTCGACTTGTCTGAGAGGTGAGTGATATTGGGAACGGTCAAAGTGCGACGGATTTCTGTGGACCGTGACGAGTGAAGGATGCCACTTCTGCTCCCTCTCCCCCACGAGCGGTGTAGCTTTCCGAGTAGACTTCAATGTGGGGGAGAGGGTCGGGGTGAGGGGGCGGATGCGACGACGCACAAAGATGTCCGTCGTGCGGGGCGTTGCTGCATCCCCCATCAGTCACGTTGGTGGGCCATGTTCACGTCGCTCGCGGGGGAGAGGGGACCGGACTCATGACTCGCAGACTGTTCGTCGGGAGTGGTTGTCGTCCAGCGTCGCCACCCCACAGCCACCAGCACGGCCACAGCGGGCATGATCGGAGCCCGCATCCGCACATCGGTCCAGTAGACGAGATGCACAACGAAGAATCCCAGGATCAGGGAAAGCACCGGCCACAGGCTCGCCACCTGTCCCTGGCTCCACAGCCGCCATAGAGCCACAACTCCCCCCACCCACACCGCCGCATACCCCACGGCAATGATCCACAGCATCGGCACGGGCACCCCCCTCTCGGCAGAATGACCGGGGAAGATCGACCAGAATGTGCCAGCTCGGTGCAGACACGCCCGTACAAATCGCCACGGGTTGGCTCGGATGAACTGTATGGCGCGAGTTGCCTGCCACTGGTCACGAGCGATCTCGCCTTGAATCCCGAGCCGGTCCATCTCCAAATGGGTCTCATTCTGCCAACGGTGGAGGCTCGCACCGTCCCACGCCGCGTCGCCGCCTTCGACCACCTCGGCGTAGTACACCGGATTATTGGCCAGCCAGAGCGTGTACCCCCCATGCGTGGTTGTCACAATCGGCTTTCCGAAGACTATCCAGTTGCGAATCGCCCACGGGGAGACGACCAAGAGCGCTGTCGCCACGACAACTAACCCGAAGCGTAAGCGAGGGACGCCTGCCACCAGCCCGACGCGCCAGCGAGGGAATCTGGCGTCAGACCCTCGCTGACGCGTCGGGCTGGTGAGTGGCCACATCCGCCCGAGTAGACACAGCCCCAGCGCCACCGCATACGTCGGCCTCGCCAGCAGGCACAACCCCCAGATCAACCCCTCGACCATCGCACTTCGCGGGGCCTCCTCAGAGCTAGCCAGCCTCCACAACAACACCGCACTCAGACAGCTGCAGAGAGTTTCCGTCATCGGCTGGCCACTGTAGAGCAGCAGCAAGGGATCGAGGGCCACGATCCCGCCCGCGAGAAGAGGAGGCCACAAGCTCGCACCTCGACCGAGCATCTCCACCGCCCGCCCCGTGGCCAGCACCAATCCTACTGCCAGCAGCAGATGCAGCACCGCGATCCCAGTCGAACTGCCTCCCATCCCGACCAGCAGCAGCGGGTAGAGCGGGGAGCGAAACGCAGTCGGCGTCGGCACTGAGGCTCCCGGTGTTGAGTACCCGTGCCCCTCCCGCATCTCTGCCGCGATCCCCAAGTACAGGTCGCGGTCCGTCGTCAGTTGACCCGGCCGCGCGACCATCACCCCCAGCCGTAACACGACCGCCAGCCCCAGCAAACAGAGCCACCAGAATCGCAGCGAAGTCGGGAAGCAGACAGGCACGAGTCACTCTCGGGAAATGCAATCGGAGTCCAAATCCAAAGCGCAGTGTACCGGTCCGCTGGCCTTCCGCGAACCGCGAGGGGGAGGGTGTGAGCATCAGGTTTGTCGGCAATGGCGTGTTTCTGCCCCCTCTCCCCACTGGCGGCATGGCTTGTGGATTGGGCGTGGCTGTGGGGAGAGGGCCGGGGTGAGGGGGGGAGAGCAAGCGTTGCGGCCCTTCACTCCCACAGTGGAGCCTGCACCGAATGCAGTGCCGAATGTGAGGGAGAGTGGGCAGAATCTCGCGCTGCCGACTTTTTGATCCACGCATGTGGAAAGGATCACGCACCCCAACCATTGATTCCCAGACACCTTCCATGTTCCAATAGGCGTTCATTCACTCTTCGGAGGCAGGCATGCCACCTTTCGATCCAGCGTCCACTCTCCCACGTCGGCAATTCCTCAATACTTGTGGAATGGGCTTCGGGGGGTTGGCGCTGACGCACTTGCTCACGAAAAACGCTCAGGCAGCCACCGGTCCGATGGCCCCGCGCGAGCCACACTTCCCGCCCAAAGCCAAGAACGTCATCTATCTGTTCATGGCGGGCGGGCCGAGCCAACTGGAGCTATTCAGCGACAAACCGGAGCTGAGGAAGTTCAGTGGGCAGGCCCCACCGGAGAGCTTCACCAAGGGCCGCCGGTTTGCGTTCCTGAAGCCCGATGCCACACTGCTGGGGTCGAACCGGACCTTCGCCAAGTACGGGCAATGCGGGATGGAACTGAGCGAGTTGCTCCCGCATCATCAGCAGATTGTCGATGAGGTTTGCTGGCTACGGGCGGTCAAGACCGATGTCTTCAACCACGGCCCCGCGAAGATGTTCATGAACTCGGGGTTCCAGGCTCCGGGCCGTCCCAGCTTTGGCTCCTGGGTGACGTACGGACTGGGCAGCGAGTCGGAGAACCTGCCCGGATTCGTCGTTTTGCAATCAGGTCCGCGCGGCCCGCGTGGTGGGAACACGCTCTGGTCGAGCGGCTTTATTCCGACAACTTACCAGGGTGTCCCGTTTCGTGGACAGGGCACGCCGATCCTGCACCTTGACAGCCCGCCGGGGATTACCCCCGATGCCCAGCGGGACTTCATTGATACGCTCTCTCAACTCAATCAGCAGCGAGTCCAACAGGTCCACGATCCCGAGATCGAGACTCGCATCCACGCCTATGAGACGGCGTTTCGCATGCAGTCGAGCGCCCCGGAACTGATCTCGCTCGAAGGAGAAACCAAGGAGACATTCGACCTCTACGGAGCGGAACCAGGCAAGCCCTCGTTCGCCATGAACTGCCTCCTCGCCCGCCGCATGATCGAACGCGGTGTACGTTTTGCCCAGCTGTATCACACCGACTGGGACCATCACGGCGGCGACGGAGCCGACCTCGATAAGACGTTGACGAAGACGACGCAAGAGACCGACCGCGCTTCGGCGGCGTTAATTCTGGATCTCAAGCGAAGAGGACTGCTGAACGACACACTGGTGATCTGGGGTGGGGAGTTCGGTCGTACGCCGATGGGTGAAGCACGAGGCACGATGGGACGCGACCACCACGTCGACGCCTTCACGCTCTGGCTGGCGGGCGGCGGAGTGAAAGCCGGACACGTCCATGGCAGCACCGACGACATGGGCTTCGGAGCCACCGAGGGCCAGGTCCATGTCCACGACCTGCACGCCACGCTATTGCACCTGCTCGGGTTCGACCACGAACGCCTGACCTATCGCTTCCAAGGCCGCGACTTCCGGTTGACCGATATCCACGGGAAGCTGGTGCCGGAGATCATGGGCTGAGACGGGTGTCTGTATTTATGTTTGTCGTCACGCTCACTGATTCACTCGCTCATGCTCAGGATTCTCGACATGCCTCACAAAGTACTCATCATCGTGGGCGACGCCACGGAAACGGTCGATACGCTTTACCCGTATTATCGACTTCAAGAAGACGGCTTCGTCCCGGTCGTGGCCGCCCCCGAGAAGCGGACCTACCAGATGGTACTGCACGAGGTCCGGCCCGGTTGGACGATCACGCGCGAGTGGGAGGGCTATCAGATTAAGGCCGATGTCGCCTTTAGCGAGATTCGCGAGGAAGAGTATCTCGGCATCTTCTTCAGTGGCGGTCGGGCTCCGGAATACATCCGCTACGATGTCGACCTGGTCCGGATCACGCGGTACTTCTTCGACCAGAACCTTCCGGTCGCCAGTGTTTGTCACGGCGTCGAGATCCCGGCCTACGCCGGCTGTGTGAAGGGCCGCCGAATGGCGACCGTGCCGAAGTGCCGCTTCGACCTCGAAGCCTGCGGCGGAATCTTTGTCGATGCCCCCTGTGTGGTCGATGGCAACATGGTCAGCGGTCGCACATTCCACGACCACGGACATTACATGGGAGCCTGGATGAAACTCTTGAACGAGGCCCGGCAGAGCAAGTCCTAACACTCTCTGTGGTCTCCACGTGTCTGAGGGAAGCCGTGGCGAGCGTCTCTGACGACTCTGTTCGAGAAACTCCTTGGCGGCGTCAATTTCTATTTGGCCGGTTTTCCAGCTGCGTCCGGATCGGCCTCACCGGTGATATGGAACTACATCCGTCCCACAAACTCAACCGGCACTTTCACCGCAGCGGCAGCGACAGAACTCCAACGGGGGTGGGGGCTTTTATGGCAACTCGGGATGGTGGTTCACTTCCGGGACACCCGTCGCCTTCGGCTCCAGTACCGAGGCGAGTACTTGCGGCAGCTTCTCCCGCAAGTTGTAGCCCTCCACGCCTCCCCGTTTATTCAGGACGATCGCGCTGGGCCAGGAGCGTATGTTCCACATCCGCTCGAATCGATTGGCCTCTTCATGGCTGATCTGGCGGCGAGGGAGCGTCAGACCATCCAATGCCTTCCAGGCTTCCTCAACATTCTGATGGGAGACCTGAATCACCATCACTCGGTCCGGTCCCGCCTGGTTCAACAGGGTGCGTGAGTACCCATCATCGCCCAGTGTCCCCACATCCAGCACGACGACCTTGCCCTTGAAGTCGCTGATGCGGAGGGGCTGTCCCTGGGTGTCCTTCCAGACCATGTCCAAGACCGCCACGCCTTGCTGGACCTGCTTCAGGGTCTCTAGCCAGCCGCGTGCGCAGTCGCCGATGGTTCCCGACCTCCAATCACTGTCATGCGGAAGATCGGCGAACTCGGAGACCACCCGTTGCAGCAGCGGCTCGACGCGAGTGATGGTTTCCGGTTTGATCGGTTTCGAAGCCGCAGAGCCCCAATCGAGGAGCGACTCCGCAGCCAGCAGACAGCAGACTCCCCGCGCGGTTCGATCGGGGGACTTCTCCAAGAAGACGAGCGCAGCCCGGTGAGTACCCTCGGGAATGCCATACTGCGTCCAGGCCACCGAGTCGGCTTCAGCGGCAATCTCCGGTCGATCGGCATAGGCTTCGATCAGGCGGGCACCCGCTTGCTGCATCAGCTTTTCGTATTCGGCACCGTTGTTTCCCGTCAGGCGACGCATGCGGACCATCCACAGCAGGGCCTTCCATTCCGTCTCTCCCACGTCCGGCGACTGAGCCACGTTCCACATGGCCTGGGCATACAATCGCGAGGTGTTGTCGGGGACCACGTCATAGTTGCGAGCGACCTTTCGGGTGGCTTCAACCCGTTGGACTAGGGCGTCAAAGCTGCGGGACAGGGCGGTGTACTGAGCTTCGGGGGTGAGCCCCTGCAACGGAGGCAACTCGACGGTGAGCTTCCGCACGGGCTGCTCGATCTCCAGAACGATGTCTCCCAGTTCCTTGTCCCGCTCGTTCGCTGCCAGTGAGAACTCCTTCCAATCCCTGACATATCCGGGGCGCTCGACATCGATATCAAACGTATACCCCGCGACTCCACTGAGAATCTCGAAGCGACCATCCGCACCCGTTCGCACCGGTCGGGCAATGACGGCACCGGTCTGACGGCCGAAACTCGGGAGTTCGATACCGCACTGCACGAGCGCGTGGGCCACCGGTTTTCCCTGGTCATCGACAACGCGGCCACTCAGCCTCCCCATGGGAGTGAGTTGGACTTCATGCGCCACGGAGGGGACCACGGGATCGACTCGGAGCGACCCGACCAGCCCACGCTGTTCATCCCAGAAGAGGACATCCAGCGGCACCGCGCGGGCGATCGGATCTTTTGCGAACAGCTGCGAGATGATGAACTCTCCCTGTTCGGTCGTGACGTCCCCAATACTTTGAGCCCCGTAATCGGTCTTATACAGTCCTCGGAAATGGACCCCCGCAGCTAGTTCTCCCTGCGGGTCGAGGACAACACCTTCGATCCCCTCGGCTCGCTCCAAGGCCAGCTCCAGCTTGTCCGGCAACTGGCTCGTGTCGATCGTCGCCGACTGGTGGGCCTTCACAGCGAATTGGCCATCGAGCATCGAAACGCCGACATCGCGATATCGGGTTTGAAAGGCCGGAACCCACACGACATGTTTGCCCGGCGCGAGCAGCAGGTCGAACGACCCATCGCTGCCGGTCTTGGACCACAAGCTGGCGTTGCCGATCTGGATCTCCTCGAGTCGCCCATCGACACGGACTTCGATCCCAGCCTGGGGTTCTTTCGTCTCTAGATCGATCACACGGCCTCGCAGCGGAATGCCGCGTTGGAGGCGGATCTCCGCACTGTGGGTCTGCCCCGCATCGAACACGCCCCAGCCGCGCAGGTAGCCCCGCTCCAGCGGCAGTTCAGCGGAGATCGACACATCACCGGCTGCCAGTCGAAACACATGTTCGTTCCCGGTCTGCGAGACTGGCAACCGCCCGCTGGGTCGGGCCACGACTTTTGCTCCTTCCAGCGGCACACCGGTGGCGTCATCGACGATTCGGATTGCCAATCGTTCTCGTGGCGTCGTCATACGGATCGTCAACGGTCCAGATGCCACCGGGCGTTTAGTGAGTCGCAGGTTCTCTCCTGTGATGGGACCAGTCGCCGCGTCGAACCACTGCGGCTCGAATTCCTCTGATCGCACGAACAGACGCACCCCGAGCCCTCGCGGCAGTCCGCTGAGTACGAATTCGCCGTTCTCATTGCTCTTCGCCGTGGGGGCCAACTGACAATCGATCAGGCCGACAAAGCTGCGATCTTTCCAGGACGGCCAGCGTCCCTCTTCCAGGTCCGCCTGGGTGATGTGTCGCAGCGACATCATCCAGGCCGCCTGGATCACCGCTCCGGCAACCGGTTCCCCTGTCGGTCGACTGACTCGTCCGGCGAGCGCCACTTCCGGTTGCAGAGTCAGCGTGACGGGCATTCCCACGATGACTCTCGACCAAGCCACCGAGTGGCCGTCCTGTCTCGCCACCACATCGACACGGACTTCGACCTGATTCCGGTAACTATCCGGAACGGGCACATCACGGAAGGCGAAACCCCCTTGAGTATCAGTCACTGTTCGAGCTAGGTCGTGCGGATCGTCGGTGCTCAGATCTGCCTGGGAAGCGAATTGATGCCGCCCCCACTGCGTCCTTCGCAGCACGACTGGAACCCCGACAGCAGGTTGGCCATTCGGAAGGAGCACGCGCCCGTTGACCGGCTCGATAGTGAATGGTTCTGCCTGAACCTTCGCGAGGATCTGATCGGGTGGCGAAGGTGGCTGTCCATTGGCTCCCAAGGCGTCCACGGCCACCAACTCCTCCCCCAGTCGCTCGCGAATCTGCTCTTCGCACTTCGGCCACTCCTTCTCGGCCAGTTCCGGGATCTGCAAGTGGGCGTACCCCAGCTTCGTTTTGCCGAGTAGTACATCGCGGGCCTTGGGGGTTGGAGCGTCCTTGGGATACTCTGGCACATACAATGGAGCGGGCTCCACGCTGTCGGTGAACTGCAAAGTGACTTGATACACATTGACATAGTCGAGCCGGCGGAAGACGAACGTATGGTCATCGACCGCCCAGGCTCCTCCCCAGTGAAATCCGTTGACTTCTGAAATGTGGTGATCGAATTTCAGGAGCAGTCCAATTCGCTGGATCTCAGATCGAGGTCCGTCAGGCAGATCCACCTTCAACGTGTTCGATTCCGGGAAGTGTTCGGAGACCACTCCCGGAAACTCGCAATCACCTCCAAACCGCAGCCGATATTCAGCGGGTTTTTCAAAGAGGAACGCATAACCCAGGTCGAACTCGTCCAGCAAAGTCACAGACTTGCCCGGTGGAATCGTGATCGGCTTGTCGGAGTTGCGGGCGTCCGTGACGGGCAGGTTCTCTATCGCACGCCACACCTGTTTTCCATCGAGAGTCTGAATCACGAATGCCTTCCCGGCCTTGCGTGGGTCCAGGGTAAACTCTTGCGGGACATCTCCCTCGTTCAACAACTCAACCCGGACTTTCGCACTGCCGACATGCGGCTTGCTGTCGAGAAGAGTGATGCGGCTGCGCACGCCGTTCTTCGCGGGTCCCCAACTTCCTGCAGATGACTGACCCGTGGAACTACTCTTGCCGACCGTCTGCGCCATCCCCCGGCGGATCGACTTCGCGAGTTCCTCGGCCTGCTCCTTCGTGAAATTGCCGGTGATGTCGAACGAGGTGCCGAACGATTCTTGGATAGTCGGAGCAACGAGGATGCGTTCCTCGACGATGATCGCCAGCCGCTGGCGCAGAGCACTCGTCGTGAGAGTCCGCAGCGCCTGCCCACCGGGAGCGTCCAGCGTCACGCTGACAATGAAGCGCTCCTCACCGTTGGGATCGGGCTGAACCTCGCACTTCTCGACGTGCCAAGTTCCGTCCCAGGGCAGCGAGGTCGCCGGAGTGTCTCCCAACAACCCCATGTGTTCGTGGCTTTCATTGAGACGTTCCACCGGCAACCCCAGCGACGACTTGTCGTCGACCGGTTTGCCAGCCGAGTCCGGAGCCACCTCCCCAGCGATCTGGAACCACTTCTGCCCCGCATACTCAACCGGTTCTTTCACCGCAGCCGTGGCGACCACGCGAAACTCCAGCGGGGCAGGGGGCTTGTCCGCAGCTGCCAGCGGCGACTCGACCACCACGTTCGGACCGCACTTCGCTCCGGGATGCAGGGCCACGTTGTTGAACGTGACGACGTGCTGATACGGACGCAGGTGGTATTCGACGTGCGAGACTTGGCTGATCGGCACGTTAAAGATGTCGACTTCCCAATGCTGTCCCCCTTCGGGTTCGATGAATGTTGTCTTGGCGATCGCTTTGTGAGACTTTCTCTCCAGGTCGATGACGAACGCTTCATGTGTGGCGTACTTCAAGTCGGGGTTGGTGGGCACCCCCTTCCAGACAACGCGGACACGGCTCCCTGGTTCAAAGTCGGGATCAGGATCGCCAGGGCGATAGTCCGGTGGGAACGACTTCATCAACGGTCTTCCCCAACGCTCTTCACGGGCGTCGGAAGCCTCCAGCCGGAGTTGGATCGAGTCATAGAGCTTACGAAATGGCTCATGGACCTCAGCGAGCATTTTGACAACCAGGGCCTTGGGAACCACATTCGGGTCGATCCTCAACACCCGATACGGTCCCCACTCGCCGGGAATCCCAATCCGCAGCCGCTGGACCTGCTGGTTCCAGGTCAAGACCTGCATCCGACCGATTGTGCTGTCACCGGAGTCGATTTTTTGGGAGAACGGCAGCAAGGCCAGTTGCTCGGGAGAGAACCCGCGCGCCCGGACGATAAAATCGCGGTATGCCTCATTGGCTGAGTCACCCATCTCACCCGGTGGCAGCGGATCGAGCTTCAGTCCGCCCGCCCAGTCTGGGGCCTTCTCAAACTTCAGCCCCTGCGGAGTCCAACCGTCTTGACCGGCTCCGCGAAAGGGCGTGACCCCCAGCAGTTCGAGTTCCAACCCGCCGGGCAGAGTGGCCGTAGTCTTGGACGAGCCAGTATCCGCCAGCAATTTGTCCGGATGAGTCACAGCCACCGGCAGTGTGCCAAATCCCGGACCGCCAATGCGGACCCAGATCTTGCCGGCCTGTGGCTCGGGGAGCG
>JAYTCW010000553.1:0-7550 GCA_043736295.1 Planctomycetota bacterium | reverse complement strand
GATTCGCGCCTCGACTGAGGAGTATGGCTCGCCCTTCTGCCGGTCCACGGGCACATAAAAAACGTGCCCCACGCGGAACGATGGCACCACAATCATGTTGACAGCACTGGCCTCGCCCTCCCGAGGAAGGCGGACCCCAAAATCAAGCCTTGACGGGCCACTGGTAGCGTGGGCTTTAGCCCACGCGTATTTGAAAAGATGTCACGCGGCCTGTCATGGGCCGTAGCTACCACTCGCCAGAGGGGGGAGTACGAGCCAATTCGCCCACGTTCTGGCGAACGTCGCTACGACCATATCACGGACCCGCGTGGGCTAAAGCCCACACTACGAGGGCTTCTACCGTGTCGTACTTGCGGATTTGACGGGCGTTTTCGTCAGCAGGGCGTCCAGCTGCTTCAGGTCCAGAGGAGCTGCGGTGACAACTCCGCTGGCATTCACCAGCCAATAGGTGGGGACCGAGGTCACACCGTAGTGCCGGGCGATCGGATTTCGAACTCCTCGGCTCGTGGCCTCGGAGAAGAAGATGTTCTGCCAGGCCAGCGAGTGTTTCTCCACAAAACGGTCCACAGCGGATTGCTCCTTATCCAGATTGACTCCAATCACCATCAGCCCGCGCGGTCCATATTTCGAGGTGGCCGCTTGAATCAGTGGCAAGTCATTCAAGAATGTCTGCGAGTTCGACGCCCAGAACACGATCAGCACCGGGTGCCCCTGGAACTGGTCGATGGAGATATAGCCCCCCTCCACCGTGGATCCCGCGAACTCGGTCAGCTTGGTTCCTTGCAGCCGCAGTCGACGCAGTACTCCAGCTGTGGTCTCTTGGAATGGAGAGTTCGGATAGCGCTCATCAATCGTCGTAAAGCACAATTCGGCATCTTCGATCAGGCCAACCTGCTCACAAAGTCGGCCCGCTGCGACCAGGTTCATCGCGGCGCGGTTCGTCTCCTGCGGGAACTTCTCCGCAAACAGACGCGACTGCTTGGCAAACGTGGCGGCCCGCCGCGGATCCTGACGACCGGCTTGCTCGGCCTGCATCTGGGTCAGCTGGACGACTTTGAGGGCGGACTCGACGGCGGCAAACGAAGACTTGTCGCGGCGATACAGGGCTTCCGCGTCTTCCACGAGCAGTTGTGCCTGATCCGGTTCTCCGCGCAGAGCGAGTTGCTTCCGCGTTTCGGTCAGGTAATACACACCGTTGTTGAATAGTTGGGCCTGCTGCGGGTGGTCTTTGGTGGCGGAGATGACCTGCATGGACAAGTCCACCATCTTGGTCCAGCGGCGCAGTTGCTCTTTGGCAGCTTGCTCTTCGGTGAGTTTGACTTCCTCGAACTCGCCGGGCTTTCCTTTGATGGGTTGCCGGATGAGATGAAACGGAGCGGATTTGAGTTGAGCGAGCTGCCGGAGCAGATACTCGGGAGTGCCGGGTTCCGGTTCGGCGACTTCCTCGGCCATTTCCGCAGCGTCGAGATCCTCTTCCGCCTCAACGTTCACGGGAGCGACGGGCTGAGTCGCGGCTTTGGTTCCGGGGGTTAGGCTGGGCAGCTCCCCAGCTGTCGTGGTCACACTTCCATCGAACTCGTTGACGGACAGCGGTCCGGTTGGCGACTGGTCAATGGGTGCTGTCGGGGCTTCTGCGACATCCCCCGAGAACTGAGATTGTGAGGTCGGTTGCTGCCCGCAGCCCACGAGAGCGACAACGGCGGCCAGAGCCAGCCCTGACCAGAATTGGTGAATCGAAACGACATTGCGCATGGTTTGCCCTCCCTGGACCAATGAACGATGCCGGACTTGTAGGCAATTCCTGCCGCATGAGGCAAGAGGAACCTGGTTGACTTGTCCGGTGGGAGTGACGCGGCCCAGAAGCTTTGACAGGATTCACAGGATTAAGGAGAGCGGCCGGTGGAAACTTACCGCCAGACTTCCGAAGTCTTCGGAGACTTCGGAAGTCTCTGGGTACGCTATACTTCACGCGGGGCGAAATGAGTCGTAGCTGCCCCTTGCCAAAGGGCGGGCACGCGAGCCAATTCGTCCACGTTCTGGCGAAACGTGGCGACGTCAGAATGTCTCACTTTTGCCCGTGCGAAGTAAAAGTCTGGCCGCTCGCCTAACAAGATACTCAAGGCCTTCAGCTTCCGGCATCGCGTTGGGTATCCTGTTTGATCTTGTGAATCCTGTCAAATTCTCCTCTCACCGTTGGCGGAGTCCCGTGAGATACCCGATGGAAAGTCGAACTCCGTGACTCCGTCGTGTTTTTCGGCTGACAATCCTGATCCTTACTCCGAGAATCTAAGAGGTCTCCGCTTCGTGGCAGTGACCGCGCGGGCGGGTTATCATGCCTGCGTCACGATTCATGGGGGGAACGCATGCGCTGGGAGCAGAAAGTACAGTACGCCTCGCTCTCCGATGTCGGCATGCGCCGACAGAACAATGAGGATTCGCTCGCCATCCAGGTCAGCCAGTCGGAAGAGGAATTCCTCCGACGCGGTCATCTTTTTCTGGTGGCTGACGGGATGGGCGGACACGCGGTCGGCGAACTCGCCAGTAAGATCGCCGCCGAGACCATCCCGCATACCTATTTCAAAAGCCCGATCAACGACCCACGAATCTCGCTGCAAGCAGCAGTCGTCGCTGCGAACACGGCGATCTTCGAAAAGGGGGAACAGAACAAAGAGTTCCAACGGATGGGGACCACGTGTTCCGTGCTGACGCTCTCTCCCAAGGGAGCGATCATCGGGCACGTCGGCGATAGCCGCTGTTACCGCATCCGCCGCGATCGCATCGATCAGCTGACGTTCGACCACAGCCTTGAGTGGGAGATGCGTCGCCGAGATGGCAAGGCGGCGGAGAAGCTCGACTTCTCAAATCACCGCAACATCATCTTGCGGTCACTGGGGCCGGAGCCGACGGTCCAAGTCGATTTAGAGGGACCGTTTGTGGTCTTGCCGGAGGATACTTATCTGCTCTGCTCGGATGGACTGAGCAATCAGGTCACGGACCCGGAGATGGGGGCCATCGTCCGCGAACTCTCTCCGAACCAGGCGTGCCGCATGCTGGTACAGCTGGCCAATTTGCGCGGGGGGCCCGACAACAGTACGGTCGTCCTCGCCCGTGTGGGTGAGTTGCCCGCGAATGTCCCGCCGCCCCCTCCTGAGCCGGAGGAAGAGTTGCCGGGCGCACTGGGGTGGATGTGGCTGGCGGCATTTTGGTTCATGGGACTGGCGATTGTCGGCGGCATCACGCTCTGGATTTTCGGGAGCCCGTGGGCCGGTGTCTCGCTGACTGGCCTGTCCTCCACGGGCATGGTGATTCTACTGCTGAAGGCACTCAGTATTCAGCGAGAGGCGCTCCGAAAACACCTTCACAACACGGATGATCTCTCCCGCACAAACCTGAGTCGGCCACATAGAACCGCCGTATCACTCAGCTCCGAAGAACTCTTCCGCCTGCTGGGGGATGTCGAGCAGGGGCTGCTGCGATCGGCCACGGAAGAAAATTGGAGTATCGACTTCAAGGTGCATCGCGAGTCGATGGTCGCTGCGGAACAGGCACTCCGTGAGAAACGATTTGGGCGCGGTTGCCGAGATCTGGCACGGGGGATTGATTCGCTGGTGAGTCAGATGCCGAATCGAGGGACGCATGCGGGGTCGGCCTGATGGGATCACGCTGTCCACGGTGTGTTGTCGTGGGCTTTTCGCGGGAGTGCGTCCGACTCCAGAACTGAAATCGCGGCGTTCCGCTGGCTGTGACAAGGGGGATGTCAAGTGCTTACGACGAACCGTCAGACTTTTCTTTGCGGTGGCACGGGCGTCCCGTCCGTGTTTTCCGGAGAAGACACAGGGGCGAGACGCCCCTGCCACGGTCAATAATTTCTGGCCGCCCGCCTGACGACGATCATGACTGAGAACTCATTGTGACCTCTTCCCCAGACTCCCCTCCCCCACTACGACGCGTCACGATCGGTGGTGTGTCGGCGATGGCCGTTGGACTGGGGATGACGGTCATTGAATTGACCACCGGCTTCGTCCAAGGGCGACTGGGACCGTATGGGCACACCACGATTCTCGGCTGCGGCTTGCTCTTCTCGGTCTGGGGGTTGAAAGAGCTGATCGCCAGTTGGTGGCCGCGACTGGGGCGGAACGGGCTGATCCGCAATCGCTTTCATATCCCGCTTGAGGGATGGGCGTTTCTGCTGATCATGTTCGTGCTGTTTATTGGATCACTGCTCGGACGTTCGAATCCGCTGATGCTGGTTTTTTCGATGATGGCAGGCGCGTTCGTGATGAACGGGTGGTTGACGTTTACCTTCTTAAAAGGCGTAACCGTCACACGCCAGTTGCCCGCGCGGGTCATGGCGGGCGAGCCGTTCTCTGTCGAGATCGCCTTGCGAAACCGCAAGAGTTGGCTCTCGGCCTGGCTGATGACCGTCAAGGACCATGTGTCGGCGACGCAGACGGAACTCGCCCCCGAAGTCGCCTTCATTCGCATCGCCCCCGGTGAAGTGCAGCGGGGACACTACCAACTCGTTCTGGCACAGCGCGGTGTGCATCTGTTTGGGCCGGTGCATGTCGATACGCGATTCCCGCTGGGACTCGTCGAACGCGGCCTGAATCTCCCAGTCTCAGACACCTTGCGAGTCTATCCACGACTGGGGCGGCTGGCCTCTGATTGGAAACGGAAGCTGCAGAACGCGATGGAGCAGACCACATCCCAAGTGGCCAAGAGCGGCATCTTCGAGGATGAGTTTCACAGCCTGCGCGAGTACCGCGCGGGGGACGACCTGCGTTCCGTGCATTGGCGCACCTCGGCTCGGCGCAATGAGCTAATGGTGCGGCAGTATCGGGATAGTCGCGATCGCAGCTTGCTCGTCCTCCTCGATTCCTGGATGCCTGCGGAGAGCGAGGAGAGCGAACTGGACGGCTTTGAACTCGCGCTGTCGTTCGCGGCGACTGTGTGTGTCGAGGCCACTCGCAATGGGCGAGAGTCACGCACCTCACTGGCGGTCCTGGGGCATGAACCCGCCGTGTGGCGTGGCGGTTCGGGAGGCCAGAAGATCGAGGAGCTACTCGATCTGCTGGCCGATTTACAACCGCATCCGAAACGCGAGATCGCTCCCCTGTTCGAGCTGACGATCGCGGACCGCTCCCATCAGCCTCGCATCTTGCTGCTGACCCGTCGTCCCCCAGAAGTCCAGCGCGAGATCCAGCGGCTCTCCTCTCTGGATCACTCACTGGGGACGATTCAGATTCTGGAAATCGGATCGCCGGAACTGCGGCAAGTGTTCGAAGTGATTTGATGCGGCGTCACCGGGTAGAAATCGCTCCACGGAATAGCCTTCGCGTTGACTCGAGTGGCCAGTGATGGCTGACCAGTTGAACGGACCCCGAGTGCCTCGTCCGCGCGAAAACTGGGGATCGCCTCCTTCGGGAGGGCGAGGCTCCTGCCGAGCTGCTCGTGCGAGACAACGTTGTCCCTAGCTCGCGGCTCAGCAGGAGCTTCGCCCTCCCGAACTGGCTCACCGCAACCCCAAGGCTTAACGTAGATGGGGCACTTGGGGTCTGTTCCGCCCGGACCTAGGGGGCCAGGCTACGTAGAGTTTCGACTGTCCGCTCGCCTCAGTCTTCGTCGATTGCCCCAACAGTCGACCCGACCAGGTGCCTTGAAGAAGTGACCCCATGAATACACCACTCGACACCCACCGGATCGCCCTCAAGGAATGGGCCGTCGTGTGCCGCGCACTGGCGACCGGTGTGCAGACGGTTCTGCTCCGCAAGGGGGGCATCTCCGAACCCGGCGGGACGTTCCGCTGCGAGCACGCGGCGTTCTGGCTCTACCCCACCCGGTTTCATCAGGGGGCCGAGTCGCTGACTCCTGCGGGGGCCGCGCTGCTCGATGGACTGACGCTCCCGCCCGAGACCGGCCTCGTGCCGATCGCTCTCTTCGCCCGCGTCCAGTCGGTCCAGCGGATCACCGATCCCGCCCAACTGAGCCTTTATCTCGACCGCCAGATCCTCTCTCCCGAAACGGTCCTCCAACGATTTCACTACAAACGCCCGGAGCTGTATGTGATCGAGGTCACCTGTTCCGTCACTTCCGTCCCCTTCACCGTGCGAGAAACACCCGACATGGCCGGTTGCCACAGTTGGGTGGAACTCCCCGTGGGATAGGCTTCCAGCCTGTCGGTCCTATTGAAGAAGACGGGCTGGAAGTCCTGTCACAGCTTGAGTGTGGTGTTGCCGCCGCCGGGAGGGCGAGGCTCCTGCCGAGCCGCAACCGCGAGACAACGTCGTCCCCTGAAGCGCGGCTCAGCAGGAGCTTCGCCCTCCCGAACTGGCAGGCCATTACCCCAAGACTTAGGATTGAAGGAATACGGGAAGCCTATTCCACGACCGACCTTCCCACCCCGCTCGCCTGACCGAACCGATCCCGTCCCACCCGGAAGTAAAGCCATGTCCTCCGAGAGCCATGTGCCGACTCCATCCCGCTCTGTCTGGCGTTCGAAGTGGATATGGGGAGTGATCGGCTTGCCAGTCCTGTTTTTGTCGCTCGTCGGCTGGCTGTGGTATTCCTCAGCTCATGAGTTGCAGTCCCAGCTGAATGAAATGAAGGCTGCTGGGTTGCCGACTTCCGCGAGTGAGGTCAACGACTTCTACAAGGTGCCCGCCGGGGTGAATGACCGGACACTGGAATGGGTCGCGGCCATCAACGCGGTCGAGGCGGCGAATCTCTCCCAGATCGGAGTCGGTCTCCCGATCATCGGCAATAATGCCAAGCCCATCCCGCCACCGGGGCAGCCGTGGCCCGATCTGGAGGCGTCCCGCACTCTCGTTCGCAGCCTCGACAAGGAACTCCAGCTGATCCGCAAGGCCGCCAGTGTGCCGGGGCAGGTTCGTTTTCCGGTCGACTTTTCCGCTGGGATTGCGACGATGCTTCCGGAGATACAAAACGTACGGCAGGTCTCCAGACTGCTGCAACTCGATGCCCATGTCAGCGCTCACGACGGAGACTTTGCGAGAACACTTCAAGACATCCAAGACATGTTCGCTCTGTCGCACGCAATCAGCAGCGAACCCTGCATACTCGAAGAGTTAGTGCGTTTTGCGGTGTACGCCATCGCTGTGACCACGCTGGAAGAACTCCTCCCCGCATGCAGTTGGACTGACGCCGAGTTGGCGTCTCTTCAGGAATCCCTGGGCACTGCCCCATTTGAAGCCGAAATGCAGAGAGCGCTGGCCAGTGAGACGGCACTGATCTTGACCGAGTTCGACAAAGCTCCGCTGGGACCATTTCGCCAAACGAGCAAGCTGGAACTCGTGAAGTTCATGGAGGAGACGCGGGGAGCTTTGTCACAGCCTTGGCCGGAGCCGTTACGACTCCAGGCGGACTCAGTGACCAAACTGCAATCGATGACCAACGGTTCGGCATTCAATCGCTACAGGTACATGATGTTGTCATTATTCGCTCCATCCACCGAGCAGGCCGGCCAATCCACCTGCCGCGCGGTCGCCCGGCAGCGGTGTCTGCATCTGGGGATCGCCGCTTACCGCTATCAA
>JAYTCW010000552.1:0-10668 GCA_043736295.1 Planctomycetota bacterium | reverse complement strand
CGCATAGTCGCTTGCGACGATCATGCTCACATCACCTGTACGCTCGACATGACATTTCGCAAAGCAGGGTTTGACGTGGAGACCTATCCCAGCGGCGAGCTGGCGCTGGCTGCCATTCGCCGCCAAGCCCCCGACCTCATCATCACCGATTGCCAGATGCCAGGCGGAATCGACGGACTCCAGCTGTGCCGTCTGATCCGCGACGATGACCGATTCGAGTCGGTGCCGATCATTATGCTGACCTCGAAGGGCTACGAGTTGTCCGACAAGATGCTGGTGCGCGATCTGCAAATCTCCGCGTTAATTGGAAAGCCCTTTAGTCCTCGCGAGTTAACGAAGCTTGTGCGAACACTCGTCTGCGGCGAACCGGCTTTGGTGGAGTAGCTGGCCCGCCAGGCGACCGCGAACCGTTTACATCTGTTCGCTCGGACCGAGGGATCACAGCGACGAGGGCGTAGACCCAGTCGTGGAAGGCTCGGGGGGGGAATCACTCCGTGGGAGTGCAGATCCTTGGTCTATCACTGTGCCGCGCTGGCATGTTGTACAACCATTGTCTGGCTGAAAATTGAAAACTGACCACGGAAAACTGCTCATCGCCGTATACCTCGCTGTCCATTTTTCCTCGTGTCGCACACAATAGCACTGTCGTCGAGTGGGTGTCGTTCGGCGCGTGTCTCCGAAATGTCTCCTAGGGGTTGCCAATGATTCGCCGCCTGCTCTGCTTGCTCGCTCTCGTCGTTCCGGGGATGTTGTTTGCCGAGGAACCCGTAGCTCCGGTAGCTCCTCCGGCTGAACCGACCGGGGCCAAAGCGATCTTCAATGGAAAAGATCTCACCGGGTGGGACGGCGACCCGAGTCTGTGGAGCGTCAAGGACGGAGTCATTCACGGCGAGACGACCGAAGCCCACCCGGCCAAGGGCAACACCTTCCTGATCTGGAAGGACGGCACGACCAAGGATTTCGATCTCCGGCTTTCGTTCCGCTGCAACGCCACGAACAACTCGGGAATTCAGTACCGTTCCAAGCACATCACCGATGCCAAGGGCAAGAACCAATGGGTCGTGCGCGGCTACCAGCACGAACTCCGCAACGAGATCAAGTTCCCGAACACCTCGGGCTTCATCTATGACGAAGGCGGCAAACGCGGTCGGATTTGTTTGGTCGGCGAGAAGGCCACCTGGGAGCCGGACGGGAAGAAGGTCACCGGAAAGCTGATCGACGAGGCCGGGTTCCAGAAGCTGTTCAAGCTCGATGACTGGAACGATGTCGTCATCATCGGGAAGGGGAATCACATCCAGCACTACATGAACGGCCAGCTGATCCTCGACTTCACCGACGAGGCTCCCGAACTGCAACTGCTGGATGGTGTGTTGGCGGTGCAGTTGCACGCGGGCAAGCCGATGTGGGCGGAGTTCAAGAATGTCCGGATCGCGGCGGAGTAGTGGTTGGTTCGCGGCAAGATGTGATTGCCCCTGTGTTTCCGGCCTCTTCTCGCCAGCGCAGAACGGGATGGTGCGTGGTGATCGTTGTCGATGCGGGAAATACCCGCGTAAAGTTCGCGTGGATGGAATTGGTCCGGGGGGAGAGCGCCCCGCAGACCCTCGGGTTTGTCGCCGTCCCCGTCGGTCAGCCGCTCCCGACCGAGACCCTATTGGATTGGATTCGCCAGAGCCCGCCACGGCAGGTGATCGTCGATGGTTCTAACCCTCCGGAGGTTGAGCGCGTACTACGCGAGTGGCCCTCCGAGGGGGCTCAGCCGCTCCGACTGGGGAGCCGACATCTGCTGCCACTGGTCATTGGTGTCGAGTTCCCGGACAAGGTCGGCATCGACCGTCTGCTGAACGCCATCGCCGCCAATGCCCGTCGACAACCGGGGCAGATCGCCATCGTGATCGACAGCGGGACCGCGACGACGGTTGATCTCGTGGATGGGACCGGGACGTTTCGAGGAGGGGCAATTCTGCCGGGGTTTGAAATGGGGGCCAAAGCTCTGAACGAATACACCGCACTGCTGCCCTTGATTCAGCATCACCGCCTGCATGAACGCGTACCACCTCCGGTCGGTCGCAACACGACCGAGGCCCTCGAAAGCGGACTCTACTGGGGGCATGTCGGGGCCGTGAAGCAACTGATCGAGTCGATTCAAACCGCGTTTCCAACTGCGATTGGAGCTCCCGCTCCACTCGTGATGCTGAGCGGTGGCGCGGGGCCCGTGCTGCGTCCCCATCTAGGTGATGTGCAGTGGGAGCCCGCGCTGTGCTTGCAGGGGCTGGCCTTGGCCGCCACCGTCATGTCGAGGCAGCCGTAATGGACTCTCTCGCTCACGGAACGGCACGTCAGCTGACCTCGTCAGGGCGGAGCGCGATCGCCGTGATCCGCTTGACGGGGGATCTGTCGCAGTTAGACACGCCCACGTCGTTGTTTCGGGCTGCGAATCACAAGCGGGTGGATGAGCAATTCGTGAATGCGATTTGCTTTGGCGTGTGGGGCGAGCCGGGTGAGGAAGTGGTCCTGTGCCGCACCGGCAATGATGCGGTCGAGGTGACCTGCCACGGGGGCGCAGCGGCGGTGTCTCGGATTTTGCAGGACGCAGTGGGGCGGGGATTCGTAATAGTCCCGGTAGAGTGGGCTTTAGCCCAGGCTTCTCTGAAGGGGACACTCCCGCGTGGGTTAAAGCCCACGCTACGTCGAATGAAGACACTCACCCAGGCTCGCACGCAGCGCACAGCGGAGATTCTGCTGGAGCAAGTGACCGTGTGGCCGCAGTTCATAGAGGGCTTGAGCCAACGCCCGCGCGACGAGGCACTCGGACTGATCGACGACACCCTCGCCTGGTCCGAATTTGGTCGTCACCTCTCCGAGTCATGGAACGTCGTGCTGTGTGGTCGACCAAATGTCGGAAAATCGAGCCTCATGAACGCCCTCGCGGGGTTCACGCGCTCGATCGTGTCGGAGCAGGCCGGGACCACTCGTGACCGCGTGACCCTCGAAACCGCCATCGATGGCTGGCCCGTGCGGATCACCGACACCGCCGGGGTTCGTGAATCCAACGACACCATCGAGCAGGCCGGAGTCGAGCAAACACTCACCGCCATCGATCAAGCGGATCTCGTCGTGTTGGTGCTGGACTCGACCGAGTCACTCCAAGCGGAGGACCGACAGCTACTCGCCGTGCCCGCTCAGCGGAGGCTCGTTGTGGCTCACAAGTCGGACCGGCCACGCTCGACGGACGCCGATTTTCCAGCAGACTGTCTGGCGGTTTCCTCGGTCAGCGGGCAGGGAATCGAGGCACTCCTGCAAACGATCGCTGCCACACTCATCCCCGCGTGCCCTCCACCCGGCCAACCGATTCCGGTCACGCCCGAACAGGAGTCCGAGTTGCGGCGATGGCGGGAGCCCGTGGGGCCTGCTGAGTGAGTGCTATGAGCACGATTGAGGTCGATCCGTTCCCCCTAGGATACGTTTCCGATGGGCCCGTGGACCAGTGCCAGTGCGAAAGAGACTCCTGAACAATCGCGTGAATCCCGACCGGAGGGACGGCCGCAAGAAACTCAAGAAACGCAAAAGGAGGGATTCTTCCTTTTTGCGTTTCTTGAGTTTCTTGCGGCCACCACTCTTCAACAACGCGTCGGGAACCCTTAACGACTTCGCTGTCGGGTTATCCATCGCATGCATTACACTGGACTAGGGCGCGTCGGAAACGTGCCCTGCGGCACTCGGTTGCACCACCGTCATATTCACAGCTTTGGCCAGCGGGGTCTCCGCGACCGCTCGTGCGAACTCCGGTTCATTGAGATGCTCCGGCATCGTGTCGGGTTGGTGAGGAGTGAAACCGGCGTGTCACGGTTTCCGGAGTGTGCAAGATGGTTTATCGTGTGGCTGCCTCGCGTCGACGGGACTCATCTCTCCATGAATCAACCCAGTGAGCATTTTCCGGGAAGCGAGGAAGTCTCTGTACCCCCTTCGGAGGAATAAGACTCCGCAACCTCCACTCTCCCCTTGAATTCTCCGTGCCTCCGTGGTGAAACTCTGCCCGACTTCGTAGCGAACCCCCCACCCCATGACTGCCGAACCCGAAAAACGCAAGATCGGCCCGTTCCAGATCGAGGACAAACTCGGTGTGGGTGGCATGGGGATTGTCTATCGGGCGACGTATCTCAAGACCGGGCAGGTCGTGGCCCTCAAGGCGCTGGCTCCCGAACTCTGTGCGGATCCCAAGATCGCCAAGCGGTTCGAGCGAGAGATGGAGATCCTTAAGAAGCTCAAGCACCCGAACATCATTAAGTATTACGGCGGCGTCTCGACCCCGAACCAGCAGTTCTACGCGATGGAGATGATCGCCGGGGGCGGGCTCGACATCATGCTCCGGAAGAAGGGGCGGTTCACCTGGCAGGAGACGGTCGACTACTCCATGCAGATCGCCAAAGCGCTCGAGTACGCCCACAACGCTGGGGTCATCCACCGCGATCTCAAACCCGCCAACCTGCTCGTCACCAAGGACGGCGTCCTCAAGCTGACCGACTTCGGCATCGCCCGCGACTCGCAGGCGACCCAACTGACACAGGCCGGGAAGACCGTCGGCACGCTGGCCTACATGGCCCCGGAGCAGATCACCGGGAAGACACCGATCACCCGGCGGACCGATCTGTATGCGCTCGGCTGTCTGATGTTTCAACTGCTGACTGGGCGAACGCCGTTTGAATCGGCGACCCAGCCGGAGCTTTTATTTAAGCATCTCGATGAAGTGCCGCCATCAGTGCGGGAGTTTAACCCGGACTGCCCGCGCTATCTGGAGGTGTTGATTGCGGACCTGATGGAGAAAGACCCGGACGACCGGCCCTTCGATGCGCTGTCGGTGCAGGTTCGTCTGGAAGAGGTGAAGACCAAAGTCATCGAGCAGGAAGAGCAAGCCAAGACCCGCGCTGGCGAGGCCGCCAACGCGACGGTGGCTGACTCGACGAAGGCTCTCCAGAAAAAGAAAAAGAAGAAGACCGTCGCTGGCGAGTTCACGCCGATCTATGAGCGGATCTGGTTCCTCGGCACCTGCCTGATGTCGGTCGTGGTACTCGTCGTGTGGTTGATGTGGCCGGAGAGTCTGGAGTCGAAGTACGCCCGCTGCCAAACCGCCATGCAGATCGAGAACTTCGCCGCGATTGCCGACTTCGGCGATGTCCCCGGCTACGAAAAGTGGATGGAGGTCACGGATGAGCTGGACGACATCCTCAAGAACCATCCCGACACACCGCAGGCGACCGATGCCCGCAGGTGGCGAGACATGATCGACATGGTCCGCGAGGACAAGCAGTCGCAGAACAATGAGAAGTTCGACCGCGATGCCAAGTCAGAAGGCGAACGCCTGTACGTCGCCGCCCGCAAGTACGAGGCGTTCGGCGACAACTACTCGGCCATCGAGCGCTACGAAGCGATGCAGACTCTGCTCAAGAGTGACGAGGAGTCCCGCCCCTACCTGAACCTCGCCCGGCACCGTGCGGAACTGATCAAACAGGGGATCGACCCCAAGGCCGACCGCACCGCCTTCGTCTCCGCTCAGCTGAAAAAGGCCGATGACGAGTTCCTCGGCGGCGACAAAGTCCCGGCTCGCGAGAAGTGGCAGAGCATCGTCAAGCTGTATGGAGATGATGTGGTGTTCGAGTCGATCGTGAAACGGGCGAAGGCGCGGATCATTGATGCCGAGGGAGCGATGAAGAGTGAGCAATAGGACTGTCGTAGCCACGTTCGCCAGAACGTGGGCGATGAAGGGACAGCGTGCTGAGGCTGATTGACGAGAGAACCGACATTGATGTTCACCGAGGAGGGTTGGAACACTAATCGACGCTAATCAACACTAATCCAGAACGAAGACTCTCTCTGGATTAGTGTGAAACAGTTAAGGTTAGAGCATGTTCAGAATTGGTCTTCAGTCTAAGCCATCAGCCATCAGCCATCAGCGGTCAGCCAGAAGCCGAAACAAAACCTTATGGCTGACTGCTGAATGCTGACGGCTGACCGCTAGAAAGTTCACTAAAGAGAGATTGTGAAACTGCTCTAGTGTTCCAGAATCCTTGAGTGAACATGATGACTGTCACTGCCGTGGTCCGGGTGCTGACGCTCACCGGCTCGCTGGCAGTGATGAGTCCTTCGGGAAAATCAATATGCGTGTGAAACTCGATTCCTGGGTGGCGATCCTCTGTCTGCTACTGGGACTCCCCTGCCCCGCCGACGAGTCGATGCACCGCCACATCGACAACCGTCATCCGGTCAACACCAAGAAGGCCGAGACCAATGGCATTCAGCGCTACGACTCGAAACGCCTGATCCTGTTTACCGACATCGACCCGGCGAAGGCCCGCGAGTTGGTCAAGCTCGTCGATCAGGTCTACCCCGCCTGGGAACTCCAGTTCGGTAAGCTCCCCGAGGCCCGCGATAAGAGCGAGTTTCAGATCACTGGCTACCTGATGCAAGACCCGGACAAGTTCCTCAAGGCGGGCCTCCTGCGCCGGAACCCGGCCTCTATCGTGCATGGGCAGAACGACGGGTACGAATTCTGGATGCACGACCAGGAGTGGGACTACTACCGCGAGCATCTCCTGCTCCACGAGGCCACGCACTGCGTCACGCAATGCCCCGAGGGCGCGGACCAGGAGATTCGCCCGCTCTGGTTTATTGAGGGGATGGCCGAATACTTCGGCACGCATCAGCTCGTCGAGACCGGGACACCTGCCAAGAAGACGCTGAGGTTCGGCGTCATCCCCGCCAGTGCGGAGACGGCCCACGGGTTTGGCCGGATCGAGATGATCCGCATCGAGTGCGAGGCCGGACGGGCCTTGTCGGCGGATGAGGTGTTGCTCCTCGGACAGAAAGAATTCTCCGAATCGCGCTCGACGCCGTATGCCTGGTCGTGGGCTCTCTGCACATTCCTCGCCACCCATCCCGCCACAGCTGAGGACTACCGGGGTGTGTGCCAGCAATGGGACACCGCTCAGTTCAATCGCGCCTTCCGCCAGTTCTGGATTAAACATAAAACGGTGATCGAGTCCGACTGGGAGCTGTTCCGCGAGTCACTGTGCTACGGCTTTGATCTGCCTCGTGGGGCGACGGTGCAGCGAGCCACGACTCCGCTCGACTCGGGTGCGACTCGCGAGGTGAAGTTACTCGCCGAGAGAGGCTGGCAAAGCACCGGCATCGCTGTCCGCGTGGGGCAGACGATTCAGATCAGTGCCACGGGACGAGTCACACTCCGGAAGACCACCCAGCCGTGGGAGAGCGAACCCGCTGGGATTAGCATCCGCTACTCGGAAGCCCGCCCGATTGGCCGAGTGCTGGCGGCGGTGCAGCGCTCGACACCCGCCCAGACCGGCCCCGTCCGGCATTGGGAGTTCTTCGATGTCGCAGCCGGAGCCACCCTGCAGGCCACCCATGACGGGATGCTTCACTTGCGAGTCAATGACCGCTGGAACGAACTCGCAGACAACTCCGGCGAGTACCGCGTAACCATCACAGCAACGGACTAACCAACATGTCGCACTCCGTTCTGTCCGCGATGCGCGATGAGTCATCCCTCGCGAGTCTCGGTTAACTGCCACCTCCCCTGTTCACCGGATCTCACATGCGTTTAACACTTTTCGTCTTGTTACTTAGCAATTTACTCAGCGGAACCAATCCCGCAATGGCTCAGACGACTGGTCCCGAGAAGGGGATTCTGATCATCGTCGGAGGAGGACGAATGAGCCCCGAAATTGTCGACGAGTTCATCGCCAGCGCTGGGGGAGTCGATGCTCCGTTTGTGATCGTGCCGACAGCACTTGAGGGCGAAGACTGGGGGCCGGAGTACGTGGCCCATTCCTTCCTCGCGCGGGCGGGAGTCAAGGACATCACGGTCGTCCATACACGCGATGTGAAGGTCGCCGACACCGAGGAATTCACAGCTCCCCTCCGCCGGGCCAAGGGTGTCTGGATCGATGGCGGTCGGCAGTGGCGACTGGCGGATGCCTACCTCAATACGAAGACCTACAAAGAGCTACATGCGGTACTCGAACGCGGCGGCGTCATCGGCGGTTCATCCGCCGGGGCCACGATTCAAGGGGACTATCTGGTCCGGGGAGCCCCCGAAGGGAACCAAATCATGATGGCTCCGGGCCACGAAGTTGGGTTCGGGTTCGTGCGCAATTGTGCCATCGATCAACACGTCATCGCTCGCAAACGCCACAACGATCTGGCCCCCGTGATTGTCGCTCACCCCGAATTACTCGGGCTGGGCATTGATGAGGGGACAGCTGTCGTTGTCGAGAAGAATCAACTCCGCGTCATCGGCGACAGCCAAGTGCTGGTGCATCACAAAGATCAAGTGAAACGAGAAGATGGCACCAGCTACGAGACGCTGGATGTCGGGGCGGACTATGACCTGGCCACACGGAAGATCATTCCGAGTGTGAAACCCTAAGAGTATGGGAACTCACTAGGCGGGATCAGCGACTACAGACACTGGTTGGCTTGATGAGATCCACGAGACTCATTCACCGATCTACCGACGAATCAGAACTTCCGAGCCGGGGGTCAGCAGATCGTACACATCGGCGATGTCGCGGTTCTTCATGCGGATACAGCCCTGGGATTCCGCTTGGCTGATGGAGGCTTCATCGATCGTCCCGTGGATGCCATAGCTATCACCGAGGTCGAGCCAGTAGTCGCCGAGTGGATTCGCGGGATCATCGTTGGCGATGACACCCTCGGGACCGTAGTAGGTCGGGTCGCGCAGCTTCTCGATGACCTTGTGAGTTCCGATCGGAGAGGAGTTGTCCTTGCCGATCCCGACCTCGAAGCGGGCCACATAGTGCCCGTGCGAATGAATCGTCATCTCCCGGTCGCTGAGATCGACCACAGCTGCGAAGGGACCGCGGATCACCTTGAGCTTCTGCCCCGGACGAATCTTTTTCGCGTCGGTGCGATTCAACTTGGCGAGGTATTCCCAAGAGACATCGTAATCCTTGGCGATGTTCTGCAGCTGATCGCCCCCTTGAACCACATGGCCATCCATGTAGTGCGGCTGGGGAGCGAAGTAGATGCGGTAGGCGACAACGCTGAGCCGCTTCATCAGCTGATCGCGAATCTGAGGACGCTTCCAGTACAGGTTCGAGAGCTGGAAGTTAGCTTCGACATCTTCACCGTCGGTGATGAGTTGATCGATGGTGGTGAAATCTACCGGTTCACCTGCGGGAGTGGTCGACTGCGGCGTGATCGGCTGGCGAGGAACGTTTGGCTGGGAATCTGCGGCATCAAAAGTATTGTCCGTGCCAATCGAGGCGGTCTGCTTCACCGGGTCAGATGGCATTTGAGTGGCGTCTGCCTCGGCTGGCCGAGCGGCATTTTCTGCCGATTGGGTGGCGGAGTTGCGAGGTCGAGTCCCTTGAAACTCGACTCGAGCCGGACCGAAGGGGCTTTTCGATGCGGAGGTTTTCGGAGGGGCCGCGACCTCAGCCAGTGATTGAGAGGGAGCGAAGGCCGCGGATGGAACCCGTTCACGTTGAGCGGAAACCAGGCGAGCATCCGTTCGTGAGAACGGGTTGGCGGTCGCGGGAGACTTCGGCTCTTCGGCGGCGCTGGCGGCATCGGCGGTCACTCCCCCTTCCGAGGGCTCGTACTGTTCTGGAGCGGTGCTGACTCCGGACTCGGTCTCATTGGGGAAGGAGCGTGCAGACTGCTCTTCGATCAGTGGTTCGGACTGTTCATCGACCGCCGCGACACTCTGGTCCTCGACGGCGGAGTTCGCCCAATCGGGAGCGAGTTCCTCCGGGGCGGCTTCCTCCTCGGTGGTCACTGGAGTGGCCTGCGGCCGCAGCAAATCCAGCTGCCAGGCCGCAGTCAGGGCCATGCCCGACAGGATCAGGAACCAGAAGGGAAACGTTTGCCAAGGTTGCTTACGGGTATCGCGTCGCATGGGTATGTCCTCCGTGACAGTCCAATGGCAGAGTGTGCCGTGCAGTCGTGCGCGCCTCTATTCGGGGCGTTCGGTTTCCGGTGCGGTGGGGAGTGTGGGCAGCTGTTGGGCGGGCACACTGTACTGCCCATCATCGTTCATGTGGTTATCTCCCCGATTCCACTTCCACAATCGCGTGGGGTCAAAGCTATTACATCCGGACACGACCAGGAACAGACAACACAGAATGGAATGCCGTGCGACGTGACGCATGAGCGTTCTCGACTGAAGGGGGAAGTTGTGGAAGGTGCCGGAGGGAGAATCCTCCGGGAGGGGGGCCGGGAATGTATCCCAGTCCCCAGAAATCACCAACAGGGATATTTGAAAACAAATCCAAAAAGGAGAGTGGTCGCCCAAACCCTCCTCTGGTGATGCCACTCGGAGTGCTGCCCACTGGACAGAGAGTACAAGCAAACGATGCGTCGCCGGGTGCTATTCAGTGAATGCGTGTTTGTGAGGCAACACCCCTCACTCAACGGCCGGAAATCGATCGACTGTCCGAGGCTATCATCTGTGAGGAGACCGGCCAGACTTCGCGTCTCGACAGACTTCCGAAGGAGTGTGGTCGCCATTGTACGCAGAAACCAATCGACCTTGAGCAGCTCTTCCATGTCGCCGGGTCACGGCTGCAAGGCCCGTTTTACCAGAGGAAACACCCGTCTTTGTCCCGCGAGGGACACCCGACAGTAGCCCAC
>JAYTCW010000551.1:0-11848 GCA_043736295.1 Planctomycetota bacterium | reverse complement strand
TGTCTTGCAACTGGGGGGACGGGTTGTGAGAGGTCCGCACGGCGGGCGGGATTGGTCGTGGGGTCGGGGTGTTTGCTCGGCGCGTACAGTGTCACGCCGTGAGGCGAGAGGGTTGGTCAAGCCCTGCCCGCCACAGTGCCGCGAGACTTGCCGACTGACCGAGGCGGCGCATCGAGCGTCGAGAGACTTACTGCCTCGCTGACGTGTCGGGTGAGTGAATTGAGGCGTCGTGCATCGGGTCAATTCGAGCCCGCCCGCACATGCTTCCACGCTTTCCAATTCTTCCCAGCTTACGGGACCAGTCCAACCGTTGGAGAAGTTACGATCCGTGCGTCCCTCAAATCGCATTTTCTCGAAATCTTCGGCACAGATGTCGATCTCCACAGGGAGTAACCATGCCAAGGTTGCACAATCGGCACACTTCGGTCGATGACCGATCGGCAGGAAATGCGTGTCTCCGTAATCAATCGCGGAGCGAAGGCTTGGGGGAAGAGAACATGCTGCGGCGAACCTTGCAGATTCTGGCTCTGTGCTGCGGAGCTTTGGGACTGACGATTCCGGCTCAGGCCCAGTTCCGGTTCTCGACCGAGGCCCTCTTCATGAGCCGGAGCAACTCTGGCAGCACGCAGATCGTGAATGGCCCCGGAGCGTTCTCCAATGGGGGTTCCTCCGAATTCGAGCCGGGTTATCGGTTCATTCTGGGCGGCTCCTTCGGCAACTATGACGTGGAGTTCATCGGGTCACAGATTGATGGTTGGAGTTCCAGTTCCACGGGCACTCTGGCCGGTGCTTTAGCCTTTGACGACACCGCCGCGAACCCGGTCGTGTTCCCCGGAGGAACGGCGAACACGCTGGCGTTTACGAACTCACTCTACACAGCTGCGACGACACCGATTGATGAGGATTTGGAGAGCGAGCGACTGCAAGCGGGGGCGACGTACTTCGTCAATGAATCCTCACGGTTTCAAGATTACCAGATCAATATTGGGACGAATCCGACCCTGAACCCGTGGCGAATTTCAGTCGGTTGGCGTCAGATGCGGTTGAACGAAAACAATGCGGTGGGTATTACGGGGATCTTCGATGCTCTGGATACCGCGACGGGTGATGTGGCGGGTGATCCGGGCAATGTGGCCAATGACGCCTTGTCGCATGGAGCGATCGTCGGGGCTGGGTATTCCCTGCGGTCAGGAGCGGCGAACGGGTACAACGCGTTTGATGTGGGTGGGATCGGGATCGCACCGGACACTCTCCGGCTCTATTACAACTCACGTTCGCAGAACATCCTGAACGGGGTCCAAGTCAGCACCGGCTATCAGCTCGCTTCGGAGAGTCTAGTGACCCTCGAAGTTCTCGGGCGATTCGGTCTCTACCACAACTATGCCCAAGGAAGTGTCGGGGAATTCCTGATCGGGAGCGTGAACGATGATTCCGTTTACCAAAGGACGTTCTCGGGGAGTCAAAACGGAGTGGCTGTCGGAGGTTCGTTGGGCTTCAAGGCTGCGGTCCCCGTCACGGATTACGTCTCTCTGACCGCGGGGTACGAGGCTCTGTATGTCGCGAATGTCGCCTTGGCATCCGCCCAGTTGCAAGGCGTGACCACTGATGTACTCGGTGGTCGGAGCTACTCGGTGCGGAATCGCGATCGACTCATCCTGCACGGACTTTCGGTGGGGATGCTGGTGACTTGGTGAGTCGGCGTTGATTCTAGTTAGTACCCCGTCAACGCTTGATTTTGGGGTCCACCCCTCTCGGGAGGGCGAGGCTCCTGCCGAGCCGCTCCCGCGGGTTAACGTGTCCCCTGGCTCGCGGCTCAGCAGGAGCTTCGCCCTCCCGGCGGGCCTGACTCAACCCCAATTCCAAGCATTGACGAGGCAGCTAGGGGGATACCCCGATCTGGTTGACGGAGGAATCTTTGGGGAATACGACGCGCAGTACTAAGTAGCGACCCGGCTCGACTTCGTTCACGATCAGGGCGGTCGGGCGGCTGGTGATAACGAGGTCTTCCCCATCGGGTCCAGCTGTGGGGGAGAGTTCGCTGAGTAAGGAAAAGATGCCGGACTGCGGGGACTGCTGCTGGCAGATCCCAGACACGATCTGCAGGACAGCCGAGGTTCGCTCGTTCACCGGGGCATCGTGATGCGAGTTCTGCCAGCCAGAATGCGAACCCGGCCCCTCGATCACCCAGCGGGCGTTTGGCCACAGCTTCTTCACCGACTGGCTGACCGTCGCGGCCATCGACTGTGGGGCTTGAGACAAGATCGCGTCCCACTGGATCTGTGGCAACGGATAATCCGCCAGCGCGGGGTCAGCTCCGAGTGTCGTGATCCTCTGCATGCGGGGAGCCCACTGCCGGACAGGTTCCTCGACGGTGTAATTCGCGGGAACGCTTCCGTGATAGCTCAGACGCTCTCCCAGTTCCGTGGGCTGGGGCGATTGCTCGGACCTCCGCTGCTGAGCTTGCCAGTATCCCGCGCTGCCCAAGGCGTCTTCACTCGTGGTCACTTTGGCAAAATCCTCTTGGCGGACATCCACCCACCACTGGTCCTGCACCGCATGAGCCACCGTGCGACCACTGGCCCCATACGTCAATTCGAAGCGCGAGGTCCGCAGCACTTCGTTCTCTGGCGTCACATCGACGACGCTGACCCAGGTGCGCGAGTCGTTACGCCCATTGTGTTCAGCGGCCAAATGGGCCATCAGTCCGGTAAATCCCAGGGCCACGATCGGGAACAAAGCCCATGTCCACTTCCGTCTCTTCAGGAGCCCCAGCAGTAAATAATCCCCCGGCGCGATCAAGAAGAGACAGCACGCCAGCACCGATGCCGCCAATCCGAACGGCATCCCCCGAATCGAATCGGGCATCAAGCGATCAGTCAACTCCGTCGCCGAGAATCGCGGCAACGGTTCGAGCAGCTGCGGCCCCGTAATCGTCCCCAGCGGGAGCTTGCGTGTCTTTTCCAATCTTAAGGCAGGCTGCGGCTGCATGCGGAGCATCAGCCGGGCGACTCGCCCCCACTCGAGGGAGTCCCCCGCGATTACACGATTCGCGACGATGAACTGCCCCAGTCCGGGAGCAAAGACGGTCGTCTGGCTGGGCAGCCCTCGCTTCCGGTGGGCGGTCTGGGGCCACTCATTCCGGGATAGCGTTTGTACGAACGCCTCGGCGGCACGTTCGAGGCGTCCAGTCTGGATGAGTGCGAGTGAGCCTCCGGCGAGTACCCAGATCTGCACCGCTTGCAGTTGGGCCGGTCTCAATTGGCTGAGGGTATCGTGTGAGAGAAGTAGTGCATCCAGCCCCAGCAGACGCAGTGGGTCCGCCGGGAGGTCAGTGGGGGTGACATGTGAGGGGTGGACATGCAATGCGAATCCCTCTTCTGAGGAGAGATTCTGTTGAAGCAAAAGCGGCTGCTCGAAGGCCATCGGGGCTGCCACGGCCCCCAGCCCGATGGGTGTCGAGGTTCCCTGTGCCAGTACGATGCCCACCACCATGACGCGTCGTCTTCGGACAGGCACCTCCACATCAAGTTGCTCGGTCTCGAAGCTGCGGGCCTCCCCCATGAACTGAGCCTGGAGGACATATCGCTCGTACTGTTCAGTCATCACGGGGCGCGGTGTCATGAACCAGAGGATTTGCTCGCTGTCGGACAATGCCGTGTCGTTGCTGGTCCAACGACTGATCGGCAGTTGATCCACGAAAGCGTTGACCTGCAACCTCCCTTCCAGCAGTTCCGGTTTCTGCCATTTCAGAAAGGCCCGCAGGCTGACAGGGGCACTGGTGCGAGCACCTTCCCATTCGCGGCGGACCGTGACTTTCAGCGATTTTTCCTGCGCCACTAACGGGCAGATCAGTGCGGTAAACACCCCGCAGATCAGCACGAACTTCCGGATGGGCATCGTCGAACTCCAGACGAAATGAACGGAACAGGCTGCCATCATGATCGTGACAGAAGAACGAGAGGGAAGAATCATTGTAGGCGATGTCGCTCCGCGACTCGCATTTCGCCCACTCAAGTCCAGCTGGTTCGGAACACCGCAAGTCCCTCGGAAGTCTCTCCCGGGCCTTCTGCGCTGACTTACGTGATTTGACCCCAAATCCAATGGCGCAATCTGTCATGTCGCCGAAGTGCGACTGCTGCCGAATCGCCTCATGCTTTGTCCGGGGACGTTGCCAAATGGCGACAGGGCTCAATCTTCACGGAGAATCGTTGAGGCCCTGTAATCGACCTATGTGAGTCAAAACACAAGGCCGCACCGGCATCTCGCCCCACGGTACAAGCCACCACTGAACCCGGCGCAAGGATTGCCTGCCCTACTCCCTACTCCCTACTCCCTACTCCCTACTCCCTACTCCCTACTCCCTACTCCCTACTCCCTACAGGCCCATCCCCATGCTCACCAGCCGCACCGACACTTACCTGGTCTCCGACATCGGCACCTGCTTGATGCTGAAGCTCTGCGGCTTTGTCGAGCAATACCGGGCGGAAATCCGAGATGTGAGCGAGAACCACTTGCATCTCCGGCTCGGCGGATCGTGGCTGCAAAGACTGCTGGGCAGCAAATCACTTGGGCATCCGCTCGAACTGGAAATCTTGTTTGTTCCCGTCGAGTCAGAAACAGACACCCGGCCGCTCGCCCGAGTGCAAATCGTCGTGCGAAACACGGGCCTGCTCTCACCGTCCGACCGATTCGAGGTCGCCGCCCACCGTGTTCTTTGGCAGCTGCGAAATCACTTGATGGTCGTGTGAGGGCGGCCTGCAGTTACGGCGAGTGGCCAGTCCTGCCCGCTTGAGAACAGGTGACACCGCCACGGATTTGGGGTCTCTTTCAGTCATCTCGTGTCGCGGAAGTGCTGCGTAGAGTGACAGTTCTGGTGATTCCGAGGGAATTCCACTCATTTCCTCGATTTCCGAGAATGCGAATGGATTTTCCCCAGACCTCTCCCTAAACTCTTGGGACTTGATCCTTTTGGCTTGCTGCCATGGGACATGCCAGTACCAATGGCTTTTGCGGGGACATTTCGAGCCTCTCTCATTCGGTCCTGGAACTATTACTTGGGACCGAGATGACATTTGTTGAGATGGGGCTCTCTGAGCCCATTCTGCGCGCAGTTACAGCCGAAGGCTATGTGAATCCAACCCCGATTCAGGCCGCTGCGATTCCCGCAGCGATGGCCGGTCGTGACCTGCTGGGCTGTGCCCAGACGGGTACGGGTAAGACAGCGGCCTTTGCCCTTCCCGTCCTGCATCGGCTGGTGGAAACACCGCCCGTGGCACCGGCGACGAACAAGAACGGCCGAGGGGCTTTCAAGCGGATTCGCTGCTTGATTCTCTCGCCGACGCGTGAGCTGGCCATTCAGATTGGCGACAGCCTGCGGGCGTATGGTTGCCATACGAACTTGCGGCATACCGTGGTCGTCGGTGGAGTCGGTCAGTCGCCGCAGGTGCATGCTCTGCAACGCGGCGTCGATATCCTCGTCGCGACACCGGGCCGGCTCGAAGACCTCCGTCAGCAGGGTTACATCGACCTGCGAGCTGTCGAGATTTTCGTACTCGACGAAGCCGACCGGATGCTGGACATGGGCTTCATGCCCTCGATCCGGCAGATTGTCGGCATGCTGCCCGCCACCAAGCAGACGCTGTTCTTCTCGGCCACGATGCCCGGTGAAATCGCCGAACTCGCCGAGGGGATTCTGAAGAACCCCGAGCGAATTCGCATCGCTCCCGTCAAGCAGACGACCGAACTGGTCAGCCACTCCGTCTACCATGTGGTGAAGGCCCAGAAGGCACGGTTGCTGGCAACTTTGCTCACCAATCAGCCGATCGCGCGGGCCATCGTCTTCTGCCGCACCAAGCATGGCTGCGATCGCCTCGCGACCCAGCTGGAAAAGGTCGGCATCGCGACGTTGGCCCTGCATGGGGATAAGAGTCAATCGGCTCGTCAGCGGGCGTTGGCTCACTTCAAGTCGAACCATCCTCCGGTGTTGGTTGCGACCGATGTGGCCGCTCGCGGGATCGATGTCGACGCAGTGTCCCACGTGTTCAACTTCGATCTGCCCAATGAGTCGGAGACCTATGTCCACCGCATCGGACGGACCGGACGAGCGGGAGCTACCGGGCTCGCGATCTCGTTCTGCGACGACAGTGAGCGGGGCTATCTGAAATCCATCGAACGGCTGATTCGGCTGCCAATTCCGGTGGTGCCGGTCGGTGTTCTGGATGCATTCCCAGCCTCACAGTTCTCCAGCCCCGCCGGTCAGCGGGACGACCGACGGGACGACCGCCGACCAGCCTCTGGCGGTGGTGGTGATCGTCGGCCCGCTCCTAGCGGTGATCGTCGTGATTCAGGCCAGCGCGGCGGCTACCAGGGTGCTCGTGATGGCGGCCAACGCGGCAGCTACCAAGGGCCCCGGGGTGGAGACCAGCGTGGCACTCAGTCCCGCTACCCGGCGGCTCCCGCAGCCCCAGCGGGCGGCAGCTATGTGAGCCGTCCGAGTGCAACCAATAGCTCTGGTCCTGCGGAGCGCCGCACGGGTCAGGACTCAGGGCCTCCGGCGGGGAATGAGGGACCGCGTAAGCGGCCACGTTACTCGGCTCCTCGCGGACGATAAACCGTAGCTGCCCCGCGCCAGAGGGCGGGCAAGTGTAAGCCAGTTCGCCCACGTTCTGGCGAAACGTGGCGACCAGAAACAAAACAGACTTCCGCAGTCAGCAGTGACTGCGGAAGTCTGTTTCATTGGGGCTGGACTGGGCCAACTATCTCGGCACGACATTGGGATACTTGGCCCCAGTCGTCCGAGGCCGAGTGTCCAGCACGGGAAACGGGGCTCCCGATTGCAATCGCCGGATGGCGGCGAAGTGTTTGTCTTGCGCCCTCAGCGTTTCTGGCCGCTGCCGAAAGTTCAGCGGACGTGTCGCGGTATCTGGGCCGATATCATAATCCGCATACGGATCATGGATTTGAGCCTCCCGGCGCTCATACTCCGAGGGCATGAACGACAGCGAAGGGAAATGCGTAGTATTCGGTGTGATGCACCCCTCCAAACAGGAGCAGGCCAGCACCAGCACCACAGCTGCCTGACGACGCATGAAGGGCACCTCATCCATGAGAGACACATGTCACAAGCGGTGGTGTACCTCATCTCGAAAAACGTGAACAGGCGAATTCTGCCGAAAATGGAATTCATCAGAGCCGACGGGATGCCAACCGGAAATGGGGCGCTAGGAGAGGTTCCGAGTTCAGGCACATCACTCTCGGCAGCCAGGAGTGAGGATTGACTCCGATCGTACACGTCTCAGAGTCATTTCCCCACGAAAGGGCCATGCAACAGATTTCATACATGGAATGGCTTAGTTCCACAGCCACTCTCTGGAAAGTTGAGAATTCTCGAAACCTTCCCTGCATTGCGGAGTTTCATTGAGGAGAGGTGCAACCCGTGTACCTCTGGGGAGACGAATTCGATCTCTCCACACTTTTCCACACACAGGATCTGACCATGTCCGACTCATCTCGTGAGACTCTGGAAACCGCTTTGAGCAGCGTTTCTTCGGGTCGACGCAACTTCCTTCGTAGCATGTTCATCGGTGCAGGTGCTTTGGCCGCACTCGCGATCCCCACGACCTCCTTGATGGCCGAAGAAACTGATACCGGCGGGAAGGGACAAGGGGAATGCAAAGGGAAGGGGAAGGGGAAGGGCACCGGTAAGGGCAGTGGCAGTGGCAAGGGTGATGGGGCTGGGACAGGAAAGGGCGATGGCACAGGAAAGGGGAAAGGAAAAGGGAAGGGTAAAGGCAAGGGGACTGGCAAGGGGACTGGGAATAACGGCTAGTTCCGATGAACAATCGGATCTTCAGGGGAAACCCGGGGTGGGGAACTGCTGCCCCGGGTTCTTTTTTCTACGGTGTTCTTAGTTGTGGAATCGGCCCATCATGGACTGTTTCGTCCTCAATCCTGATGCCCTGATTTCTACAGGCGATGAGGGGTATGTCGCTTACGTGATCGGAACCCGACTGCTGCATCGATTGAATGCGACTGCAGCCCTAATCCTGGAACTGTCAGACGGATCGCGAGACATCAAGCAGATCGCCGATTTGCTGGGATCGGTACTCCCGGAATCGACGATCCGCGATTGGGTGGAGTCAGCTGAACGAGACGGCCTGCTCGTTTCCAGCGATTGCTCACCGAAGCCCTACTCAGCCACACAGTTGTCGGAACTGGCGAATGAACTCCGGGGTCAGGGGAGAATCTTCCCCGCTTTTTTGTGCCAGAAGCAAGCTGCTGAAGTGGCCCCCGACGATGCCGAAATCTGGAATCAGCTGGGGCAATTGGCACATATCCTGGGGCGGCGAGTCGAAGCCCGAGACGCATATGAGCGTTACTTTCGCTGGTTCCCCGACGATGCCGAAGTCGCCCACCTGCTGATCTCCCTTCGTGACGAGACGCCCCCGTCCCGCGCATCTGATCGGTGCATCGAACAGCTGTACGCCCAATTTGCATCCTACTACAACGAGAACATGGTCGGAGAGCTGGATTATCAGGCCCCTGATCGAGTGGCCGAGGCATTGGCAGTCACTCTGGAGTACCGCAGTGGCCTCGATATCCTTGATCTCGGATGTGGAACAGGTCTGTCGGGGCAGCGTTTGAAGCCGTGGGCGAGGCGACTTGTGGGAATCGATCTGTCTCCTCATATGGTTGAGCGGGCTCAGACGCTCGGCATCTACGACATGCTGGAGACAGCCGAGATCACCGCTTGGCTCGCCGCCGGGGAATCAAAATTCGATGTCATCGTAGCCTGCGACTGCATGATCTATTTTGGCGACCTAGCGCAAGTGATGGTGCCCGCTGCCCGTCGGCTCCACCCCGAGGGGGTCATCGTTTTTACCGTCGAGAGAGGGCAGTCAGCCCCCTTCCGCTTGACTGATTCAGGCCGCTACACGCACCACTCAGATCACATCGGCCAGGTCGCGATCAAAGCCGGATTCACGCTGATCCGGTGTGACGAAGTCTTCTTGAGAGTCGAATATGGGGAGGATGTTCACGGCCTTCTCGCGGTGATGAAATGGGATTCGAGGGACAGCGAGGCAGAGTCGGACATTTCTCGAAGTTCCTTGAGTCCCGTGTGAAACATTGGCTTGATACAAAGACTGGGACACTGCTTTCGGATCCACGAGCCTCATGGCGACGAAGTGTGCTGGCCCTCAGCGGAGCCTGCTCTCCTGCAGGTGACCGCCGATTCATCTTGACAGGTATGGCAATCGGCCTAGACTCTGAGCCTCTTGGGGACGGTCTATCATTCATGTTCCCTGGTGTGAGGAACGGCAGATGCCCGCTTGGACTGACAGACTCTTCTCGTTCGTATGGCGTAACATCTTTCGATCACAGCGTGAACGCTGGAATCACAAATATCGCAAGGGGCACTGCGAGGGCTACAAAGACGACGCCGAGGTTCCCCGCCTAGATGCGGTCGCTCAAATGTTGTGCAAACACACGACTCGCCCCCGCGTTCTGGAAATGGGGAGCGGAGAAGCATTACTGCAACGGAGGCTCACCGCGGACGATTACTCTCGCTGGCTCGGCGTCGATTTGTCGGATGTGGTGATCGAGAAGGCTCAACAGTTTTCCGGCCCCCAGGTTGACTACCAAGTCGCCAACATGCTGGAATTCCAAACCGCAGAACGGTTCGACGCCATTCTGTTTACCGAGTGTATTAACTACGTCGAGCAGCGGGACCAGGTTCTGCGTCGTTATTTTCCATTCCTGGCTCCGCAGGGCGTCTTCATTCTCTCGGTCTACGAGCAAGTGCGCAGCCCCAAAATCTGGATGGAAGTGGACTCCGTCCTCGACACAATCGACACCGTGGTGACTGAGAATGAACGAGGGAAATGGATTTGCAAAGTCATGCGGCTGCGCAGCTGACAGATACGTATCAGGCGAGCGGACACAGTCCCAGCCACCCGACGCATCTGCGAGGGAGAGGGTGCTCAGCTTGGCCTGCGAGATGCACGCGCTGTGACCGGAGCCAGTCCCTCACAGGTTTGTATTTCTCTCACGGGTCCACCAACATACCGTTTCACGCCGGTGTTCCGGCACGGTGTCGGCCTGTCCGCACACCGTTTTTGCGATGAGCCAACGTGCCGCTGATCGCGCCCCTGATGAGGCCCCGTGGAGTTTATGGAACTTTTTGTTGTTTTGTTGATGGTGTTCGTCAACGCGATCTTTGCCGCCTACGAGATCGCCTTAGCATCGGTCTCCGTGTCGCGTTTGCAGGGACTCGTCCGCGATGGCCGGACTGGGGCCGCCTCGGCCCTGCAGATGAAAGAAGATATCGAGAAGAGCCTCGCCGTGGTCCAGTTGGGGATTACCCTCGTCGGTCTAATTACCGGAGCCGCCGGTGGGTCGAGCGCCGGGGAATACATCCAACCAGTCCTTCAGCGATGGGGCATGAGCCAGTTCTCCGCTCAGTTTCTGGCCATCGTCGTGATTGTCATTCCGCTGACCGCGATCTCGATCGTGATTGGAGAACTGGTCCCCAAGCTGTTCGCTTTGCGGAATAAGGAGTGGGTCTGTCTGCGTCTGTCGCCACCGATGAAGTGGATTGCCACGAGCGTCTGGCCTGCCGTGTGGATGCTGGAGACTTCAGCTTCGGGGTTGATGGACTTGAGCGAGAAGCTGTGGACACCGAAGCCGCATGCCGATGCTCGGACGGAAGCCTTGGAACTGCAGGAGCTGCGGGCGATTGCTAGCCTGGCCCGGACTTCGCGGCTGATCGGAGCGAGGGAGGAGAACATCATCCTCGGTGCGGCTCGGCTCTCCAGCCGTCCCGTCGAAGAGGTCATGCTCCCCGCCGAGCATATCAGCATGTTGAACCTGGATGACTCGATCGGAGACTGCCTGGTCCGCGCCCACCTCGATATGCACACGCGATTCCCGGTCACCAGCGAGCCGACGGACCCGCAAAGCATCATGGGCTATGTCACCTTCAAGGACATCATCGCCTTTATGAAGCTCAATCCGCACGATCCCTCACTGCGGGGCATCGTGCGGAACATCCCCCGCATGCGGAATAACCAGGTCATCTCCAATGTCCTCGAACAGCTGATGAAGATGCACACGCACATCGCGCTCATCTGCGATGAGGCGGGCACCGTGCAGGGTATGATTACCCTCGAAGACATCATCGAAGAGTTAATTGGTGACATCCAGGACGAGTACGACTTGCTTCCCGCCCACGTGGTGAAGTCCGGAGCGGGTTGGGTGGCGGGCGGCGGGATCTCGCTGCCCAAGCTCAAAGAACTGACCGGGATCGATCTCGAGTCGTGTATGCCCGAGGGGGAAGTCCACAACCTGAGTGGCTGGGTGATCGGCCACCTCGGCGAGCCCCCCACCGGCGGCGAGGTCGTCGATCAAGCGGGCATCCGCGCTCTGGTCCGCAAGGTCCGCCGCCAGCGCGTGCTGGAAGTCGCGCTCATTACACCGCAGGGATGAGAGTGTGGATTGCGGGCTGCCGAAAGCCACCCACCGAGGAATCCCACAGCAATCCCCCTTCCGATGGCTCCCGCACTTGTTAAGGCACTGGTCCGAAACAACAGTCGCCTTTCGCTCCGCGAAAGGACGTTCTTTCGCGGAGCGAAAGTCGACGAACCGGGAAGTTGTTTTGGACCGTGTCCTAAAGCGATCGGCCAGTGGAAACCAACCCACGAGACTTCCGAAAGAGTGTGGTCGCCATTGTACGCAGAAACCAATCGGCCTCGAGCAGCTCTTCCATGTCGCCGGGTCACGGCTGCAAGGCCCGTTTTACCAGAGGAAACACCCGTCTTTGTCCCGCGAGGGACACCCGACAGTAGCCCAC
>JAYTCW010000550.1:0-11577 GCA_043736295.1 Planctomycetota bacterium | reverse complement strand
GCACAACAAGACACCTGAACCCGCCGCACCTTGGCTTCCATGCCTGCGCCCTTTCGTGAATGTTCGTGAAGCAAACATCACGGAAGGAGCGCAGGTTTTCCCATTTGACGTAACGCTAATCCTCCAAAGACAATGAAATCCTGTCGGCTTCAGCGCGGAGTGTCGGAAAGATCGTCCATTTTCGGAGAAAAAGGCGACAATCCTACTCTGCAACGAGCGCCGCCTTCAGCCGGTCTTCCAACCGCTGAACGTCTTCTTGGCACAGGGAGCGTACGCGGGTGTAGTTCGCAGCGGCTTCTCGTCCCAATGTTGTGCGTCCTTCACCGGGTTCGTTGGTGAGTCTTCTGGCGATTGCGAGCGGTTCGAAATAGGCCTCCTTGGGATCACGGTGCTGACGGATCTCCGCCCACTTCCAGTCCTTGGGGAGTGTCTGCCCCGCAATGGCCCAGACCTCGATCTCTTGCCAAGCATTCTCGGCGAGAAGTGTTCTGCCCGTTGTTCCGAGATGCTTCACTGCCTTCTGCTCCAGACGATCGAGCGTGAGGCGGCGTGTCTCGATTCCATCTCGATCGACGAGAAGGAGGAACAGCTGGACCATCGGGTACATGTCGATCACTTCCTGGACTCGCTCCCACTTGGTGGCTTCCGAGATGCCGCCCATCAAGGGGTCGAGACAGACCCGTACGTTCGCGTTCGCCTTGCCGAGTTCGGCGAACATCTTGCGAATCAGCGGAGCAACAATGTACTGATCCTTGCGGAAATCCTCGGGGATGATGAGGACATTCATGGCGACTCCGCCCCGCTCGCGAACTGCACCGCGTTCTCCAGCCAGCCCGACTCATGAAGTCGACCGAGGTTCTGGGTCTCCAGCACTTCGTTCGCTCCGGGGATGTCGACGATGCGTGTGATCTTGGCCTCCGTCGACCCTTCTAACCGGTAGACCAGCGACGCATGCTGGCGAGCCTCGGGGCTGAGCATCGCCAGCAGCTGCGGCGAGTGCGTCGTGGTGACCACCTGAATTCCGCGATGCTTCGTCTGCTGCTCGATCAGTTGTAATAACAATGACAGCCGCGTCGGATGAATCCCGTTGTCGATCTCCTCAAGAAAGTAGAACTTCGCCGAGTCCGGCCCCATCAGAGCTGCGATGATCGCCAGGAACCGCAGCGTGCCGTCTGACGCACTGTAGGCGGAAGTTCGTCGCCCAGTCGACTCAATGAGTGTCAGCAGCACTTTGCCTTGCTGGTCGGGAACAAAGTCGAAATCGCTAACATCGAGAGCGGTCAGCTGGCGAACCCATTCGATCATGGCCCGCTTGGTGTCCTCGTCGTTGCAGATGGCTTGCAGAACTGAAGAAAGGTTTTCACCACGATCCCCGAGAATGATCTGGCCTGGAATTGAGGGGACTTTCATGGCCTCGGGTGAGAGGTCGAGGAATCTCATCGACTTAAAATATGCTTGGCTAATGATCACACCAGTCGGCCGGTCTAATCCCACAAGTTGCTTATGGCCTTCAATCTGAAATAGAATTGGCCGATTGTCTAGGAATCGCACATTTTTACCAATTTTCCGATTATTACCGCCTCTGGGCAGTCGCACGAACAAATAGGGAGACCCCTCTTGTGATGGCGTATCATTCGTTGGGTGGCTGTCGAATAACATGTCATCCTCCATATAGAGTGACTCATGAATGACTTTCGGGCCAGCGTGAATGTCGCTAACGCTTACAAGGAGTTTATGGGCCGTCGTTTCTAATGTGAACGGTCCAGCTATATTGGTGGCTATCCGGAACTCACCCAATCCATCGAAAACCACCTCCCGAATCCCACCTCGAATCCCTCGCCATTGCAGCACCCCGCCTTCGACGTACTTCTCCCCAATAATCTCTGCCAGCGAATACCCGCGTCCCATGCCATGCAGGAACCGGAACGCATCGCGGATGTTGCTCTTCCCGGAGGCGTTCGTCCCCACGATCACCGTCAGCGGGCCCAGCTGCAGCGTGGCATCGCGGAAGTTCTTGAAGCCCTCCAGTCGGACGGACGTGATCATGGGGAATGGGCCTTGCAGAGCGGGCGGTGCGGGGCACGTCGAGGCTCGACGTGGATCCGGCTTCGATTCTACTGGGAATCACTTTCTGCGAAAGAGCGAAGGACATCCCGATCACCAACCGCACGGACGGGCAAATGTGCCCGTCCCACGATTGAATGTGCCCGTCCGACTACGAGAGGATGCCCGTAACCACCTTCCCCTGCACGTCGGTCAGGCGGAAGTCGCGGCCTTGGAATTTGTAGGTCAGCTTCTCGTGGTTGACGCCCATGCAGTGCAGGATGGTGGCGTTGAGGTCGTGGATGTGGACGGGGTTTTCGGTGATGTTGTAGCTGAAGTCGTCGGTCTGGCCGTAGGTCAGGCCGCTCTTGACGCCGCCGCCGGCCATCCACATCGTGAAGTTGCGGGGATGATGGTCGCGACCGTAGTTGTCGGGGGTGAGGGTGCCTTGGCTGTAGACGGTGCGGCCGAACTCGCCACCCCACACGACGAGGGTGTCGTCGAGCATGCCTAGGCGTTTGAGATCTTTCACAAGGGCCGCGCTCGGCTGATCAGTGGCCGGGGCGAGGTTGCGGATCGCTCCGGGCAGGCCGCCGTGGTGATCCCAGCCGCGGAGGAAGACCTGCGTGAAGGGCACGCCGCGCTCGGCGAGCCGCCGGGCCAATAGGCAGTTGTAGGCAAACGTCCCCGGCTTGGTGACTTCCGGCCCGTACATGTCGAGAACCGACTGCGGCTCCTTCGAGATATCAGCCAGTTCCGGCACCGATGTCTGCATTTTATAGGCCATCTCGTACTGCGAGATGCGGCTGGTGATCTCGGGGTCGCCCATCGCTTCGTACCGCTGCTGGTTCAGGTCGGCCAGACCATCCAGCATCTTGCGGCGTGTCGCCTTGTCCACCCCCGCTGGGTCGGTCAGATACAGTACAGGATCGCCCGAGGACCGCAGCGAGACTCCCGCATGCTTGGTCGGCAGGAACCCCGAACCCCAGAGGCGTGAGAAGAGAGCCTGCGACGAAGACCCATTCGCCAGCCGCGAAATCAGCACCACGAACGCGGGCAAGTCCTTGTTCGGGCTGCCGAGTCCGTACGAGGTCCAGGCCCCCATACTGGGTCGACCGGGAATCTGGCTGCCGGTCTGGATGTAGGTGATCGCCGGGTCGTGGTTGATGGCCTCGGTGTGGACCGACTTGATGATTGTGATGTCGTCGACGATGGTTGAAATGTGCGGCAATAGCTCGCTGACCCACCCGCCCGACTGCCCGTGCTGCGCGAACTTGAAGATCGACGGGGCACACGGAAACCGCGTCTGCCCCGAAGTCATCGTCGTGATCCGCTGGCCATTGCGGACGCTCTCCGGCAGATCCTTGTCGTAAAAGTCCTTCAGCATCGGCTTGTAGTCGTACAAGTCCAGCTGCGACGGGGCATCCGCCATGAACAGCCAAATCACCCGCTTGGCAGTCGGCTTGTGGTGGAGCTGCTTCAGCGACCCGAGTGCGGTCAGATCCGGCCCGGCGGGAGCGGCGGTCTCGCCAAACAACTGCGGACTCATGCAGTTCGCCAGCGCCGCCGCCCCGAGGCCGCAGGCCGAGCGGTTGAAGAAGTGACGGCGGGTGTGCGAGAGGAAGTGGTCGTCAATGGGATTCATGGCAGGGCTTCCGGTGAAAGAATCAGTCACTACCAATGTATCGACCAGCGGGACGGTTGGGAATTGGAAATGTGGAGGAGTCCATCGCCATCCGGGGCGACATGGGTTTTCATTGGCCTGCATCGGGATCGTAGCGCCCCGCCACATTGAGCCATGCACCGCATCGCCCCCGCATCCGCATCTGTCCAATGTGCGTCGATTGCTCAGGCGAGCGGCCCGTGATGGTTGACCAGTCGAACGGACCCCCAGGTCCGTTCGACTTCTCGGCGCGAACGCAATTGTGGAATGCTCTCGCGTTCTCGATTCCCTGCGTCTCCACTTGCCCACGATGACATGAAAAGCCGTGCCAGCCGAACTTGATCGCTGGCCAGAGTCCGGCCAAAGCGTCATCCGCCGCCTCGTGCAGACATGATACTTCGCGCGGCCCGAAAGAAGATGTAGCTGCACCTCGCCAGACGGCGGGTCCGCGAGCCAACTCGCCCACGTTCTGGCGAACGTGGCTACGATCAAATACAGAATTTCGACGCATTCTGCTTCAGGAGAACTCTGATCAATTGCACTCGGCCACCAGCGGCCCGGCGAGTTCTTCGAGGAAGAACAACCGCCCGGCCTGCGTCGGCATGTACGTCGAGGGAATCCAGGAGGTCGGCTTGTGCCGCAGGGTCATCCACAGGCTGAGCCCCTGCCACATCATCCCGCGCCCCAGTGACCCGTCCGCTCCGCCGATGATGTAATCGGCATTCAGGAATAGGCCCGGTCCGATTGTGTTGGCAAAGGCCGGGACCAGCGTCGTTCGGCTCTTGAAGCTGGTGATCGCATTCTGCTCGACCGTCAACGGGTGCAGCTTCGCTCCCAAGCGGTGCGTCTGAGCCTTCCACTCGGCCTCGGATTTGAACTCAGCTGCGAAGTGCGGTTCCCAGAAGGCGATATGGCAGACGCGGCCAATGCCGAAAGCGACGGAGTGCAAGGCCCCGCCCGCCTTCAGTTCGCCGATCCGGTCCGCATACGTCGGCAGTACCTTCTTCGTCGCAAAGTGCCGTTGCTTCTTGGGGACAGTCAGCTTGCCAAGCGGGCCATAGAACGCGTGTTCCATCGCGTACTGAAACGCCCCGGGATTCTCGGACGGCAGCGTGTTCCCTTGAGCGTCGCTCCACTCGTCCATGTTGAAGCCATAGACGTGGTCGCAGGAGACGCCCCACTCCGAGAGAAAATAAACCGCCCAGCGGTACATTCCCATCGGCCCGACCGGCAGGATCATCGCCAGCTTCTGCCCGGCATCCCGCGTGCGGCGAATCAACTGGGCGATCTCGTGGCCCATATAGGTATCGAAGTCGGCGAGGGACTTGCAGGGAAACGGCTGGAACTTGGGGTGCCACCATTTCTGGCGATCCGTGATCGTCGCGGGGTTGTTATCGACGCACGCATCGATCTTGGCCAGATCCCAGCCCGCAGGGAAAAACCCTTCCATGAGGGAACCAGAGAGGGTGGTGAGCAGATCCATGGTGTGAACTCCGTAATGAGGGTTGAGGATCAGCCAGAATCTTGATTTTGCTCCCTCTCCCCCCAGTTTGATGGAACTTTCAGTCAAGAGGAGGCGTAGCAGGTTTCGTCAGAAATCTGGCAACCCCTGATTCTGCCGGGAGAAGCTGCGATAGGCAAACGAAGGCGGGCGAGTCGCTGTCGACGATCAACCCTCAGCGACCTGCCAGATCAATCCGGCGAACGCCGTGACAGGCGAGGTGGCGCAGCCAAAAGAAGGACTTCGATTGACAGGATAATCACGCCGTACCTCCTGTGCCAAGGCACACCGGTCGGCTCCCAAAGCGAGCCAACCGGTGTCCCCCACGCAGGCCAGAGTGGCCTCAGCCACGGCTTTGAGAGTCTGCAGTTCTCGTGGCAGCTGGATGGCATGCGACTTCAGACGAGTCAGATCCAGCAGTTGGGCGACGAGGCGATCAAGACTGATCACCAACCTCCTTCCTCGACTCTCCCACCCGGCAACGGTTATCCTCATGGCTCAGGAGAACCACTGGGTGCGAACGCTTCGGAACACGCTGTACATCAGCCTGACGCTGCAAATCTGCCTTGCAGCTGCGATCTTGGCAGCGGCGGAAGAGGCTCCGCTAGCGCTCTTCACACTGCCTCTGGCGCTGGGAACCCTCGTTGTCATTGATTTGATGGGATGGCTCAGTCCACCCCGGTTGCTATTGAACGTCACTGCTCTGGGGGCGATGGGGCTGGCACTGCTGGAGTTCCAAGAGCAGGGCGAATCGCGGCTGCTGGCGGGTGGGCACTTGGTGGTCTACCTGATGTGGACGTTTCTGCTGCAACAGAAAGATCTGCGGCGGATGTGGTGGATGTTCGCCCTGTCCGTGCTCCAAGTCGCTGTGGGGGCCCCGTTAGCGAACAACCAGCCGTGGTTCGGGGCCGCGCTGTTTGTGTATACGGCCTCGACTGTCTGGACGATGTCGCTGCTCAGTCTCACACGGGCGGCACTGCTGGCCGATCCTCAACTCCTGGCTCCGAAATCGGAACTGTCTGAATCCAAGGTGGTCGTTGATGCTCCCGTCGTACGATCAAGCTACTCCCAGAACGGAGTGCGCACTGACGAGCAGGGGCGCTGGATCTCGCCTCGATTCCTAGGCGGAGGGCTGGTGACATTTGCGTTGATTCTGGTCGTGGGGATGACGTTCTTCGTACTGACGCCGCGCGTCTGGATTGGCAACCTGAACGTCTTTGGCGATAGCCCGCTACGGGGGGCCGGCGGGGCGACTGGCTTTACAGAGAACGTGAAGCTCGGTGATATCGGGGAGGTCATGGAGAGCTATGAACTCGTCATGGAAGTCCAGGTTCTCGACGGTGTGACGGGGCAATCGATCCCCCCGGCTGAACTGGCAGCTGCGGTGGGTGATGAGCCGCTGTTTCGTGGCGCGGTGCTGGAACACTACACGGCGGGGAGCTGGAAGAAGACGGAAACGGATGAGGATTGGTATCGAGGAGTGAATCTCGACGGCCCGGTGCGACTCAATATCACCCTGCAACCACTCGATTCCACGGTCTTGTTTTACACAGGTAACTTTCTGGGAGCCCGAGGAGTCACTGACTCGGAGGACGTGTCCTACCATGGGATGTCTCACGCCTTGAAACGAGAGGAAGGGTATGATCTCTCACAACCCTATTCTTACGCAGTTTCAACCACTCCTCCCGGATCCATTCATCATCCAGATTTGCTCGAATGGTGGAATCGAGTGGTGCGACTGAATCGCATTCCCGAACCATTGAAATGGCTGCTCCGCACTCCGGCTGCCAGATTGTCTCAACACGCGAAGCAGGTGCTAGAACGATCGCCCCTGTCCAAAGACACGAGCAGCGAGGCCACCGCCCGCGTGCTCGAGGAGTACCTCCGCGACTCGAACGAATTCAGTTACACGCTCGATCTGTCAGTGGACGACCCCCAGATCGATCCGGTCGAGGACTTTGTCTTTAATCGTAAGAAGGGGCACTGCGAGTATTTCGCGTCGGCGCTCGCGCTGATGCTGCGTGGAGTCGGCATCCCGTCACGACTGATCAGCGGGTTCAAGGGAGCGGAGTACAACGAGAACACCGGCCGCCTCGAAGTGCGGGCTCTGCATGCGCATGCGTGGGTCGAAGGCTTTGTCGATGGGGGTTGGGTGACGTTCGACCCCACACCCGGCGAGCGCGATACCGAAGTCGCCACCAAGGCGAAGGACGCCGCCCCAGACTTCGTCGACCAAACCCGTTCGATGTGGTTTCAGGGGATGAGCTACAGCAAATCGCAACAGGATGAACTGGTCTATGCCCCGCTGCGCGATCTGGGCGAGATGGTCAAAAATAACTTCGCCGGATTGATGCAGGGGGAACTTCCACTCCTCAACCAGCTCAAGAATCTCTCCGCGTCCCCCAGCCGGTGGTTCAGCGGAGAGGGGGGCACCGTGGCTCTGTTTCTGCTCGTCATCATGGCGGGTGGCGCGTGGCTGGCACGGAAGTTGTTCAAGCAGTGGAAGGGGTGGACACGCGAGCGCGAACTAGCTCAGCGGCGGGCGATCACCGTCGAGTTCTATGCCCGACTGCTCCATCTGTTGCAACGTTTCGGGCTGGCCGATATTCAGACGCTCACTCCCCGTGAGTTCGCCCTCCGTGCCGAAGAACAGTTCCAGTCTCGCTTTCACTCGGCGGGAATTACGGGGATCGCGCTCGCTCTGGTCGAGTCGTTCTATGCGGTTCGATTTGGCGACCAAACGTTGTCAACAGACCAACTGCATACCGTCGACCAGCAGCTGGGACGGTTGGAGCAAAGCCTCGCTCAGCCGGTCCCGGGTTCGTCATGAGTTGAGAAGTGATTCGAGGGTGATACCGAGCCGTCCAGTCGTCGGGAGAATTCGTGATGAACCATTCCAATCGTTGTGCTAGTTCAGGGCCGGAGGGATCCGTGCAGCCACCCCTCGGTCGCCGGGAATTCATGGACTGGGTCGGGTGCGGCATCGGCGGGGCGGCTCTGGCCACTCTACTCTGCCCCAACACCGCGCGGGCGGCGAGGACGCTTCCAGAAGCCTCCGTCCCCTGGCCGCATCATGCCGCGAAGGCTAAGCGGGCGATCCACATCAATCTGTTCGGCGGTCTGAGCCAAGTCGACAGCTTTGACTACAAACCGGAACTCGCGAAGTACCACGGCAAGAAGTTCGGCGGCATCGAATCGGCGGATGTCTTTTTCGGCCAGATCGGGCTGCTGCGGCAGAGCGATTGGGAGTTCAAGCAGCGAGGCGAATCGGGGCTGTGGGTGTCGGACCTGTTCCCGCATCTGGGTGGGGTGGCGGACGAGCTGACGGTGATCCGGTCGATGTTCGCGGAGACCTCGAACCACACCCCGGCGACCTTTCAGGAGAACAGCGGATTCCGGCTCAACGGGTTCCCAACGGCGGGGGCGTGGCTCTCGTACGGGATGGGGGCCGAGACCGAAGACCTGCCCGCGTACGTCGTGATCCCCGACCCGCGTGGGTTGCCAGCGGGCGGCTCAATCAACTGGACCAACGGGTTCCTCCCCGCTCGACATCAAGGCGTCATCCTCCGCAGCCAGGGGAAGGCCGTCGACGACCTCGTCCCCGCGCGGCCCATTGCAGCTGGGACCGATGTGGCGTCGCGCGAGTTGCTCGACCAGATGAACCGCCAACACTTGGAACGGCACGGAGCGGAGGACGCCTTTTCCGCCCGCATTCGCAGCTATGAACTGGCGGCGCGGATGCAGTTAGCTGTGCCGGAGGTGACCGATCTTGCGGGCGAGACGGAGGCGGTGCATCAGATGTACGGCCTCGATGGCGAGGAGACTCGCGACTTCGGGCGGTCGTGTTTGCTGGCCCGAAGACTCTTGGAGAAGGGCGTGCGGTTCGTCCAGCTCTACTCCGGCGGGGCGTTCGGCTCGCCCAGAATCAACTGGGACGGTCACGAGGACATGAAGAAGAACCACGGACAGGAGGCTCTTCGCATCGACAAGCCACTGGCCGGGTTGATTCGCGATCTACGTCAGCGCGGGATGCTCGACGACACGCTGTTGCTGTTTACCAGCGAGTTCGGTCGCACCCCGTTCACGCAGTCCGGCTCCGATGTCCTGGGCATCGGTCGCGACCACAACCAGTACGGCTTCTCGACCTGGCTCGCGGGTGCGGGTCTCCAGCACGGCATCGCCTACGGCTCGACCGATGACATCGGCTGGAAGGCCGCCGAAAACCGCGTGCATTGGCACGACTTCCACGCTACGGTGCTGCACCTGCTGGGCATCGACCACACCAAACTGACGTTCTATCACAATGGAATTCAACGGCGGCTGACGAACGTGCATGGGGAGTTGATTCACGGGGTGTTGGGGTGAACTTGTGAATACAATAAAGAATCAGCGAACTCTCACGCCTATCGATAACTCCCTTCGAGGGAGGGTATCGCGCCATCAATTGATACTTTTTGCACTCTTCACATCGATCTGGTGTGGAATCGTTTGGAACAATCGGCAGGTGATCGACTTTCCGCAACCTGAACTTGTCTGGCCGCTACAGAGAGGAGACAGCTGTCAAGCGATTTACGACCGCAAGACCGCTGTCCTTCTGACTCGCCCCACACGAAGCACCAGCCAAGTTGAGCGGTTCAATCTCCTCACAGGTCAACGCCAGGTTCTGGGCGATTCGAACGGAGTACTCACTCAACTAGATCGCAATCTGCGTTTCTTTATGCAGCAATCAGGGAATAGCCTTAACGTCCATTCCCTGCCAAGTGGTGAAATCATTTTGAAAATCCCGAGAACAAGTCACCTCGTTGAACCCAGGTTGTCACCAAACCTTGAATTCCTAGTCAGCATGGCTGACGAAAACACGATTGAGATTCGTCGGCCAATAGAGAGAGTTGATGTGGTAAGGGTCTCCGTGTCAAACGCCAGCGACTTTGATTTCGGGAAGCACAATCTTCTGAGGGTATTCAAATCGGATTCACCGACGCCAGATGTCATCTCTCTTTTAACAGGAGAAATCGCGACCGACGCTTGGCAAGAATCTGTAGAACCGGAAATCACTCAAAGTTATCGACAGAACCAAAACTATGAGCTCGTGCGTCAGCAATCGTTCAAGGAGGGATTAAACGAGATTCCTTCCGTTTGGGACGTGGTTAAGAGTTCGGGGCGAGGAAATGCAATCCGGTTCTACAATTGGATCTCTGGCGACTACTACATGGAGTACCTGAACGACCAACTGGTTCACAAGTCGTCAGGAAGGGTTGTCGCAACATTTGACGAATCCTATTCGAGCTGGGTGTTTGCGAGAGATCAGTCATGCCTTGGTCGGCACTCCAATGTTCTTGGCGATGTCGGCCAACTTGAGATTTATCAACTACCACCGGCTTTTCCATCGAGCCAGCTCATATGGCTGTCGATGCTGTCCCTGCCAGTCGCGACCGCCGTTGGGAGATTTGTGATCAAGTGGTGGTTTTGGCGTAACGCCAAGTCAAAACACTGACTTCAGTCCCAGATGTTTCACAAACGGCTCAAAGTCCGAGTCGCTGTGGAGTAGCGTGTAGCCGTTCTCGATACAGCGGGTCGCGATCACTGTGTCGATCGTCTTGCGAACCGTCACTCCCAGCGAACGGAGGGTCCGAAAGTTCTTGGCAGCCTGGATCGCGATGTCACGGCCACCCAGATCGACTCGCGTGAACGAGGTCAGAAGTTTCTTGGCTTGGCGGAACTCTTTGTCGTCGGAGAATCCCTGAAGCACCTCCACCAGCCCCAAGTCGCCGATGGCCAGCGGGACCGTCCCGAGTAATTGGTCCAGCCGGTCCGACTGCGGGGTCACTGTGCCCCGAAAGTAGTCGATCCACACGCTGGAATCGACGAGGATCATCGATCGGTCCTCATCGCTTTCAGATCACCCTGCCAATTCAATTTGCCCCGGAACCGCTTCACTTCCGATTGTTGCTGTAACCGCAACAACGTCCGCAACCCTAGCTCCACCGCCTCGCGCTTCGTCTTCAGACCCGTCGCCCGCAAGGTGTCGGACATCAGCTTGTCGTCGATCTCAATGTTCGTTCGCATCGTGTGTACTCCTGGCGTGGGATACACACATGGTAGCGGTCATGACGCGGGACGACAATCTCCGTTCAGACGAACCCCCACGCTTGCCCCCACCAAGCCCCGGCGCTTCGTCTTCGACCAAACGTGCTTCATCGCCCTGCGGGAGAAGGACGCCTCCGAGCCGTACTTCCTGGGTTGGATCGCCCACTCCGCGGTGATGATTCACTCGACCTCGATGCAGTAAGGTGAGCGTATGCAGCTGGATTCTCTGCGGCCTTGAGGGCACGGTCCGTGGTTATCGTCTGTCGTTTTTCTGTGAAAATCG
>JAYTCW010000549.1:0-7555 GCA_043736295.1 Planctomycetota bacterium | reverse complement strand
GCACAACAAGACACCTGAACCCGCCGCACCTTGGCTTCCATGCCTGCGCCCTTTCGTGAATGTTCGTGAAGCAAACATCACGGAAGGAGCGCAGGTTTTTCCATGTCACGTAACGCCAATCCTCCAAAGACAATGAAACCCTGTCGGCTTCAGCGCGGAGTGTCGGAAAAAAAGCCTTGCGGCCCGACTTCAACATCGTGCGTGGCTGGTCCCACGCGATCGGCCCCGCCTCGGTCTCTAACGGCGTCATCTCCCGCCCCGCCGACCGGACTTCGTCGCCCTCGAACACCCCCGCGCTGTCCGGCACCCGCTCCGCCTGAGTCGCCACCGACTGCTCCATCACCAGCCGCGCCAACTCCAGCCCCACCGACATTCCCCGCTGCTCGATCTCCCGAAACTGCGTCCCCCACTCTGGACAACCGTCCGGACCATAAAGCGCCTCGCGGATTTGAGCGGCCATCTCCCGCAACCGCGCCTGCATCCCCGCATCAATCCCCGCCCACTGAAAAGCCATCCCTGGCCTCCGTTCCGTCAGTCAGTGCTGACCATGAAAACAGTTCCATTGACCACCAAAAGAACCGCCGCAAGAGGTCTTCTAGAACATCCGACCCCCGGCGCAAAGTGCGTCTCGCACTCCGGGGGCAGTGCCTCGAATGACACCAGTTGCATGTCCGCACGAATCGCGAGACAATCGTGGGCTTGGTTGCTGCGGGCTCTCTTTCGGGGGTCGGAGCTGGCCAATTCTCCCGGTGTGTGATGAGTCTGCAAGAAACGATCTATCGACGGTGCTTGAGAGTCTCGCTGTGGGCCTTACTCCTCCTCGTGGTACTGGCGTTATCCGCCTCAACAAGTCTAGCCGCCGAGGGCTTCGCACCGGCGGGACACAAGCATCAGCTGCAGCCGGTTCACAGCACGGTCGCGGTCGTGTACTGCCTAGCGATCGTGATGGCCTCTGTGTTTGGCGGCGTGCTGCCGAAGCTAGTGACGCTGACGCATGGGCGGTTGCAGCTGTTGATTAGTTTTGTTGGTGGGCTGATGCTGGGGATCAGCGTGTTTCATCTGCTGCCACATGCGCTAGTGGAACTGGGTGGACAGCGGATCGACTCGGCGATGATGGCCATGATGTGCGGCATGGTCGCCATGTTTTTACTGCTGCGAATGTTTCACTTTCACGATCACGGGACCGCTGAGGTGCCCGAGCCGCATGGTCACGATCACGACCACGATGGGGGGCATTGTGGCCCTGCGCTGGTTTCGCTGGAGGTGGCCCACTCGCATGGTGCCAAGCCTCAACGCGAGTTGAGCTGGATGGGGGTCTGCTTCGGGTTGTCGGTCCATTCGCTGCTCGATGGAATGGCCCTGGGAGCGAGCATGCAGGCGGGGGCGCATTCGAAGGGCGTCATGTGGGTCGGGCTGGGGACGTTCCTGGCGATCCTGCTGCACAAGCCGCTCGATTCGGTGTCGATCGCGGTGCTGATGCGCGAGGGGAAGTGCCCCTCGAATTGGCGTCTGGCCGTGAACCTGCTGTACTCGCTGATGTGCCCGCTGGGAGCGATTGTGTTCTTACTCGGATTCTCGGGCTGGACCGGACAACATCCCGAAGTGGTGGGGTACACTCTGGCATTTGCTGCGGGAGTGTTCCTGTGCATCTCACTCGGTGATCTCTTGCCCGAGATGGAATTCCACTCGCACCATCGCATTCAACTGACAGCGGCACTGCTCGCCGGGATCGCGACCGCGTGGTTCATTCGGATGGCCGAAGAGGACGGGGCGCATCAGATCCCGAGCCGACCGACAGTTGGGCAGGTCGTGGAGAGGTACTAACAGGACAGCACACACTTGTTACTGGCCACTTGATCGCTGACACTTCCTCTTGGGCACTGACCACTCTCTGACGATTGATGACTGACACATGGGACTGTTTGACAAACTCAAGGCCGCCGTGCAGAAGACGCGGGACATCCTGCGCACCGATGTGCGCGACCTATTCAAAGCGGGAGTCATTCTCGACGAGGAGAAGCTCGAAGAGTTTCACCGGGGGCTGATCCACACCGACATGGGCGTTGTGGCGGCCAAGGCCATCGTCGACGAGATCCGCACGAAATGTGGCGGGCGAACGGTCCAGCCGAAGGAGATTTGGGACACCGTCCGCAATAAACTCAAAGAGATCATGAAGGGTAAGGGCGATGCCGTGTGGGACGCGAGCTTGCCGCTGTCGCCGCTGAAGCAGGCTGAGTCGGGGCCGACGGTGATTCTGGTCTGCGGGGTCAATGGGGTCGGCAAGACGACCTCGATTGCCAAGCTGGCGAACTTCCTCCAGAAGAATGGGAAGACGGTCGTTCTGGCTGCGGGGGACACCTTCCGCGCCGCTGCGGTCGAGCAGCTGACCATGTGGGCCAAGCGTCTGGGGTGCGAGATCGTGACTAAGGCGTCCGGCAGCGACCCCGCAGCTGTCGCCTTTGAAGGGTGCGACAGGGCGGCTCAAATCGGAGCCGACTATGTCATCATCGATACTGCCGGGCGATTGCAGACGGCGACCAACCTGATGCTCGAACTGGGCAAAGTTCACCGCGTGATCGGCAAGCGGTTGCCGGGGGCTCCGCATGAAAGTCTGCTGGTGCTGGATGCCACGACCGGGCAGAATGGAGTGAACCAGGCGACCAAGTTCTCCGAGGCGGCGGGCTGCACCGGGATCGTGCTGGCGAAGCTCGACGGCACCGCCAAGGGAGGCGTCGTCATCGCGATTCGCCAACTGATGGGGATCCCGGTGAAGTACGTCGGTCTGGGCGAAGGGATCGACGACATGCAAGTCTTCGCACCGGACGAGTTCGTCGACGCTCTCTTCGGGGATGTGTGAGGGGAGAGCGGTCAGCAGTCAGCGATCAGTTGTCAGCCAGGGTGATGGTGTTTCGAGAGGCCGAGTCATGAGTTCAGCATTAGCGTCCCTCTTGACCGACTCGCAGCGGCGTTTGCAACCCGCTCGCGTGTGGTGGCTCTTCCTTGGACTGATGTTGTCGACCTCGACTCCCGCAGCGGCGCAGAACGAGGTGCCAGCACTCCCCGATTTCTCTACAGAGCTTATGGAGTCAATGTCCCTTGATACTCCTCCCGTCGAGCGTCTGCTCACTCCGGCGGATGCCCCGCTGCAAGTGACGCGCAAGGTCGTCTTCATCCAGCTGACTAATGCTTATGACCCGTCGGGCATTCGCTACATGGCCATCCAGCTGGGGTTCCGTAATACCGGAACAACCGACATCACAGTGAACACCAAGGCGAGCCAGCTGCTAGTCGGGAACGAGGAGTTTCTCCGAGTCCAGGTGAGAGAGGAATTGCCCAGCTATCCGATTGAACTCCCCCGAGAGGTGACGCGCGATGTGGAGGAGTTACAAGGGAAGAGCCCGCTGACGGTAAAGGCGAACGGGCCAGCCGCCGAGGCGTGGCTGGTATTTGCCAAGCTCCCGCGAACCCGTGACTTGCCTCCGTTGACCCTGCGGCTGGAGACCTCGATCGGCAAGATCGAGATCGATTTCACCAAGATCGAGAACGAGGCATTGACGTTTGCGCTGGAACGCCTCGGCCCCTCGGGACGGATCGGCATCGCTCGCGTCGGAGGTGAGCTCAACGTCATTAACGCCCCGCATTTCGCCAAGCAACTCTCGCAATACGGAGAGCAAGGGGTGTCTCGGTTGGTGATCGTATTCGAGAAGGGGAGCCGGATGGGAGACGATCTGACGACGGAATGGTTGTTGATCGGACGCGAGGAGGAGAACGACCGACTGCAGTTTTACCCGCACTGGTCCGGGCTGGTCCGGAGAGTCGTACTCGTCGACGTGCCAGGCGAGGAAGACGAGACCGGAGAAGAGAACCGGACCCACAGCTTGGCGGAAGCCGTCCAACGCGTCACCCACGATTTGATCCCCGGGCTGGATGCGGTCACATTCCAGCGAGAGTGCCGGTCGGGGCATCCCCTCTTTCGCCGCGCGATGTTGCTGAACGCTGGAGACGCGATGGCCAATGACAATTGCCAATCGGTCCTCGGTTTTCTGGAATCCCCGGATCAGGTCGTGCGGAAAGCCGCCATCCAGTCACTGCGTTCCGCACTCGATTCCCAGGCCGTCACCACCCTCGAAGGACTCGTACGGCGCGGCAAACGCGAGGAGGCAACACTGGCCTTCCGGTCCCTCAACACCTCTCAACAGATTCTCGGTCGCGAACTGGCCCTGCAACTCGCTAACGACCCGACCGTGCAGAAACGGATCGGTCTGGCGCAGCTGCTGCGTACGATTGGTTCGGGAAGCGGGGATCGCTGGCTCCCCTTCCTGAAGCAGTCATTTCAGAGTGCCGATCCGCTTGTCCGGCAAACGGCGCTCATGAATCTTCTTCAGATGGGGACGGAGGAAAAGCTCCCTCTATTGCAGGCCGCGCTGGCTGACAAACATGTCGACATCCGAGATCTCGCGTTTCAATCGATGGTGGCCCGCCGCTTGACCGAGGAGCAGCCGCTCTTTGTTCGCGAGACCATGAAGCGGGTCCAGGCGGGACGACACGACCACACGACGCTGACCGCACTTCGCGAGATCCGCGATCCGGCCGTACTGCCGCAACTCTTGAAGTGGATTGATGACGATCTGAAGGCGCTCGATGAAACCAATCAGCAGAGCCTGGTGAGTGCGTACGCCGAGATCGGCGGCGCAGCGGCCCTGAGCGAATTGATTCAGCGGATGCCTCGCTTCTCAACGGAGAATCAGAACTTTCTGCTCCGAGTCCTGTTTCAAGCCAAACATCCCGAGACGCGCCGGCTGGCCATTGCAGGACTGCTGGACGAGGACTCGGACACCCACACATTGTGTCAGTCCATGCTGGTCGAATTTGGCGACGCAGCAGCCGTCGCGGCGATCTCGGCGGCCATCGAGAAGGCTCTCCCGACCAACGACGACACCAACCGCAGTACCGAACTGGCTCGCAGCTTAGGGGTGATCGGCACGCCCGAAGCGGTCCGAGTTCTGGAATCACTGAAGAACCATACTGATCCTAAAAAGCGGATATTGGGTGAGGGCGGACTAATCACCATGCAATTCGCGTCGCCCATCAACAACTGGCTCCTAGCCGCCAACCAAAAGAACCTACAGGAGGATTACCAGGGGGCGATTCAGCTGCTCAACATCGCGTTGGAAGTCGATCCCCAATCGGGTCGCCTCTATAACGCCCTCGGGTTTGCTCAGCTGCGACTCGCGACGGGAGACGATGCGAAGGCCAAGTGTGCCGAGGCCAAGGCGAACTTTGAAAAGGCATTGAAGCTGACGCCGGAGGACCACAATCCACTGACCGGGATCGCGATCTGCCTCGCATTGGAGGGCCGCTGTGACGAGGCGATCGCTATGGTCGATACGCCGCAACTGCTGAACAAGTATCAGGGGCAGCAGATCTATTTGTACAACGTGGCGTGCGTCTACGGACGGTCGATTGAACACATTACGAAGACCCCGGACTATCCCCAGCGGGATCAGAAGCTGCGCGACTACCCGAAGACGGCACTGCTCTTTCTAAATGCCGCAATTGGCAAGGGGTTCAAGGACATCGATCTCCTGACCAATGATCCCGACCTGATCCCTCTGCGGGAACTGCCCGAGTTCAAGAAGCTGTCCAAGCGCATCATGGGGTTGAATTAGCGAGAGGCGGGTCGGTGTTTCAGGTGGCCGCTGTCCTGAAAGCGGTGGCGCACAGCATGAGAGTCGGTTTCGCGATCAAGTGCCCCGTCAATGCCTGATTTTGGGGTCCGCCTCCCTCGGGAGGGCGAGGCTCCTGCCGAGCCGCGATTGCGGGTTGACGTGTCCCCAGGCTCGCGGCTCAGCAGGAGCTTCGCCCTCCCGGCGGGCCTAGCTCAACCCCAATTCCTAGCGTTACCAAGGCACTAGAAGCTTCCGTTCCTCGAACCTCGGTCACGATGAAATCTCTGATGCACTCACCCTCTCTGATTCAGAGCAGTGACGGACTCACCCGTGCGGTCATTGTCCCGTCACTCGGGTTCACCTGCATTGAGTTCGTCACGCACGTCCACGGGCAACGCGTGTCGGTCCTCGACAGCGACCCGGCGTTCCTCACGGGGACTTGTCGCCCTGGTCGTAGCGGAATACCAATTCTCTTCCCGTTCCCGAATCGCATCCATGACGGGCGGTTCACCCACCGGGGGAAGACCTACGAAGTCCCACCGCCCGCTTGGTTCCCCCAGACGATTCATGGTTTCTGCCTCGACCAGCCCTGGCGTGTCATCGACTCCACGCCTCACAGCCTGACCGGGGAGTTCCTCCTCAGCCGCGATGCTCCCGAGCGGCGGGCGCAGTGGCCCGCGGATGCCCGGCTGGTCGTCAAATACTCGGTGGAGTCCGCTCGCCTGCGGGCCGAGATCACCATCGAAAATCCCGACTCGGTCCCGCTGCCGTGGGGCTTCGGCACGCATCCCTACTTCACGCTACCACTCGGGAATGGCACCGCTGAGAACTGCGTCATTCGCGCCGCAGTTGTCGAGCAATGGGAGCTGTCTCAGTGCTTCCCGACCGGCGAGAGAGTTCCTCCCCCGACCGAGAAAGACCTCCGCCCCGGTTGGAGGTATGGCAGCTGTACACTCGACGATGTGTACACCGGGCTGGAGGTCATCAACGGGGCGATCACGCAGTCGATCGACGACCCCGCCTCGCGGTTGCGAATGACACAACGCTGCAGTCCGGAGTTTCGTGAGCTGGTGCTGTTCACTCCGCCCGGTCGATCGGCCATCTGCCTGGAGCCGTATACCTGCACCACCGATGCCGGGAACTTGCAGTCGCAGGGATTCGACGCCGGGTGGAGGGAACTCGCTCCGTGCGAGCAGGCCGCTCTCTGGTTTGAGATCGAGGTTCACCCCTCGGAGTCCAGCCTTACTCCTCGTTCATCTGCCCCTTGATGATCCGCTGCGTCTCGATCCACTTCACATCGAGCAGCTTCACGTACTCTTCTGCCGAAAGCAACTTGGCATTCGTCTCGATGTTGTAGAGCCAGCCGGTGCCATAGCCGTCGGTGTTGATCGCCGAGGGGTCGTTGAGGACCGTCGGGTTGAAGTCGAGGATCTTGCCCTCGGACGGAGGGAAGAGCGACGAGACCGCCTTCGAGCTTTCGATCTGGCCGATCTCTTGCTTCTTACGCACGGGAGTGTACGCATCAACCGACCAGTCGAGGAAGTACACATCCTGCAACATCCGCACCGAGTACGCCGTGAACCCCACTCGAAACCCACCCGCCGAGGTCTGGAGCCACAAGTGGTTCTCCGAGTACCAGCGGTCCGTCGGAATCCGGGCCTCGTAGTTGCCCATCATGAAAATCAGCGGTTCAGACATTGGCTATGCACATCCCAAAGATGCTGAGCAAGAAGCGGATTCGCGAATCTCGCGAACCCAGAATCCATGTTATGTGACCCGCATTGTTCCGTCGATGAAGCCATCAAGATACCAGACACCGAGCCGGAAGCGTCAGCGCCCGGAGTGAGCGACGTGAGATGTATTTTCCGGGCGCTGACGCTTCCGGC
>JAYTCW010000548.1:0-6549 GCA_043736295.1 Planctomycetota bacterium | reverse complement strand
GCGGAGTTCTCCATATCAACGGATGAAGGATTGACCATGCGGACTTTTGCGGCGCGTTGTGCGTGCCTGGCGTTGCTGGGTGCTGGGCTGGGTTTCTGGATCGGTGTGATCCGTGCCGATGATCCGGTGCCGACCGAGCCCGCGAAGACCGAAGCGGCCAAGCCCGAGGCCCCGAAGACCGATGACGAGTACTTCGAACTGATGCAGGTGTTCGTCGACACGTTCGACGAGATCGATCAGAACTACGTCAAAGAGGTCGACCGCCGCAAGCTGATCGAATCGGCCATCCGCGGCATGCTGGCCGACCTCGACCCGTACTCGGACTTCATCAGTCCCGAGGAACTGGCCCGGTTCAACGAATCGGTCGACCAGGAGTTCGGCGGCGTCGGCATCCAAGTGAAGTTCCTCCGCGAGGTCCGGGCGATTGAGGTCTCGGTCCCGCTCCCCGGTGGCCCAGCGGCCAAGGCGGGGATTCTGCCCGGTGATCGGATCGTGGAAGTCGGCGGCAAAAAGGTGGCCGACTTCGATCAGGACCGCGAGATGGAATCGGCCATCGAGATCCTGCGCGGCAAGGCCGGTGAAGTGGTCAGCGTCGGCTACACGCGCGGCGATTCTCCGGATGTCACGCGGGTCGATATGACGCGCGAGATCATCCATCTCGACACCGTTCTCGGCGAGACCTACCGCCCGGATGGCTCATGGGACTTCATGCTCGATCCCGAAAAAAAGATCGGCTACATCCGCCTGACCCACTTCACCGCTCGTAGCGGCGACGAGATGAAGAAGGCCCTCAAGACCCTCAAGGCCAACGGCATGAAGGGACTCGTCATCGATGTCCGCTTCAACCCCGGTGGGTACTTGCAGACAGCTGTCGAGATCGCCGACCTGTTCCTCGAAGAAGGGGTCATCGTCTCGACCGAGGGCCGTAATAGCCGACCGATCACCCGCACGGCCAAGAAGTCGGGAACCTTCATGGGATTCCCGATTGCCGTCCTCAGTAACCGGTTCAGTGCCTCGGCCAGCGAGATCCTCGCCGCCTCTTTGCAGGATCACAAGCGCGCCGTCGTGGTCGGCGAGCGCAGCTGGGGCAAGGGGAGCGTGCAGAACACCCTGGATGTGGAAGACGGCAAGAGCAAGCTCAAGCTGACAACGGCGTCGTACTACCGGCCCAGCAAGGAGAAGATCCACCGCTTCCCCGGCGAGACCGAAGCCGATAAGTGGGGCGTGATGCCCAACGACGGCATGAAGATCGAGTACACCATGGACCAGATGCGGGTCATGAACTTTGATCGGCAAAAGCGCGACGCGGTGAGCCAGGAACGCATTCCGAGTACCTTCGACGACCTGCAATTGAAAAAGGCTCTGGAAGTCCTCGATCAGGAGATCGCCAGGGCCACCGCCGAGGCCAAGCCCGCCGAGGCTGCACCGGGTGAAGAAAAAAAAGGAGACGAGAAGAAAGAAGAAGGCACTGAGAAGAAAAAGGCTGCCCGCATTCCGTTCTTCCCGACGACGCTGAAGTACCTGCTGTAGTCTTCGTGTTCGAAAACTTCCGAAGTCTTCCGAGACTTCGGAAGTTTGTGTGTGAACAGTGGAATCCTTATGAGCACTTCCGAAATCCTGATCGAGCTTCCCAAGCTGTCGCCCGCTGAACGACTCGCCATCCTCAACCGACTGATCGAACTTGACGAGGACGTGGAAATCCTCGAAGAGCATCGCCGTCAGGCTGTCGAGGCGTTTCAGATGCTCGATGTGCTGGAGGCGGAAGTTGCCGAAAACGAAGCCCGGTGAAGTGTGGCTGATCGATTTGGGGTGGCATGCCAAAATTCGCCCGTGTCTGATCCTGAGCGACGACCCCACAGATGACGAGTTGGCGTTACTGGTTCTCGTACCCCACACGACGGCTATTCGCCACAACCGCTGGGAACTCGCGATCTCTAAGCCGTTCCTCAAACCCGGCGTATTCCATCTCCAGCAGATTCAGTCGATACCCATTTTTCGCCTGGAACGCAAACTGGGAGAACTGACTGCTGTCGAGTTGCTGGACGTTCGATCCACGTTGGTCCGGCTTCTCAATTTGGTTCCATCCGTCCCTGCAATTCCTTGACACATTCTCGCGACATCCCCCGCAGGAAGAACATCCCATGACCGCAAATCGCATGTTGACTTCTCTAATACTCCTCGGCGTTCTCGCCGCCTCCCCGTTCACCTCGCTCCGCGCCGAGGAGAAGCCGCCGACCGGCCTGGCCTCCACGCTGCAACCGTTTGTGGACCGGCACACGCTGGCTGGGGCAGTGACGCTGGTGGCCGACAAGGATCAGATCCTCGACCTCTCCGCCGTCGGGTTCGCCGACATCGCCCACAAACGGGCGATGCAACCGAACGACATCGTGTGGATCGCCTCCATGACGAAGGGGATCACCGCAGCCGCTGTCATGGCGCTGGTCGACGAGGGATTGCTCAAGCTCGATGACCCGATCGAGAAATACTGCCCGGAGTTCAGTGAACTCAAAGTCATGGCCGAGCCGGGGAACGACAAGGGGGGACTCAAAGCTCCCTCCATGAAAGTCACCGTGCGGCAAGTGCTATGCCACACTTCCGGCATGCCGTTCAAGTCACCGCAGGAACACCCCACGCTGGATGGCCTCACGCTTCAAGAGTGTACCGCGAGCTACGCCAAGACCCCGCTGCTGCAAGAGCCGGGCACGAAGTACGTCTACAGCAACGCCGGGATCAACACGGCGGGCCGCATCATCGAGGTCGTCAGCGACATGCCCTACGAAGAGTTTCTTCAGGAGCGCATCCTCGATCCGCTGGGCATGACCGACACGACCTACTGGCCCAGCGAAGAGCAGCTGACCCGGTTGGCCAAGCCGTACAAGCCGAATGCGGAGAAGACTGGCCTTGATGAGACCACGATCAGCCAACTGACATATCCCCTCCATCTCCGCACTCGCCAGCCAATGCCCGCTGGTGGTCTGTTCTCGACCGCGAAAGACGTATCGAGCTTCTGCCGGATGCTGCTCAACGACGGCATGTTCGAGGGGAAGAAAGTCCTCTCGCCCGAGTCCGTAAAGGCCCTGAGCAGTCGCCAGACCGAGCCCGAGATCAAGGAAAGCTACGGCCTGGGCCTCAGCGTCTCCGAACATTCGTTCGGCCACGGCGGAGCACTGTCGACGAACATGACGATCGACAAGAAGCACGGCCTCGTACTGGTCTATCTCGTCCAGCACGCCGGGTATGCGAACGCCGATGGTGGCGAGATCCAGCCGACATTCATTAAGGCCGCTATCGAGCGATTCGGCACGAAGGGGAAGTAAGAATTCCACGGTCCCCGTTTAGCCGCGACGCGTAGGCTCTGCGGAGCGTGGAGCGTGGAGCTTGCCGATGCTCCGCTCCGCAAAGCCTTCGCGTCGCAGCTAAACGAAATCATCGAGCTTACCCGAACGGCCACCACCCACTCTTACAGACATTCTTGCGACGAATATCCACGACCTCGCTGATATCGTGTTTCATGAACAGTTCGACCAACTCGTCAGTTCCCTTGTTGAGCTTGAAAGTCGTCTCCTGGGGATAGAGCGGGTAGACCCCGTAGAAGTTGATCACCTTGTCCTCCGATAACTCCAGTCGGTGGAACTCGTCGGGGGTATGAATCAGCGGCAGCACCAGGGCGCAGCTGAGTTTGGTCTTGGGCGAGTACGGTTCCGCCGGATCGCCGTTGGGAATTGTGTGCCCTTCTCCCAGCCAGGTGTCGTACTCGTGCGGCAGTCGAGCGAGCATCTTGAGCAGGCGTATCGGCCAGTAGTGGTTCTCGTCCTCGAAGTCCTCCTGGGTCATCGGCCAGTCTGGGGGCAGCCGGATCGCCAGTTCGGCAAACCGGAACTCCTCCAGCCCATCGGGGACCGTCATCGGCGCTTCGCTCATCCCACTGGTGATCAGCGTGTAGAACGGCTGCTGGCGGGTGGGGATGACCATATGCACGTCGATGTGAACCAGGTCCGAGATGATCTCGTGAAACACAGATTCGACGGGGCCGATGTGCTCCTCGATATGATTGGAGATCGCCTCAATCGAATCGCTATCCCCGTGCGACATCTCGAACGGAACTTTGCGTTCCTGATGCCGCAAGAGTTGGGATCCCCCGGCGGTAAACTCGGCCTCGTCAGTGTCGCGGGAGATCGGGTGGGGAACGGTGAGCGAGGTCTCACACTTCCGGCAGCGGAAGGTCTTTCCCGCCTTTTCAGCATCGACCCGATACTTCTTGCCGCACTTTTTGCAGGGGAATTCGATCGACATGGTGAGAGTCTTCGCAGGCCACAAACCGGGCCGAGCGATCCAGCACCCGGCCCCACAGCCTCAGCTTACACAAGCCGGCCAGTCGACGGAATGTTGAGGACTGCTGTCAGTTAAGCACCCCCGAGGTCATCGAATGGCCAGGCAGAGTCGACCAACATTGTGCAATGGCAAGGCGCAGATGGGTTCAGTAGCGTGGGCTTTAGCCCACGCGTACCAAGGGATATCCGTCAATCGCGTGGGCTAAAGCCCACGCTACTTTGAAAAAGACGATCACCTTGTGAGGAAACGCACGGAGCATATCCCCCGCTCGTCCAGTCAAATAGAATACGGATCAGCGTCGACATCACAGCTCCCGCACGCTGACGATGTCGGCATGCTGGCAGAGGGTCAATTGGCATGAGTGTGCGTCCTTTCCTTGTTGCCGAGCTGGCGCGGTTGCGGGGCTATTCCTCGAACACGCCGGTCTCGGTCCAGGCGAGCGATCCAACGGGCATCCAGGTCGTGATCGACCTGACCCAGGTGGACAGCTTGGGCTGCGCGTTTCGGCAAATCACGTTGCATGTGCCCGCGATGAGCCAGGCGGCGTTTGATGTGCTCAAACGCTGGGCGGATGCTCTCAGCCAGCGGATCACGTATCTGCTCGAACAGGTCAGCCCGCTGGAGTACGACCCGCAAGCGGGGCAGGTGCTGATCCGCTCGACCCGACCCGACCAGTTGCCGGACGGAACGCAATACTATGAAATGGTGCTGTCGTCACACGGCACCGGAACGTTCTCGCTCAAACGCTTCAGCTCGATCAAGGGCACACCGGGGCGCACGCAGATCGATCTGCTGGTGACTCATGAGGTGTTGTACAAGCTGTGTGACGACCTGATCGACACGGCGACGCAGACACCGTAAAAGAAGTGGCTCGTGGCGGATGGCGTTTGGCTGTTGGCCAGAGAGACTGTCTGGCCAATAGCCATCCGCCATCCGCCACAAGCCTCCCCCCATGCCCATCAAGTTTCGTTGCCCGCATTGCGAACAGTTCCTGGGCATCTCTCGCTCCAAGGCGGGGGCGGTTACGGACTGTCCGATGTGCGGGAAGACGATTCGCGTGCCTCAGCTCGACGGGAAAATTGCCCCGTTACCGAAGCCGGAGATGAATCACGGGGACAGTGGCTTGGCGAAAGCTCTGAATGCGCTCGCTTCACTCGGCGATAGCGCGGTGATTGCAGAACCAGAGGCGTTGCCTGCGAAGCCGGTCGCGATTGTGCTGGCCCCGGCCCCCGCTCTGGAGCCGATTCCGATTCCGGTCCCGCTGCCTCCCGAGCCGCCAATCCGACCGGCTGGTGTGGGGATCTCCGGTCCGACACCGCCGCCCCAGAACCGCGACGTGTCTGTACCGCCGAGTGCCGATCTCTTCCGCGAGTTGTCCTCGATCCAGCCACCGTCTGGATCTCGCAGTCGTCGCTCGCTGGGAGGAAAGCGTCCACTGCTGATCACGGGAGCGGTCTGCGGGCTGGTCGGGATCAGCTGTGGTTTTCTGCTTGGCAGAGTGACGGGGTCTGGCGGGACGTCGTCACCGGATGTCCCGGTTGCACAGGGACCGATCCAGGGTCAGGGAGGGCCAGCGGCAGCACCTCCGGACGCTGAGGAACCGGCCGCACTCCCGCCTGGAGTTCTGAACCTCGCCATCGAAGGACGAGTCACGTTCGTCACCGCCTCGGGCGAGAGTCGACCCGATGCGGGAGCGAGAATTCTCGTCCTCCCCGCCCGCCGCCCGGCCACCGCGAAGTTGCCGGTCATGAGCTTTCGAGCCGGGGCGAACAGCAGCGATGTCCGACTGGCCCAAGCCTCGATTCGCGCCCTCGGCGGCGACTTCGCTCTCGCTGGCCCCGATGGCCATTACGAGATTAGGCTCACAGCCACCGGCCCCTACCAGCTGCTGATCGTCTCGAAGTACCAAGGCCGCGACGCAGCCGACTTGCCGGGTGCCGCTGAGCTGACACTTCTCCAGAACTGGTTCGATCAGCCGCGTTCATTCTTCGGCCAGACCCAGGTCATGTCCGCCCCGGTCCAGTTCGACGGCGAACGCAGCTCCATCCGTGACCACGTCTTCCCGAAGGCGGATTGAGCGTGCCATGTGTGCATCGGAGAAGCCAGTAGTCGCAAGTCTCTGCCCCCTCTCCCCCACAATCGGCACGGCTTTCATTGAGGACTCCACTGTGGGGGAGAGGGCCGGGGTGAGGGGGCCAAGGCGGGCGGTGTCCCCCT
>JAYTCW010000547.1:0-5854 GCA_043736295.1 Planctomycetota bacterium | reverse complement strand
CGCCCGCCAGACCACATCGCACATGGTGGGCCTGCGCTCCAAAGCGAGCTTGTCCCACCCTACGGTACTAAGAATCGAGGTGGGTGGCATTCCACTCGGGAGGGCGAAGCTCCTACTGAGCCGCAAGCCAGGGGACGCGCGAACTGGCAGCAGCGGCTCGGCAGGAGCCTCGCCCTCTCGGCGGGGGCTAGACGAGGCACTACGCCGTCATCCCCACAATCGCTGGCAGCGAATAATAATGGCACAGCGCCACTCCGGTCGCGTCCGCGACATCGTTCGGTTCCAGCAGCTTCTCCAACCGTAGCTCACGTTGCACGGCTCGTTGGACTTGTTCTTTGCTCGCGGTGCCGCTGCCGGTCAGGAGCTTTTTAATCTGCCGGGCGGAGTAGTGCATGATCGTCAGTTGGGAATCGGCAGCTGCGAAGAGAATGGCTCCTCGGGCGTGGGCCATGAGGATGGCGGTCTTGGGGTGTTTTGGGGTCGAGAAGATTTGTTCAATGGCCATTGCTGTCGGGCGGTACTGGGCGATGACCTCGCGAAGGCCAGCGCCGATTTCATGGACACGCTCGGCGAGGGCCAGAGCAGGGGTGGAGCTGATCACGCCCCCTTCGCGCAGGACGGGGCCGCGCGGGGTGCGTTCCAGGACCGCATACCCGGTCCGGTTAAGCCCCGGGTCGATCCCCAGATAGATCTGGGACGACGCGGTCGTCAGGACGTTTCCCTCACGCATGGCCATCCTTGGCCGTCTCCTTAGGAAAGCTCAGGGGTTGCAACCCCTGGGCTTCACTCCAGTACTCCGATGTACGGCAGGTGCCGGTACTCGCCATCGAAGTCGAGACCATACCCGACCACGAACTCATCCGGAATCTCAAAGCAGTGGTAGTCCGGGGTGAAGTCGACCCGCGACCGCGACCGCTTCCACAGCAGCGTCACCGACCGCACGCTGTGTGGCTCCTTCTGCCGGATCACCTCCAACAGAGCGGCCATCGTGCGTCCCGTATCAAAGATATCATCGACCAACAGCACATCTCGCCCCCGCAGGTCCGGCCGGAATTCCGTATTCAGGATCAACTTTCCCGGCACTGTCGACACCCCGCGATAGCTGCTGGCCTGCACCATCCCGAGTTGATGCGGCAGCTCAATCTGCCGCATCAAGTCGCACACCAGCATCACGCTGCCGGTCAACACGCCCAGAATCGTCAGCGGTCGACCGGCATAATCCGCCGTAATCCGCTGGCCAAGAGTGGCCACAGCGGCGTCGATTTCGGCAGTGGAGATGAGGGAGCGGATCATCGCAGCTTCACACAATCGGGCAGGGGTAACGGGTCTGAACGAGAGGCGTTTTACCGTCTGGCATCGGGCGGGTGGTAGTGAATCGATCAATCCGGAGCAAGTTTCACGCGTGTTGCGTGGCGGGCCTGACGCTTGTAACCTTGATGGAGTTTGCCATTCCACTCCTCACGTGCGCGGGTGCATTGATGGGAATCTCAACACGGTTGTTACAGCCGGTCCGAATGATCGCCATCGGATTACTTCTCGTGCAGGTTGCGTACGCCCAAGATCGTACCGCTCAGTCGACGGCCAAAGATCCCGTCGAGGCGGCGAACCTGGAGTTCGCGCTCTCCGACTCGGAGTTGGACGCCCTGAAGGGACAGACATTCGACCTGCTCTACAAGAACGGCAAGAGAGAAACTGGCGGCACGCTTCAAGAGTTCTTGCGCAGCAAACAGCTGCGAGATAGATTTCGGACCATTGAGTACACCCCGGCAGGGCAGAAGAAGGCCCGCAAGATTCCGGCAGATCAAGTGTTCCAGTTGGAGCAGGGGGACAAGGTCTTTCTGGTGGCGTACCTGCCAACGCAGAAATACCACGTCTTGGTCGATGTGGCCAAGCGGGATACTGCGGTTTCGGCGAAGCTGAATGCGGCGAATCACCGCATCTGGGAGCCGATCCCAGAAGCCGATCAGATGAAGTATGTTGCCGAGGAGAAGGAGTTTCTGGAAAAGGTGAAAGCCCACTTTCCCAAGCTGCCGCTGCACATGGTGGAGACCCAGTATTTCCTGTTCCTGAGCGACATGCCAGCGGCGCAGTTGAGTCCCTATCTCAAACAGCTCGATCAAATGAACGAATCGTTGGGCGCCGCTTTCGGGTTCCAGCCGGGGCATAACGTCTGGAGAGGAAAGGCGGTTGTCATCGCGTTCGTGGCCGAAGAGAGTTTCGTGGAGTACGAACAAGTCTTCATGATGAGGACTGTCGATGTCACCAAAGTGCAGGGGCTGTGCCACTCCTTCCCGAACGGTCGAGTCGCCGTAGCGGCTTATCGAGGACATAGTCCAGAGCATTTCGGAGCGCTGCTGGTGCATGAAACCGCCCACGGCTATCTGCACCGCTACAAATCGACGGTCTTTATCCTCTCTTGGTTCAATGAGGGGATCGCCGACTGGATCACCGGCATCGCGGTCCCCACTTGCCGGACCACGAGAGATCGACAAAAGCAGGCGATGGATAAACTGAAATTGGATGGCACACTGGGAGGGACATTCTTCCTCAATCAGCAGATCGAGCCTTGGCAATACGGCGTCGCCAGCGCGATGGTTCAGCTGCTGGTTCAAAAAAGCCCCGACCAGTTCCGGCTGTATTTTAACGGGATTAAAGAGGGGCTGACCTGGGAGGACAGCCTGATGCGGGCTTACGGCATCACGCCGCAGGAACTAGTGTCGGCCTATGGGCAGGCGATCGGTGTCCCGAATCTACGGCCGTAAAGTGTTCCAGACTTGACTTGGAGGGGGGGCTGGCTGTCGCCTGCACCGGAGCAGCCTAAAAGCTGATCTCCAACTTACTATCCGGCCAGCGCCGTCGAAATCGCGGCGAGAACCTCGCCGTGCAGTAGTCCATTCGTCACGACCACGCCTCGATTCTTGGTCAGCTCGGAGCCTTGCGTGAAGTCGAGCGGGGCACCGTGCATGTCGGTCACGCGGCCACCGGCCTCTTCGACGATCAAGACGCCGCCCGCGTGGTCCCAGATCTTTTCACTGTACGTGGCCTTCGTCGGCATCCGCAGATAGAGGTCGGCCTCACCCCGGGCCACGACGCCGTACTTGGCCTGGCTATCGAGGCGACTGGGCGGGGCGTCGCTGCCGAGGAGTTGGCGGATTCTGCTGGTGATGCCCTGGGCATTGTGACCCGATTCGACCGACTCGCAGAACCGGGCCATCGAGCCGCGCGCGGTCCCGCTGACTCGCACCACCTGCGGGGCGGCCTTCTCGTCATCCAGCAACCGCAGCTGGGCTCCCCGGCCTCGTACGGCAGAGAACAACGCCCCGACCTGCTTGTCCCAGGCATCTTCAGCGGGCAGGTTCGGGCAGCCGAGGATGCTGACCTCAATGCGGCCATCGACGATCAGCGCCAGCGAGACGGCGTACTGCTCGCCCCGCAGAAATCCCTTCGTCCCGTCGATCGGGTCGAGAGTCCAGAACCGGCTGACTCCGCCGGGACTGTTGCCGCGATCAATCCACTGGCAGATGTCGTTGGGTTGGCCTTTCAGGCCGACCTCCTCTATCTCCCGCTGCACCCGTTGCAGCTGGCTGGCGTGGCCTGCGGAGCGGAGTTCGGCAGAGTCCTCCTCGCCGACGATGGCGTCATGGGGAAAGGCATCGCCGATGAGCTTGCAGACGATCGCCTGGCTGGCGAAGTCGGCGACCGTCACGGGCGACTTGTCCTGCTTGGCAATGGTTTCGGGCGAGATGCTTTTCTGCACCGAACGGCAGGCTTGGCTGGCCACCCGCACGGCATGCAGGGCAGTTTCCAATTCGCGGCGAAACAGGTCGGACATGGGGAGCTCCAGGATGTAGAACGGAATTTATTCCGTTCTCTGCTCGTCGGGGTGAACTCGCCGGGGTGAAGACGGGCGGAACGGAATGAATTCCGTTCTACGACCCAACGAAAACAGCCCGAGACGATCATCGCTCGGGCTGAGGTGCTTTCGAAAGCCTCGGGAAAGAGTCAACGACTCTGAGACCTGGCAAACTTCCGAAGTCTCCGAAGACTTCCGAAGTTTAGGGATCGACTCTTTAGACCAGAGGGGCCTTCTTTTCCTTGATGCCGGGGCACTGAGGGGCCATTTCGGCGTTCAGCGCCTTGTAGTCGGCCCACTGCTCGGGCAGGTTGTCTTCGTGGAAGATGGCGGCCACCGGGCACTCCGGAACGCAGGCTTCGCAGTCAATGCACTCGTCCGGATGAATGAAGAGGATCTGCTCCGCTTCATAGAAGCATTCGACCGGGCAAACGACCACGCAATCGGTGTACTTACAGCCGAAGCACGGTTCCGCAACGATGTGAGTCATGACAAGTTCCTTCAGGATGTCTGGCAAGACACCAAACGATAATGTCCCCTAGATCGACCATCAGGCAAGAAACCCTGAGTCCAATTTTCTGACCTGAACCCAGATCAGTCAACCGCCTCAAATTCTCACTTACTCTCGCAAGTGGCGGATGCCGCTCAGCTTGCAATAGCCAATCTCATCATTTTCTAGGTCTGCCAAAACAGCCTGTCAAGCGACGATCTTGGAGTCGACACGGTTCTCTTGGAAAAAGGAAGCCTCAGCAGCGATTCCGCCCCTTGTTGAGACGGAGTGTCATCTGGTTGCGAAAAGACTTCCGAAGTCTTCGGAGACTTCGGAAGTCTGGCGGGTGACGGACCCCGGCCCCTCGTTGCTCTGATTTCTATTGGACCTCGGGAGTCGCGACGGCGGGCTACTTCCACTCGAAAGACAGGCCCGAGAGGCGTTCGTAGGCTTCGATGTATTTCGAGCGGGTGTGGGTCACGACCTCAGCCGGGAGGACGGGGGGCGGGGAGTTTTTGTCCCAGGTCGTCGACTCCAGCCAGTCGCGGACGAACTGCTTGTCGAACGACGGCTGGCTCTGGCCGGGGTGGTAGTGGTCCATCGGCCAGAAGCGAGAGCTGTCGGGGGTCAGGACTTCGTCGATGAGGATGATCTCGCCGTCGCAGTCGCCGAACTCGAATTTAGTGTCGGCAATCAGGATGCCTTTCGAGCGGGCATGTTCGGAGCCGCGGCGGTAGATTTCGAGGCTGCGATCACGGAGGGTGGTGGCGGTCTCGGTGCCGACGATCTCGCACATCCTCGCAAACGGGATGTTCTCGTCGTGCCCTTCCTCGGCTTTGGTGGCGGGAGTGAAGATCGGCTCGGGGAGGCGGCTGCACTCGACCAGTCCGGCGGGGAGGGAGATGCCGCAGACCTCTTGTGATTGTCGGTACTCTTTCCATCCCGAGCCCGCAAGATAGCCGCGCACGACGCACTCAATCGGCACCACGCTCGACTTGCGAACGACCATACTCCGGCCCCGCAGTGGCTCGGGATCGACCCCGCGCGGGAGCGGCACCTCAGTCGGGTCCATGCTCAGCAGATGATGCGGCACGCCCAGCTGCGCGAACCAGAACTCACTGATCTTGGTCAGCACCCTGCCCTTGTCCGGGATGCCCGTCGGCAACACCCAGTCAAACGCACTGATCCGGTCACTGGCGACCAAGAGCAGCCGGTCACCAAAGTCGTAGACATCGCGGACCTTGCCTCGACGAACAGGGATGCCAGGGAGATCGGATTGGAGGAGGGGCATGGGGAGGTTGAGGGTTGAGGGTTGAGGGTTGAGGGTTGAGGGTTGAGGGTTGAGGGTTGAGGGTTGAGGGTTGATTCTTTCGCTCAACCCTCATCGCTCAACGATCTTCACGCTTCATACGTCTTCGCCAGGAACGGTTCGACCATGTCTTTGAGCATCGGCAGTTCCGAGTCGATCAGGAACGCGTCGTGGCCGTGCGGGCTGGGGAGTTCGGCGTAGG
>JAYTCW010000546.1:0-3883 GCA_043736295.1 Planctomycetota bacterium | reverse complement strand
CGCCCGCCAGACCCAGCGGCTGCGGGGGGAAAAATCCGGAGTAGACACTGCCGCAAGTCCGCGCCGCGACTGCCGCACTGATCGAATCGCTGCCACTCTTCCCGGACGATCGCCAGCGCCACCTCGCACGCACCGCTCACACCCTGCAATACCACCAACGCCGCAACGCCTAGGCCCGCGCCTCGCACACAAAACCCGCCGCCAAGCCCTCACAGACCTCGGCGATGATGTTGACTAACTTCCCCGTTGTGCGCCGGGGTAGACGATAAGATGCGCTGTAGTGTTAGGCACCCCACTCCTTATGGCATCCGGCTGCCAAGTTTTCGATTCGCTGCAAGGAAAAGGGGAGTAAAAGTCGCCATTCCCGAAACAGTCCTCACACGAAAACACGGGCGAGTTGGCCCTCTTGACCTACTCGCCCGTGATGTTTCTAACCTCGCGTGGAGTCGTGGTGAGCGACTACTTCGTTCCCTGAACTGTGGTCAGGCTTTCGACCTGGCCAGCGGCTTTGAAGGTCAACGGCAAAGGCCGACCGGCGATGGTCACGACAAAGGTCTCATGGAACTCTCCCATGACATCGGGAGGGGTGACAACGACCGACAACATGTGGACAGTCTTCTCTTCCGAGGGAATCGCAACCTTGATGCATTCGGAGTGGTCCGTACATTCGACTCGTTCGATCCGCACGGGCTTCTTCGATTTCACGAGGACGGTATAGCGGGCTTCTTTGCCGGGTTTCATATGTCCCAGCGTCAGGACTTCCGGGGTCACTTGGATATCGGATTCGACTTTCCCTTCGACTCGCAAGGCGACGTTGGCGTTCGTGTTGTCGTTGGTGACCAGGACGAGGCTCTCCTGGATACTGCCGATTTTAGCCTCCGGGGAGACCTTGACTACGATCTCATACTCGACACGACCGTTCCCCCGGCTCAGCTCCTTCAGTTCCGTACTCAGCCCCGGATTGCGGGAGCGCACTTCGCGGATCTGCCACTGGTCATTGCCCGTCCGGCTGACCTTCACCTTCTGCTCGCCGCCCACTCCTGCGGACATTGAGCCCATGTTCGCGAATCCCGGCTGCATCCAGACATCCGTCCGAATGAATGCCTCGCAGGGAATCGTGGCGCTGACGAACTTAGATCCACTGAACTTAAACTGCACGGTCAGGGTGACATGCCGTTGTCCCTGGAAGCGGGAGGTGTCGAGAACTAGCTTGATCTTCCCTTTCTCATTGGCCTTGAGAACCTTAGTCTCTGTCGAAGCAGAGATGCATTTGCACGAGGTGGAAACGCTCACGACCTCCATGTCCGGTTCAAACACGTTCGTCATTTCCAGATAACTCTGGCAGTCGCTGTGCTGAGCGACAGGGCCGAAGTCAAACTTCGACTCGGCGAACATTTTGTTCACCCAATTCTTGTTTTGATCCTGAGACGAGGCCGTCCCGGCGACCAAGGACAAGGCCAGCAGCCCGATGGAAAACGTTAAACAGATGCGATTCAACACGATGGGGACCTCTTCAGGGACAATGGTCTGACCGCACCTCATTCACTGTGCGTCTGCCGTTCCTGGCACTCGCTTCCGAGCGAGTCAACATCCCCTAGGCCCGACCTATGGGATCCCAACGATCCTGTCCTCAAGTCAACAAACTTCTGGCGAGAGACTCACGCTTGAATCCACTCGCCAACAGGTCATTGACTTGGCACGATTGCATGATACGGCCTGTCCACCGAAATCAAGAGGGCATTTTTAGATTTCTTTGAGGTGAATGACAGACCCCGAAATCTCTCCACTACGGAACTGGCTGAGCGGGTGCCACGGAATCCGAGGGAGCGCTGTCCCTCGCATCGGTGGCTGGCCCGGCTTCGGCTGGCGTCGTGGTGGCTTCAATTGTCCCGATGGCCTGGAATGCCAATGTCGCCTGGCGTCCTGCAATCGTGACGGTAAACGCTTCTTTCAACTCGCCCGGTTCGTCCGGTGGAGTGATGGTCAAACTCACGATATGCACCGTCTGATTCACGGAGGGGAGAGCCACTCCATAACAATCACGATTGGAGTCGCACTCCACCTTTTCAATGCGGAATGGCTTCCGCCCTTTCACAATGACCTTTACGATCTTGGGAACGCCCGGCCTCAACTGACCAAACTGAACCACGTTGGGGGTCACCTGCATGTCAACTTCGACTGACCCGTCCACCAGCACCGGAATCGTCGGGTTGTTGAGATCGTCAGTCTCCAGCACAATTTGATCGAGCAGCGGGCCCAGTGGAGCAGTTCCCACCAGCTTAACCAGCAACTCGTACTCCACGTTGATACCGGATCGTGCGACTTCGTGGGCGGCAACCGTCAGATGGGTGTTCTTGCTTCGGACGTTTCGAATGGTCCAGTTACTGCGTCCAGCGTAACGAATTCGGACACGACGCTCAGCAACCTCACCCGGAGAGACCTGTCCGAACTGCACTGACCCCGGCTCCATCACCACATCCCCACGGATGAAAGCCGCAATCGGAATTCGTACCGACTTGTAGTTCAATCCATCAAACGTCGCCGAAACAGTGACCGTCACTTCTCGCTTTCCAGAGAAATGCAACGTGTCCAAATTCAACGCCAGCTGGACGGTCTCCTTCGACTTCAGTTGGTATTGATCCAGGACTGGCGAGATACAGGGGCAACTCGATGTCAGGCCGGACAGAGTGACCGTTTCCTTCCAGGGATTCGTGATCTCAATAACATGCTTGATCTCCGCACCTTTGGCCACAGAGCCAAAATCGAATTTCAAATCAGAGAACATTTGCTCAGCCCAGTTGTCCCCGAGCCGAATGGCCACCGGTTTTTCAACACGAGTTCCTGGGGCGAGATACGCTGTCACCGGCACCACCACGGTTTTCGAGTTCACTCCGTCAAAGGTCATTTTCAGCGTGACCAAGGCATCGGTCGGAGTGCCAACCCCAGCTGGATCCAAGACCAGTTGCAGAGGAACGACCTCTCTTGAACCGACCGTCGTCTTTTCGACACTCGCCTTAATTTGAGGCGATGAGGAGTTCACCTCAGAGATCGTCACCGTCTCTTTATAGTGATTGGTGATCTTGATCGAGTAGGTGGCACCCGTCCCCGCTGCGGGCGATCCGAAGTCATACTGCAGCTCGGACAACATCTTGTCCGCCCAACTCAACTTCACCTCCGCGGCGAATACCGCCGACGGTATCGGGGTCAAAACCCACAACAACACCCCCAGCCAGAGCCACATCCAATGCGACAGCTGACCGATTTGGAGGAAACGATGACAAGGCAACACAGGGGCAATCCTTCGAACTGGCCACACGACCCAGCCACACAAACCCACCATCCTGATGGAACACGGATTGTAAAGGCAAGGAAAATTCCGCGCCTAGACCGATTCCGTGCAAGTTCCTCACCGAAAACGATTTGAGAACCGCTGGCAAGTTGCCCATACATTGCCCGCGCCCGGTCCGTCCGTCAATCCGCGATCACTCTTCTTCACCATTTTTCCTGATCCAGAGGACAGCTCCCGTGAAACATACCTCTCGCGTAAAATCTCCAACTCCGGCAAACTCTGCGGGACAACCGAGTCGCAACGGACCGAATCAGAGCTGGGTACAACGCCGCTCAAGACGAACTTCGGCTGTCAAATGCGTACCCAACTGCAACCGAGAGTGATTGCCAAATTCACCCCTCCTCACACATCATCTTCCACGAAAACCCCGATTCGCAAAATTCCTCGCGAACGGACTTGGCGAGAATCACTCCCATCTATTACGATACCCTTTCACGGGGCGTAGCTCAGCTTGGCTAGAGCGCCTGGTTTGGGACCAGGAAGTCGCAGGTTCAAATCCTGTCGCCCCGACTCGGTGTAACAAGAGGCCGTTTG
>JAYTCW010000545.1:0-7362 GCA_043736295.1 Planctomycetota bacterium | reverse complement strand
TCACCCAGAGGCGACCTTCGGTTCGCTTCGCGACTGAGCGAGGGCGGCAACCCTCGCTCAGTCGTCTTTCACCGCACTTCTCGGACAAGTTTTCGGACACGGACGAATTTCGTCAAGTCCCCCCGTCGTAAGTCCTGACCCCAACTGGGTCTCCGAAATCAGTTCTTAGGAGAACATTTGGCCCAACGGGCCGACCATTCTTCTCGCCAAGGTGGGGGGGGCTGGGGACGAAGGATGGGAGCCTGGCCATCGCCGACTCGTAAGATGCTTCACGTCCGTTGTGGCGAGCAAGTCCCACGCGACGGGCTGAGCGTGCCTGCACTAATCCATGAAAATTCGCTTCCATCCCGGGAAGATACAGTCCAGCAATTCGCGACCCTCATCGGTGGCAACAAACGTCGCAATCCCGTCTTCAGTCCGGACCAGTTCCGCCACTGCAACGGTGTCGCCGTCTTCGGTGAACAACCAGCTGGGCTTCGTGAACCAGGTCACGATGTCGTTCAAATCTTGGCGAGCGGTCGGCAGATGGCACTGCCCCTCAATGAACAGCTGATATCCGTACTCTTCGAGCTTAGCCCACGGCAGTGTCGAGTCGGAGCCCTTCCAATAGGGGAGCAGGATCGACTCCTTGTCCGGGCTGACGTTCGGATTGTGCAGCATGTCGATCGCATTCCACGGGCAGATCGTCAGCGTGTACAGGTCGCTGCTGTCGGTCGGCGAGCGGTAGCACATCTGGCAACCGATGCACCGCGAGGTGTCGATCTGGTGGTAACTCTGGCCGGGGATGTTGCTCGGCACTTCGTAGATGCAGTCGACCGGGCAGACGGTCGCGCAGGACTGGCAACTCGTACACGAGTCCTTGTTGATCACATTGATGTAGCGAGTTTCCTTCTTCCGATCGTCCTTGCGGGTCTGGAAGTACTCGGTGACAGAGATCGTCATGGCGGGGGAACTCGTTCGCGGGCCAGTATCGCACGGGCAGGCTGAGCGCACAGCGCGCCAGCCCCAGCAAGATAACGACCGCAACTCGCGCCAGCCAGCAGAGATACGCCCGCACTTGGCGATTTCTCAGCGGCGAGAGACGTTTTCGGTGTCGAGCCTGACATCCCCCATCTCAAAGCGTTTTCCCCATTCACCCCTTGACGAGTGCCACAGATCATCCGACACTTACTGGCATGTCCGTCACAATCTCATCTCTGAACTGCGAGCGATCTCCGGAAGTCTCCGGGTCATATTGGCGGTACTACTTTAGCCTTACCGGGATTTCCGGGCTGGGTCGAAGTTGAGCGTGTGACCGCCTCATCGAAGACAACCTAGGCTCCTGAAATCCCCGCGATTTCAGGAGCCTTTTTCGTTTGGAGTAGGGCAGACATTCCTGTCTGCCTCCCCTCAATCCCCACTGGAATCGCAGACAGGAATGCCTGCCCCACAGAAAGACTTCTCCCATGATCGTTGTCATGAAATCCGGTGCCACCGATGAAATGGTCCAGCGGATGATCCGCCGGGTCGAAGAACTCGGACTCAAAGCCCATGTCATTAACGGCACCGAACGCACTGTCATCGCAGCTGTGGGGGAGAAGCGGAGCGGGACCGAGCGGGACACGCTGGCGGCCTACGAAGAGGTCGAGCAGGTCGTGCCGATCCTGGCTCCGTATAAGGTGGCGAGCAAGGAGATCAAGTCGGAGCCGACCGTCATCCGGGTGCGCGATCTGGTGATCGGCGGCGGACGGATCGGTGTGATCGCGGGTCCGTGCTCGGTGGAGAGCGAGGAGCAGATCATCGAGTCGGCGATCAAGGTGAAGGCGGCGGGAGCGACCGCTCTGCGCGGGGGAGCCTTCAAGCCCCGCACCAGCCCGTACTCCTTCCAGGGGATGAAGGAAGAGGGGCTTAAGCTCCTCGCGAAAGCCCGCGATGTCACCGGCCTCGCCGTCGTGACCGAAGTCATGACCCCGCAACATGTCGACCTGGTTGCCAAGTACGCGGATGTGCTCCAGATCGGTGCCCGGAACATGCAGAACTACTACCTGCTGGAAGCGGTCGGCAAGATCCGCAAGCCCGTCCTGCTCAAACGCGGCCCGTCCGCCACGATGGAGGAATTCCTTCTGGCAGCTGAGTACATCCTCGACCAGGGGAACCAGGAGGTCATCCTCTGCGAGCGCGGCATTCGCACGTTCGAGACGCACACGCGGTTCACTCTGCCGCTCGCCAGCGTACCGTACCTGAAGGAGCGGACTCACCTGCCGGTGGTCGTCGACCCGAGCCACGGCACGGGGATCGCCTCGCTGGTCGCTCCAATGTGTGCGGCCTCAGTGGCCTGCGGCGCGGATGGACTGATTGTCGAGGTCCATCCCGATCCGAAAAAGGCGATGAGCGACGCCAGCCAGACGATCTCGCCCGAAGTCTTTGCCAAGTCGATGGACCAGTGCCGCATCATCGCCACCGCACTCGGCCGCCAGTTGGGCTGATTGGAGTTTCGCTCCATACACTGCATCAACGCTCAGGAACTGGTCTGAAGCAACTTCCTGAACGCTTACTCATGCACCATCTTGAGCCGTTCCTGGCGGTCGAACTCGACGAGGGCTTCGACCATTTCGTCGATCTCGCCCATCATAAAGGAATCGAGCTTATGGATCGTGAACCCGATCCGGTGGTCGGTCACGCGGGCTTGCGGAAAGTTATAGGTGCGGATGCGTTCGCTGCGGTCGCCGGATCCGATTAAGGTGCGGCGGACCGAGGCGCGGGCTTCTTGCTCCTTGCGGCGGGTCTCATCGAACAGACGGCTGCGAAGCACGCGCATGGCGGATGCTTTGTTCTTGTGCTGGCTCTTTTCGTCCTGGCACTTCACGACCAGTCCCGAGGGGATGTGTGTGATGCGGACGGCGCTTTCGGTCTTGTTGACCTTCTGCCCGCCGGGACCACCCGCCCGCATGGTGTCGATCCGCAGGTCTTCATCGCGGATCACGATTTCGACTTCGGTCGCTTCGGGCAGAACCGCTACTGTCGCAGCACTGGTGTGAATGCGGCCTTGCGATTCGGTCGCGGGCACGCGCTGCACTCGATGCCCGCCGCTCTCGAACTGGAGCCGGTGAAAGGCCCCCTCGCCGGAGACCGAGAAGACCATTTCCTTGTAGCCGCCCATTTCCCCTTCGGTCACTTCCATGATTTCCATGGCCCAGCCGCGAGAGGCAATATAGCGGGAGTACATCTCAAACAGATTGCCCGCGAACAGAGCGGCTTCGTCTCCCCCTGTCCCCGCACGGATTTCCATCATCAAGCCGCCACGCGAAATCGAATCGCCCGCGGTCACCAAGTCTTCCAATTCCGTCTGGTGGATCGCCTTCTTCGCCGTCAGTTCAGTGACTTCGGCCTGGGCATACTCGCGACTCTCGTCGTCGGTCGCCTCGTTCAGGAACTCCGTCGCAGCTGTGAGGTCGAGTTCGAGCTTCTGAAAGTTGCGAACGGACTCAGCGATTTTGCGTAAGCCGCCGTACTCGCGCTGGGCCTCGACGGCTTTCGTGGGGTGCGAGAGAACCTCTGGATCTTGGAGCTGACGCTCAAGTTCCTCAAAGCGATCGAGTTTGAGTTGGAGGCTGGGGTACATGAAGAACGTTGAGGGTTGAGGGTTGAGGGTTGAGGGTTGAGGGTTGAGGGTTGAGGGTTGAGGGTTGAGGGTTGAGGGTTGAGGGTTGAGGGTTGAGGGATCCGCGAAAAGTTAAGGGGGAGAGCAGCAGGAGCGGTCAGCCGTGGGCAGTCGGTCAGAGTCTGACTCTCTTTCGCTCAACGCTCAACCCTCATCGCTCAACGATCCTACAAAACGAACAACCCGCGCGGGCACCCTGTCCCGGCGGGTCGATCGAATTTCAGGATGGAGACAGCTACTTGCCGGGTTCGCCCTTGGGGGCCATACCGTACTTCTTCTGGAACTTTTCCACGCGACCGGCGGCGTCGATGAACTTCATCTTGCCGGTGAAGAACGGATGGCTGGCCGAGCTGATGTCGACGGAGATCTGTGGGTACTCGTTCCCGTCTTCCCACTTCACCTTGTCCTTGCTGGACATGGTCGAGCGGGTGAGGAACTTCACTCCCGAACCGACATCGTGGAAGATGACCGGATGGTAGTCGGGATGGATGCCTTCTTTCATGACTCACCTCGAAATGGCGACTTGCTCAACCCGGTTGTTCGGGAAGGCAAGCACGCGTGCGTGATTTTGAGAGCCGAGTAGTGTAATCGTAGTTTGTCACTGACGCAAACGATCTGGGATCTCACAAATTCCGGCGTGCCAGTTCGTCGCCGACTTCGCTTGCGTTGAGACCCAGCTGATCGTCGAGGTCGATGGAGAGAACCACACCGGGCGTCTGAGCCATGACCAATAGCGAGAAGAACAGCTGCGAGTGGCAGGTTGGCGAGTGGTCCGCGTGTCCAATGATGACGTCCTCCGAAACTTGGAAGGCGTACTGTCGTTGATCATGACTGCGTCAGGTTTGGATGCCGAACGCTGGAGGAATGGCGAGTACGGCCAATTGCCCGAGGGGAGTGACTGAAACCAGACGGGGGTTGGAGTACCTGCCCCCTCACCCCGGCCCTCTCCCCCACAGTGGAGTCCTCACCGTAGTGCCGTGTCTCTCGTGGGGGAGAGGGAGCAGAAGTCGCACTCCTGACTCTGCCCCCTCTCCCTCGCAACCGACATCGCCACATGAACAGACTCCACGGGGGGAGAGGGCTGGGCTGAGGGGGCCGCAACGCCAACCAGACACCGCGACGAATCAGAACCTCCTGATCTCCTCGCGCCCTGCTTCCCTCTGGCTGATAGCTGACTGCTGATGGCTGACTGCTTCCTTCCCCCTCGCATTCCCCCCGCTGCTGGGACCGATTAACCTACCACTCCCCGCCGGACGCACGGTTCGGGTCGGGACTTCCGTCACGTCGCAGCAAAGCAGATTCGTCATGTCCTCGGACGCCACCCCTCAGAATCCCACCACTGACATCCCCAAGCTCTACGACCCCCAGGCGGCCCAAGCCAAGTGGTCGCTGTATTGGGAACAGCACGGCTCGTTCAACGCCGAGCCGGGGACGGTCGGGCGCGATGGGCAGCCGAAAAAGCCGCACACGATCATGATCCCGCTGCCGAACGTGACGGGGGCGCTGCACATGGGGCATGCCCTCAACGGCACGTGCCAGGACTTGATCACGCGCTGGAAGCGGATGCAGGGTTATGAGGCCCTGTGGATGCCCGGCACCGACCACGCTGGCATCGCCACGCAGGCCGTCGTCGAACGCCGCATGCTCGAAGAAGAGGGCAAAACCCGCCACGACATTGGCCGCGACGCCCTCGTCCAGCGCATCTGGAAGTGGAAGGACACCTTCGAAGCCCGCATCATCTCCCAACTGAAGCTGTTGGGGTTCTCCTGCGACTGGCGACGCACGCGGTTCACCCTCGACGATGTCTGCTCCAAAGCCGTGCGCCGCACGTTCTTCAAGATGTTCCAGGACGGGTACATCTTCCGCGGCAAACGACTCATCAACTGGGACTGCTTTCTACAGACAGCTGTGGCCGATGATGAGGTGTACGACGAGGAGATTGATAGTCACTTCTGGACATTCAACTATCCAGTAGTTGACGACGCAGGTAACGCGACAGGAGAAATTGTTCGATTCTCAACGACTCGTCCGGAAACCATGCTAGGCGATACCGCAGTCTGTGTTCATCCGACAGATGAGCGTTACACCCATCTCGTTGGCAAGAAAGTGCGTATTCCGTTAAACGGTCGTCTCATCCCAATCATTGCGGATGGGATACTTGCTGATAAGACGCTCGGCACTGGTTGCGTGAAGGTCACACCATCGCATGATCGGAACGACTACGCGTGCTGGCAGCGGAATCCGCAGATCGGCAAGATCAACCTCCTGAATCCCGACGGAACGTTCAACGAAAGTGCGCGAGCCCTCGCCACTGGCGGTCTCGATCCTGATCGGTACATTGGCAAGGACCGCTATGTGGTCCGCGATATGGTTGTCGCGGACATGAAACTACTGGGGTACTATGAAAGTATCGAAGACCGCAAGATCCCTCGAAAATACAGTGACCGTTCGAAGACGCCGATCGAGGACTACGAGAGTGAACAGTGGTTCGTGAAGATGGGCGACAGAGTCGATGACAAGCCGGGCCTGGCTCAGTCGGCCCTTGATGCCGTCAACGAAGGCCGAGTGAAGTTCTTCCCGATGCGGTACACGAAGACGTACCTCGACTGGCTCGGAGAGAAGCGGGATTGGTGTATCAGCCGGCAGTTGTGGTGGGGGCACCGGATTCCGGTGTGGAGCATGATCTATAAGCAAGCCGAGAATATCCAATGGCCAACTGGTGGATCTCAAGCCGACTTTGAAAGAGTGGGCAAGGAGGCAGACAGCTTAGTTCAGGAGGAGTTTAAGCATAAGTGGGACGCCTATATGTCTATGCAAGGAATCAAAGAAGATGCCTATGCAATTCACTTCGAAGGAGTAAACGCGAGGATTTGTCCTGGAACAGTGCCTGCCGAGACTGCCATTGACTTCGTGGCACAGGCATTGGTGGAATACGATCCAATCCCGAAAGGGACGGAGCTTTGGGGCACAAAATATAAACAAGTGTTAGGTAAGTATTTTAACCTCATGCAGCAAATCATCAGCCCGATCACACAGGATCCGGACGTTCTCGACACGTGGTTCTCGTCCGCTCTCTGGCCGCATGCGACGCTCGGCTGGCCGGATTTGACGAGCAATCCGCCGCTCGATGCGAAGGAAGTGGCAAAGCAGACATCTCTCGCGAAGACTACCCCGACTCACGTCGGGGGCTCGCCGGGCAATTCTGTGCTGCCCACTTTCTACCCCGGCAACGTCCTCGTGACCTCGCGCGATATCATCACGTTGTGGGTCGCCCGCATGGTGCTGACCGGGTTGTATAACAATGACGGACAAATCCCGTTCGAGCATGTTTGCGTCCACCCGAAGATCCTTGACGGGTTCGGCCAGACGATGTCGAAGTCGAAGGGGAACGGGGTCGACCCGCTGGAACTGGTCGAGAAGTACGGGGCCGATGCGGTGCGGTTTACCATCGCCTCGATCGCGGGCGAAACACAGGATGTGCGCCTCCCCGTCGGGTACGAGTGCCCGCATTGCAGCTCCGTGATCCCGCAGACGCTGGAGCACCAGAAGGCCGTCCCCGGCGGCGGGGCCAAGCCTCGCATCACCTGTGCCAAGTGCAAGAAGTCGTCGCAGTACACCAGCCCTTGGTTCGAGCCCGACGCCGGGGAACCGGTGGCCCGCATCGTCGCCGAACGCTTCGAGTATGGCCGCAACTTCTGCAACAAGCTGTGGAACGCCAGCCG
>JAYTCW010000544.1:0-9819 GCA_043736295.1 Planctomycetota bacterium | reverse complement strand
CTCCGTGGGGGTGACGCCGGACTCGCCATTGACGTTCGACATCACTGTTGCCTTCCCCTTGTCAGGACAAGGTCGGCCACCACACAAGAATGCTTTCGGAGCTCAATACACAGCCCGGCTGTCCCTCTGTGAACGCTTCGGCTGGCCAGTTGCCCGACCCGCCGCATCACTCGAGGCCCAGGCGACTGGCTAAGTCTTACCCAGTACGACTCTCTCATTCGCAACCTCTCCCCGGCTTTCGCCGACGCACCCTGACACCTTTGTTCTCTTTGTTAAGGTGCCTGACACCTTTACTCTTCCTCTCCCTGACGCCTCTACCCCACTCCCCAACGAAACAAAACCGACCCAATACACCAGACCGCAAACACTCCGTCAAGAGCAAGTTTTCATCAGCCCAGTGTAGCCCCAACGGTTTTCGGTGGCGTGTTTGAGGACCAGGTCACGAATATCCCTCGCCGTGCGAATGACATGTTAAGGTATGTTAAGGTACCTGACACCTTTATTCTCTTTAAGGTATGTTAAGGTACCTGACACCTTTATTCTCTTCCAGTTTGCGGTGTCGCCGACGCTGCTTCTCGCAGCATCGTCAGAGCCGCCTCGACCAGTAACTCACCCGACCCCGGCAGCGTCGTCGAGTTAGTCACTTCGTAACTGCCCCCGGCACAGGCGGCTCGAGTCGGGACGTAGATCGATTCCACACAGTTCGAGAGTTCGATGACGATGGTCGTGCGGAACGGCGAACCCTGCTTGATCGCCAATCCAAGCTCCACGAAGTCTTCCCCGGGCAGGCTGACGATGGCGATGTCCTGCCCGATTGTGAAGACAGTCATGTCCACGGGCAACGTTTCCCCGATCCCGGCGAGTGACCGGCTGAGGCCCCAGGTGATGTGCTCCGCCGTCTTCGCATGCGGTTCTTTGTGCCGCATCTGGTCGATGATCAGCTTCTTGTAGGCGATCACATGCTCCAGAAACTCGACGGGTTCCTTCCGCTTGGCTTTGTCGAGAACTTTGATCGACTCGGCCACCTCTTCGGCAGTCGCGTCCTGCAGCGGCAGCTGGACGACACAAGACTTGACGACGAGATGTTGAGTCTCCAACAGTTGGAGGCTCGGCAGATCGTGAATGATCGAGTCGGCGATCGACTGCCCAATGAAGTCGGCCTTATTACGAACGCTGCTGCGGGGGTTCACATGATTGATGTCGCCACAGCACCCGTTGCCGAACAGGGAAATGACGTTCGCCCCGATGGATTGGCGGAGCGATCGTTCGATGAAGAATGGGTAGTCGGCACTCCACTTCATGCCGCCGACGGTGTCCAGATGTAGTGCGAAGTTACTGAGGATGCCCAGCGGGACTCCACTCTCGTCCCGAATCGAGAGCAGTCCAATCTGCGGGTCAATGGGGCCCGCAGTGCGAATAAAGTCGGGATGGTCGGCCCCCATCCAGGTCTTCACGCTTCCGTCTCGCGTTACAGCCCGGCGGTTGAACGACACCGGATTTTCCTGAGTGGCCGAGCCCGATTCCAGGATCGCTGGGCCAGCAGCTGCGTTCGCCTGGACGATGGCATCGACCGGTCCACTGATGAGTTTTTCGATATAGGCCGCTCGCAGCGGTTCCTGCGTCTCGTGGCCGAGCTTCAGGTACAGCTCCTTCATGTAGTCGGGAGCAGTATGCGAGTGCGTCGCCGCGATCGAGATGTTCGACGCGGGGATGCCCGTCTTCTCCGAGGCTCGCCGACGAACCTCGTTCTTCAGATCGGTGGCGATCCCGATCAGATCGCACACGACCATCGCTCCGCCGGCCTCTCCGTCGCGAAAGACGATCGCCTTGGCCTTGAGCGGATCGATCTCCCCCTCGGCCAGACGCTCGTGGTAGTAGCCCGCCATCGGGAAACCGACCGGCGGAGTAATGTCCGCTTCGGCGACACCGACGCGAAGTGAACTCTTCGAGGACTCGGGCTGGACTGCCTGGCGAATCGCTGCCAGCCACATCTGAGCGGCGTTCTTTTGCCCGACTCCGCTGAAGTGTCGGCGCGATTTGGCATCGCCCCGATTCTCGTCCTGGAGGGTGTCAGTGTCGGGACCGGGGCGGAATCCCTTGAGCTTCGTCAGCGAGTCGATCGCCCCACGGATGCGGCTTTCTCCCTCGGGATCGTTGTAGACTGTCGGATGCAGTGTCGACTTCGCGAGCAGCCATGGTGGCTCGAAGCCCCAGGCCTCAGTTGCGGTCGATCGAATCGCGCGGACGTTGGCGATGTAGGTCTCCGCCGTGGTCTTGGCGATCACATCGGACTCCCCCTGCTGCCAGAGGACCGCGCGGAACCGACCGAGCGTCTGGCCAGTTTGAACCAGCCGCTTATGCAGGTCTCCCTCGGGCATCCACTGCTGCGAGGAGGTTCCGCCCCACGCCACATTCGCGAAGGCGACCGGTACGCCCAACTCTTTCGCGAGGGCATCCCCCAGTGGTGGCCAGATCGATCCGCCGTCACTGCCATCCGCGACGGGTTGGGGATCATGGGCAGCGACCCACGAGCCCTTGGCGGAGTCGAAGGCCACGACCCGATGCTGCTCATCGTTGACGCTCAGAAGTTCGTCATTGCAGTTCGTGGCATAAGACTGCCCTGCGACAAGGAAGACCTCGCCGACTCCAAACGGCTCGACGGAGCCTCGCGAAACCACGGAATCACCGACGCGCCCGCGGACCTCCAAGCGAAACCAGCCAGCGGCGATTCGAGCCTGGGCCGCGAATTTTCCGTTCTGGCACTGAGCGACGAGCGACGACCAGCCCGTGTCTTGAGCGACACCGACCGGAGTGACTCGATACTCCCATGTCGCGTTCTCGGCCCCAGCGAGGACATCGCCTTGGACAACGACCAGGGCATAACCCACACGCGGAGAGATCCCGATTCGCTGAACCACTTGGTACGGTTGAGGGTGAACGATCTTCAGCACGCTGGGATCAGCTGCATTGGCATTCCCACAGGTCCACATCAGCGCCGCGAGCATGGCGATGACGAGCACTCCTTGACTTCTATGAATCAGAGACATTGCCAGCATTATCGCACCGTACTTTATGCCAAGGGGGATCGGAAGGAGTGACTCGATTCAACACCAAGGGAGCAATGTGAAATGTGGAAGTCCACTGCGGATGTCTATCCTGCCAGTGCCGGACGCTCGCCTTACTTCCGCTTCGGTCGCATGTGGGTCGCTTGGGCAAACGACGCTTCGGCGGCTTCCATGAGGGTTTCGGACAACGTGGGGTGAGCGTGAATGCTCTCCGCGAGGTCGCGGGCGACAGCTGCGGTTTCGACGGCGAGGACGCCTTCGGCGATCAGTTCACCCGCACCGGGGCCGACGATGCCGACGCCGAGGATGCGTTCGGTCTTCGGCTCGATGATCAGCTTGGTCAGGCCCTCGGTGCGGCCAATTGTCTGGGCACGACCGCTGGCCGCCCAGGGAAATTTCGTGACGATGACCTCGCGTCCAGCGGCCTTGGCTTCCGCTTCCGTGATCCCGCACCAAGCGATCTCGGGGTCGGTGAACACCACAGCAGGGATCGCCACGTTGTCGAACATGGCGGGTTCGCCGCGTAGTGTTTCGACGGCGACCTTGGCCTCGCGCGTCGCCTTGTGAGCCAGCATCGGTTCCCCGGCCACGTCGCCGATCGCCATGATTTTGGGGTCAGCTGTCCGCATGTTGCGGTCGACCTCGACGTAGCCCCGATCAGTGACGATGGCCTTCGTGTTCTCCAGGCCCACGCCCTTCCCATTCGGAGCGCGACCCACCGAGACCAGCACCCGATCAAACGTCTGCGGAGAGGTCACTCCCTCGCCGCTCAGTTCGGCGACGATTCCTTCCAGAGTCGCCTTCAAACTCATGACCTTGGTGTTGACATGAATCGCCGCGAACAGCCCGGCCAGCCGCTTCTGCAATGGGTTCACCAAATCGCGATCTGCAGCGGCCAGCAGCACCGGTAGGGCTTCGACGACCGTGACCTTCGATCCCAAAGCCGCGTACACCGATCCCATTTCGAGGCCGATGTACCCGCCCCCGATCACCAGCAGCTTCCCGGGAATGTCTTTCAGTTCGAGAGCCCCGGTGGAGTCCATCACGCGCGGGTCGCCGATATTGAACACCGGCGGCATGGCGGGCCGTGACCCGACCGCCACGATACAGTGGTCGAACGTCAGCTGGCTCTGTGTTCCGTCGGGAGCCGTCAGTTGGAGCGTATTCGAATTCAGGAACGTCCCGCGAGCCTGCACCAAGTCCACACTGCGGGCCTTGCACAGTTGCCGAATCCCCCCGGTCAGCTGAGTGACCACGCCGTTCTTGAACGACCGCAGCTTGTCGAGATCGATCTTCGGCTCGGCGAATGTCACGCCCCAGTGAGACGACTCGCGGGCCTCTTGGATTAGCTTGGCCACATGCAGCAGAGCCTTCGACGGGATGCATCCACGATTCAGACAGACGCCTCCCGGCTGAGCGTCCTGGTCAACCAGCACGACCTTCATCCCGTGGTCAGCTGCATCAAACGCCGCCGGGTATCCGCCGGGACCGCCGCCAAGGACAACGAGTTGAGCATGAGTCGTGGCAGCGGCCATAAGGGCAATCCTGAAGAGGTCAGTGGGTCAGGACGGATGATAAGGGATGCGAGCGGTCACGCAAAACCCGTGGGACGCCGCATTCTCGCCCACAGTGCAATATCACCAACCCGACGCGTGAGCGAGGGCCGAGCGCAGCGAGGAGCCCGCCATCGCCCGTCCACACCTGGGCTGCTCTCTCAGAGAGCATCGAGAGACGTACGCCCTCGCTGACGCATCGGGTGACTGGTTCTGTGGCCCGACTCGACCCACGAGACTTCCGAAGTCTCCGAAGACTTCGGAAGTCTTTTGGTACGCGAAGTCTGGCCGGTCGCCTGACCGAGGAAATCGCTGGTAAAAATACTCGCCGCCCCGCTGGCTATCCGTCCATCGCCCCGAGGTCTTTGCCCGATTGGACTGCCTCGTAGTTCTCGCGGAACATCGCAGCCAGGCGAGTGGCAGCTGAGTCGTAAGTGGTTTTGTCAGTCCACGCCTCGCGCGGGTTGAGGACGATGTCGGGCACTCCGGGGCAGCGAGTGACGCGGTGCAGGCCGAAGATCGGGTCGGCCTCAGTGGGGGAGTTCCGCAACTCGCCGGAGTGAATCGCGTCGATGATGGCCCGCGTTTCGGCGAGCTTCATCCGCTGTCCGATGCCGGGTGGCCCGCCGGTCCAGCCGGTGTTAACCAGCCAGACCTGGGCTTGGTGGTGTTGGACTTTCGCGGCCAGTAACTCGGCGTACTTGTTGGGATGCCAAACGAGGAACGGCCCGCCGAAGCACGGCGAGAACGTCGCCGTCGGCTCGTTGACCCCCTGCTCGGTCCCGGCCACCTTGGCGGTGTACCCGTTGATGAAGTGGAACTTGGCCTGCTCGGGACTGAGCCTCGACACCGGCGGCAACACGCCAAACGCATCACACGTCAGGAAGATCACCTCCGTCGGATGCCCCGCCATGCACGGCAGCTTGGCGTTCGGCATGAATTCGATCGGGTAGGCCCCGCGTGTGTTCTGCGAGATGCGAGAGCTGTTGAAGTCGACATGGTGGTGGGCTGCGTCGTAGACGACGTTCTCCAGGACCGCACCAAAGCGGAGGGCCTGGAAAATTTCCGGCTCGCGCTCGCGGGAGAGGTAGATCGCCTTGGCATAGCAGCCGCCCTCGACATTGAAGATGCCGTCATCGCTCCAGCAGTGTTCATCGTCGCCGATCAGTTGGCGACGCGGGTCGGCGGAGAGCGTGGTCTTGCCGGTGCCGGAGAGCCCGAACAGCACCGAGCTGTCGCCGGTCGTCGGGTTACAGGTCGCGGAGCAGTGCATCGACAGCACGCCGCGTTTGGGCATCAAGTAGTTGATGATCGTGAACACGCCCTTCTTCATCTCGCCCGCATACTCGGTGCCGAGGATCACAAGTTCACGCTGCTCGAAGGAGAGGTCCACACTGGTCGAAGAGGTCATGCCGGTTGTGTAGCGGTTGGCTGGGAACCGTCCGGCGTTGTAGATCACAAAGTCGGGCTCGCCGAAGTCTGCCAGCTCCTCATCCGTGGGGCGGATGAGCATGTTGTGCATGAACAGCGCGTGGTACGGGCGCGAGCAGATCACGCGGACCTTGAGCCGGTACTTCGGATCCCACCCGGCATAGGCATCGATCACATATAGTCGCGGTTGGGTATTGAGGTAGTCCTTGGCCCGTTCGCGATTGATGTTGAACGTGGTCTCATCCAGCGGGAAGTTGACTGGCCCCCACCAGACATCGCCCGCAGTCAGCGGGTGCCGCACGACCCGCTTGTCCTTCGGCGAGCGCCCGGTCTTTTCCCCCGAGTAGGCGATCAGCGCCCCGCTATCGGCAATCGTGGTCCCCGGTTCGTGGCGAATCGCCTCTTCATACAATACCGAAGGGGCCGGGTTCCGCAGGACGTTCTGCACGGTAATCCCGTGCGCCGACAGACTGAAAGACTCCATCACACTCACCTTCGTCGATCCTTGATTGTTCACCGTGAATCGTGTCGACTCTCCAACGGCCTACTGAGCGCTGGCGAAGGATAGCAGAAAACGGAGAGGACGCCTCTATGATGGGCAGGAGGTACTCGAGTCGGGGGCCGGTGGTTCGATGCTCCGCTCCGCAGAGCCTTCGCGTCGCAGCTCAACGATTGCGATTCAGTCCCCGGATGAGCCGAAGGGCTGAACCTGATACAGTTCGTTGCGTCGCTCCCGGCCCGCACAACACTTCCCCATCCGCATGTCCTCTCCGTCCAACCCGTACGAGTCGGAATCCGCCGCGATCTACAATCGCTCATTCTGGCTGGCCTATGCCGCGAATATGTCTTTGGTCGCAGCCAACACTCTCACATTCCGCTTCGCCGAGTTCGTCGACCTGCTGAAGGGGACCAAGTCTGATACAGGTCTGATCGTGGGGATCGCTCTGGCCGGGTCGCTGGTCTCCCGCATTTGGCTGGGGCAGGCGATCGACCGTTTTGGGGTGCGGAAGCTGTGGATGCTGGGGACAGCTTTGTTTCTGATCGGCGGCTTGGGGCTGTGGGGGACGCGGGAACTGGGGCCGCAGATTTACCTCGCTCGCACGGCTTATGCGATCGGCATTTCGGCGATGTTTGTCTGCTCGAATCTGCATATCCAGCTGCGAGTGCCAGCTCACCGGAGGACCGAAGCCATCGGTAGTCTGGGGTCGAGCGGGTTTGTGGGCATGGTCGTCGGGGCTCAGCTGGGTGACTGGATGTTCTCCCATTCGCAGGGGGTGGACCGGTTCACGATGCTGTTCGGAGCGACCATCGCGTTCGGGCTGTTGTATTTAGTGTTCGTGCTGACACTGACCCATCGCGATAGCCACATCACGCCCGAAGTGACGCCGCACGCGCATGTGCTGCTGCGACGATACTGGCCCGGCGCAGTAGTCCTCGTCGCGCTGATGATGGGGCTGGGGTTCTCGGTGACGATGGTGTTTCTGACCCGATTGGCAACGGAGCGTCATCTCGCGGGGGTGAAGGTGTTCTTTACCGGGTATGCGGTGGCCGCGTTCTCGGTGCGGTTATTGACTCGTACGTGGAGTCGGACATGGGGCCGCCGGGTGCTGATCTTGTTGGGGCTGGTCGGACACGCGATCGGGCATGCCTGGCTCATCACTGTGCAGTCGGAGTGGCAGTTCATCGGCCCGTCGCTCTGCATCGGGTTCGGGCATGCGCTGCTGTTTCCCTGTGTGGTATCGCTCGGGGCCGAGACCTTTCCGGAGCAGTATCGCGGGACCGGCACCACGATGATCCTGGCCTTTGCCGATTTGGGAATGGCGGTGACCTCACCGGTATTGGGGCGGCTGCTCGACCTGTGTGGGTTCACGGTCATGCTGTACGTGACCTCGGCTACTTTACTGGCGTCCGTCGGGCTGTATGGGGTGTTGAGCCTAGGGCACAAGGATGTCGATTTGCATTATGGGGATCAAGAGCGAGGCTGACGCCTGGCATTCGCCCTCACTCACTCGACCGCACCGCTGAGATCCCTCGTCGCAGGGCCTCGCGCATCGCGTCAATGGGAGCGGACTGGCGGGTGAAGCAGTGGTACTGCGCAGCTGCCTGCGCGACGAACATCTCCAGCCCGCTGACGACATGGCAGCCGCGTTCTTTGGCCTGCTTAATAAGAAGTGTCTGCTCCGGGTTGTAAATCGTGTCGAAGACGACGGTCCCCTCGCGGAGCCAGTTCTCCATAAATGGAGTGTCGTTCATGTTCGGGTACATGCCGATCGGCGTGCAGTTCACCAGCACGTCGACATACGCCGCGCCCCGATTCTCCCAGGCGACAAACTGACAGCCGAGTTGTGTCGCCAACTCCTGCCCGCGTGACTTCGTGCGGTTGGTAATGGTCAGTGCCCCACCCGCACGGAGGACGCCCTGACCGATCGCTTTGGCAACGCCCCCAGCCCCCAGCAGTAGCACTCGCTTCCCGGCCAGTTCGGGGTCGCCCTTCATGCCCAGGCCCTGCTTAATGCTCGACAGGGCCGCATCGAAGTCCGTGTTGGCGGCATACCAGTTGTTGCGGTTGTCTCGAAACAGAGTGTTGGCCGCGCCGATGTCTTCGACGATGTCATCGCGAAAGTTGGCCAAGTGCAGCGCCCGCTCTTTGTGCGGGATCGTCACGCTGTAGCCGCGTACATCGAGCCATGAGTAGGCTTCCAACGTGTCATCGAGTTCTTCCGCAGGCACCCGCATCGGCAGGTAGACCGCGTTCAGGCCGTCATGCCGGAAAGCCGCATTATGAATGCGAGGGCTATAGCTCTGCGCGATCGGATCACCCAGCACGCCGAAGACCTGCGTCTCGGCATTGATCTGGTCGAACCGGTACAGGTTCTTCATCTCATCAAACGACAGCTGTCCGGGAGCGAGGACGCGGTCGGAGCTAAACGTGGCGTAGGTGAATGGGGCCCCGTACTTGCCGCACAGCACCCGGCTGACCAGGCCGAACTCGCCCATGCAGAAGGCGATGGTCGGGATGCGGGCGTCCTTCACCAGCTTGAGCAGGCGGATGTTGTCCTGTGGAGACTGGGCCATCGTGACGATCTTGATGATGTCTGGGTCCAGCAGGCACATCTCCGCGTAACGCTTCTCGAGCGAGTCGGGCGTATTCTGAAAATCGTGGTAGCTGATGATCCGCTTTGTCTTGCCGTAGCGACGGATCTTAGTGGCGATGTCGTCTTCAATGTCGACGTACTCGGCCCCGGCGACAATCGCCTGCCGCAGCAGCGTCATCCGCTGGTCCTCGGTCATCTTCGACCGCCCGCCGTCTGCGGGGCGGCGACAGGTGACTACGACGGGAGTCGGTCGCTTGTCGAGTAATCGGTTCAGCTCGGGCGTCTTCGAGAGCCAGTCGAGCCGCAACTCCACCAACTCAGCCCCGCGCTGGGCGAGTGCCTGGTGTTCGGCGGTGACCATCGAATGTCGGGTGCGACCCAAACTGACGCAAATCATGCTGTGGCAACACTTGTTGGGACGCAGTGGATGACCGGGAGATGTGATCTGCCCAGCCGAAGAACGATGCAAGGTAGCTTGCTCGCGGACATCATACCAGCGGAGAAACAGACCAATAACTGGCTGTATGTGCATCAGAATCGTCTGCAGTGGCAAGTTGCTGCCCCCTCTCCCCACTGGCGGCGTGATTTTCGGAGAGGATGTGGCTGTGGGGAGAGGGTCGGGGTGAGGGGCTTAAAGCGAGCGATGTGGCCCCCTCACCCCAGCCCTCTCCCCCG
>JAYTCW010000543.1:0-13099 GCA_043736295.1 Planctomycetota bacterium | reverse complement strand
CGTGCGGACACTCGATTCGCTCGACTCATACCCCTTGGCATCCGGCTTGTTGTCATCGACGAGCTTGCCCATCCCCTGCACCGGCGAACCGGCGTCGCTGGGCTGCAATTGACCGCTGACCACCAGCAACGAATCCCGGAGTTGCTCGGCAGTCATGCGTTTGCGATTGGCTCGCCAGAGCTTGCGGTTCTCGGGGTCTTGGTCGAAGACATCGGGGCGGTCGCGCGAGTCCTGGCTGTAGACTTGGCTGAGGACGATCTGGCGGATCAGCCAGCGAGTCGACCAGCCATGTTCGATGAACTCGACGGTCAGAGTGTCGAGTAATTGCGGGTGGGTCGGGCGGACTCCCAGCTCGCCGAAGTTGTCGACCGAGCGGACCAGCCCCTCGCCCATGAGCTTCTGCCAGACGCGGTTCACGTAGACGCGAGCGGTCAGTGGGTGGCGGGGATCGGCCAGCCATTCGGCAAGCTCGCGGCGTCCGCTGACCTCCTTCGGCAGAGGTGTCGGCTCTCCAATCATGGCCACTTGCAGGAACCCGCGTGGGACGGACGGCCCGAGTTGGCGCGGCTCTCCCCGCACGCAGACCTCGCAGTCGGCGATCTTCCCAGTTGCTGCTTCACGGATGGCAATGGCCATCGGCGCGGGCGGCGGGGCCGAGGCATCGTGCGCCTTGATCTGCGTTTCGACCGCCTTCACCTGCTCCTGCGAGGTCTTCAACTCGGCTTCGAGGGGAGCCTTGTCAGCGGTTCCGCCAATGTCGGCGAGTTCATCGACCGCGACAAAGGCGACCGCGTCGGCGATCACATGCCCATCGGTGGCGGTCGTGCCGAGTTCGACGAAGCTCTCCGTGGCCGGGTCGAACCGGAACTGCCCAATGGCGTGGTACTGACCATCGACCCCGGGAGTCTTCCGTTGATTGAGTATCAATTCAGCCCGGCCATCGGCGTGCTGGACCGTGACGGGCACGTTACTGGCTCGACCATCGCTGGCCGTATAGGCCACGCGCACCTCATACAGACCCGGTTCGGGCAGGATCGGCACAAAGCGAATCGACTTGCCCCCCTTGTCCTTCTGGTCATCGTGGCAATAGCCCTCGCCGACGAACGGCTTCGTGAAGACTGAGGCTTTCCATTCGCCGACTTTCACAGCCTGCGAATCATCCACGACGACTTGCAGGCCACTGGAGTTCACTGACTTCAACGCAGCCTCGGACTTCTTGACCCCCTCTTGCGCGGACTTCAGCTGCTTCTTCAGTTCATTCTTCTCGCCTTCGTGCTTCACGAGAGCGGCTGCGTGTTCGGGTGCGATCGGGAGCGGTCGACGGACATAGTCGGAGACGTACTGCTGTATCTCCCCGTCCAGGCAATCGGTACTCCGAAATATCCCCGCCAAGGCGTAATAGTCGGTCGTCGGGATCGGATCGAACTTGTGGTCGTGACACCGCGCACAACCGAGCGTCATCCCCAAGAACACCTTACCCACCGTGTCGACCTGCTCATCGACCACATCCATCTTGAGCTTCAATTTGTCTCGCTCGCTGAGCATCTTAGGACCGACCACGAGGAACCCTGTCGCGATCAGCCCTCGGACTCGGTCCTCTTCGCTCTCACTCGGGAGTAGATCGCCCGCTAGCTGTTCGCGGACGAACTGGTCGTAGGGCATGTCGCTCGCATAGGCATCCATGACGTAATTGCGATACCGCCAGCCATCGTGAAACGTGGCATTGAAATCTCCGCCGTTCGAGTCGGCGTAGCGGGCCACATCGAGCCAATGCCGCGCCCACTGCTCCGCTGAGGACCGCGAGGCCAGCAACCGCTCGACCACAGCTGCCAGAGCCTGTGGATCCGTGTCACTCTGGAACGCATACAGATCCGCCTCCGTCGGCGGCAACCCCGTCAGGTCGTACGTCACCCGCCGCAGGAGCCGAGCCTTGTCGATCTCCGGCGACGGAGCGATCCCAGCCGCTTCTAGGTCCGCTAGCACGAACCGGTCAATGAATGTCGCGGGCCAGTTCGTTTCCTTGACCGCTGGAGTCGCCGACTTCACTGGCGGCTGAAACGCCCAGAACTTTCGACCAGCTGTGATGTCGATCGCCGCAGCCTTGTGGACCTTGGCAGCTTCCCCCTCGCGCGGATCGGGAGCCCCCATGGCGATCCATTTCTCGAAGTCCTTGATCACCGCCTCCGGCAACTTCCCGGCGGGCGGCATCTCCAGCCCGTCATACTTGAGAGCCTCCAAGATCAAGCTCTCGTTCGGCTTGCCGCCGACCACCGCCGTCCCCGAGTCGCCGCCCTTGACTAGGGACGCCGCGTTCTCCAGCGACAGGCCCCCTTTGAGTTCATTCGCTTGTGAGGAGTGGCACTCATAACAATGTTGAATCAAGACCGGACGAATGCGGCTCTCGAAGAACGCCGTGCCATCTGCATCCTCAGCGTCTTCAGCGCACAGAGAAGCGACAGCGCCGACGAGGACGAACAGCGAGAAGAGGCTCGCGAGAAGACGCATAGCAACCTTTTCGGCAATCAGCGGGGACGGACGAGAGAAGCGAGTGTGGCAGCTTGAGTGTCGGCGATTTCTCCGAAATCGCTGAGGGGGACGACAGGAGTGGCCAGCAATCCAGAGGAGGCAAGTGGCCGAGGAAACGACCTCGCTCGATTTCCGACGGCTGTCGAGACTTCCGAAATCTCCTGCGACGCGAAGCCAGGCCGCTTGCCAGACAACACGAGCCGTCACACACCTCAACTCAATCTCCTCATCGTATCATCGGACAGGTTTGATACCAACGAATTCTGACTGTGATGTTTCATCTACGGAGGGAATCTTGAACTCCGTACGGACTGGTTCTGTTGCCTGATCCGGGTGGCATAAAATCAACATGTGGCAATTCCGCATCAGGAGATGCGCCTCTGTTCTTGACAGAATCCATTGATGCGTCAGATGAAACGCTCAGAGAATCTGACATCCTGCCAAACAACTGATTCCGGCACACGATTTCCTTAACACGCTCCTGCCGTTCCGGATTCCGCAGATCCCCCTGCGCTCGCCGATCATCGCTTCGAGCCCTGCTTGCGGACCAATTTGCTGCCATCACATCCTCATCCAGGATGGAGACACCGACTCATGAACCAGATTCCCATCATCGCGGCTAGCGCCGACACCGAGTTCTTCCATCAGGTCAGCCAGATCTTGGGAGAAGGGGTCAGCCTCGATTGCGAAATCACACTCGAAGAGGCGCGGCGCTCCGTGGCCGAACTGAAGCCGCCCGTCTGCATTCTTGATCTACGTCAAACATACGACGGCGGCCACACTGCTGACCGCTGGATCGAAGAGTTCCAGGCCCGCTTCCTAGACCTGAAGCTCATCATGCTGACGGCAACTCACTGTCCGGAGTTACTGGAACGACGGGCCGCCTGCACGACACTTGTCCATCTGCGTGATCCGGTGACAGCCGACGCGATGGCCGAGGCCGTGAAACGCTGCCTGCCACCATCCTCTGTCGAGGCTCCCACAGTGGCGACAGCGATTCGACCACGCGAGACGTTCGGCACCAGTGCTCTCGAAGGCATGACCCGCAAGTTCGAAACCAACTCGCCTCAGCTGAAGAGGATGCTTGAAGATCTGGCGATTGCCGCTTCGCATAATGTCACGATCCTGCTCATCGGCGAAACCGGGTCAGGCAAGACGTTCCTCTCCAAGCTGATCCATGAGGCCTCGCCGCGCCGCAGCGAGCCGTTCCTGCATGTTGCCTGCGGAGCCTTGCCGCGCGAGCTGATCGAGGGGGAACTGTTCGGGCACATGAAGGGGTCGTTCACCAGTGCTCACGCCGACAAGGAAGGCAAGTTCGTGGCCGCCGGTCGCGGGACGGTGCTGCTCGACGAAATCGATGTCCTCGGACTTGAGCAGCAGGTCAAGCTGTTGCGGGTCATCGAAACCGGCGAGTTCGAGCCGGTGGGGTCGAACCGCACCTTGCAATCGCAGGCTCGGCTGGTGGTAGCCAGCAACCTCGACCTGCAACCGCTGGTCGAGCAGATGCGGTTCCGCCCGGACTTGTACTACCGCCTGAGCATGCTGAAGTTCGAGATCCCGCCGCTCCGCAAGCGGAAGGTCGACATCATCCCGCTGGCCAAGAAGTTCATCGTGCAGTTCACCGCCAAACACGGCATCGCCGTTCACCGCATCGAGGACGGCCTTCTCGACGCGATCCTGAAGTACCCTTGGCCCGGGAACGTGCGTGAATTGGAACACGTCATCCAGCGGGCAGTGATCTACTGCCGCGAGGGAGTTCTGTCCGCCGAACACCTGCCCTCGCACATCCTCGCCTGTGAGGCCGGACCGTCCAATGACCCGTCGGTCACGATGCCTGGCCGACCCGTCTCGACCGATGTCACCCTCGGTCGGCAAGTCGCCCTCAACGAGCGCGAGATCATCGAGCAGACCCTGTTCAAAAACAGCTTTAGTCGGACCAAGACCGCCAAGGATCTCGGCATCAGCCGCGTGACGCTCTACAACAAGATGCGGAAGTACGATCTACTGAAGGCGGATTGAGGGTGGAATGGAGACTTCGAGTGTCGCGGATCCCCCCGTCCGGTCACCAGCCGTCGTGTCTGTCGCTGGCTCGCCTCACGGCACCGAAAACTGCGTCAGCAAATCCCCCACCACCGGTGGATGCGGGGAGATGAGTAGTTCCCCCGCAGCGACTCCGGTGAGTCCACCCAGCAGCTTGGCCTGCGCCTCGACCATGCGGAACACCCGCTCCTTCCCCGGCGGGAACTGCGTCTGGTAGGCCCGGATCGACGCGAGCTTCGCCTCCAGCGTGTCACCAATATCAATCACGAAACTTCCCGGCGTTTCGTGCGTGGCTGACGCCCAGCCCAGCGGATACCAGATCAGCTTTTGAATCGTATGCACCGGCAGGCCGCCAAACTCCGCATCCCATTTCGAGAGCCGCGAGTAGAACACAGCTGCGTCGGTAATCTGCATGGCTTGCCAATGATCGGGCGAGGCCATGGGGGTCTTGCCATAGATACCGAGGACCACTTTCGGTCGGTACTGGCGGAAGACCTTGGCCAGTGCGACGCGGGCTTCGTAGCAGTCGAATAGCCGCCGATTGGGAAGATCGAGCGTCACTCGCATCTGCACCCCGAGGATTTTCGCAGCGGCCTGAGCTTCGGCGAGCCGCACCTCGGGGCCGGGGCTGCCGGGGGTCGGCTCTCCATCGGTGAGGTCGACGATGCCGACACGGTGGCCCTGCTTCACCAGCTTGGCGAGTGTGCCGCCGACAGCGATCTCGACATCATCGGGGTGGGCCCCGACGGCCATCAGATCCAGCGGTTCAGCGAGTGAGGCGGTGTTCATCAAGGGACTTTCACGAACGGGAAGACTTCGTCGTCGCAGAACGGAATTTATTCCGTTCTGGCTGGAGGAACGGAATGAATTCCGTTCTACGAACTGCTGACAAGCTGGAAGCCTATCCCACGGGGTTCAAGAACTGCTTGATCGTCTTGACCAGCCGGTTGGGGTGGGTCAAGTACGGGTAGTGCCCGGCGGAGTGCAGCGACTCCCACGGGCAATCCGGCAGGCACTGCGTGAACTCTTCGCTCAGCTTCGCGAGCGCGAGTCCTTCGCCTTCAGTGCGAATAACCATCACCGGGGATTTGATCTCCGGCACAACCTCGCTCCAATCGGCTTCGCTGGCAGCAATTAGCCGATGAGAGACCTGCCCCACCGGAGTCGCTCCCAACTCATCGAGCAGGAACTGATACCGGGTCGGGTCGAATGGCGGGAAATACCCTTGATGATTCTGCTGCTGCACGCGCAGCCAACCCGGCAACGTCGACATGGGGCGGGAGAGTCGCTGTCCGATTCGGTGCAAGAATCGCTCTCTGGCCAGCGTCGGCTGTCTGATCACCGGGCCTTGCAGGATCACATGCCCGATACGTTCCGCATGGTTCTTGAGCAGCGTCAGTGCCACATGACCCCCAAACCCGGCCGCATACAGATCGAACTGCGCATGCCCCAGCGAATTGGCCAGGCGACAGACCGCCTCCGCCGTCTGCGCGAGCAAGGCCCGCGGCTGGGCCGTCCATGTGGCCGCTGCCACCATGACGCAGGTGTACTCTTCCTTCAGGAGGTAGGCCGTCAGTGCAAACAGTCGTGCCGACCCGGTCGCCCCTCCGATAAAATAGAGCGGCGGGCCAGCCCCATACACCGTCGCCAACATCTCCCCGTTTTCTAACTGGACCGAGATCCGCTGGCACTCCGACTCGACAGCTGTGACCACATCGACCCAGTTCAGCGGAGTGGGGCACGGCTCGGGAGCGGGCGTGTCCACGGGGGAGTGAACAGGGGAATCGGGACTGACGGTGGACACTCAAAGACCTCTGCGCGAGACGGTTCATGGAGGAAGTTCCCAAACGGACAGCGATCTCAGTCTGAATGGTCACAGCCTGTCTGACAACCTACCCGTGGGGCGATTGGAAGATCGACACCGACCGATATCCGTTCATCCGACAGTGTTGGGGGATCGTCCAGAGACCGCCCCACACATTTCAGGTGATCGGTGAATCGAACCTTTCACCCCAACGGGGTTGCGTCTTTTTAAAAGACAACACCCTCGGTTCCAGACACGACGAATGACGCAACCCCGTTGGGGTTGATCAGGCTTGGGCACCCACAAAACCCAGGGTAGGCTCCTTAGTCGCCAACCCTGGCTACGGGACGAGACCCCGTTGGGGTCAAGAGCTCTCGAGCTCCTCATTCTGGACAATCCCCCACTCAGCGGGGTAAGTTCCGGGGAGTTGCCCCCATCAACACTCGGAGATTTGTCATGGCACTGCGTCACTCGACTCGCCGTCAATTCCTCAACGCCACGATCGCGGTCGGAGCATCGGCCTTTGCGGCCCCGGCGATCCTGCGGGCGCAGGGGCTGAATGAAAAGCTGCATGTGGGGGTGATCGGATGCGGGGGGCGTGGAGGGAGTAACCTGGAGCAGGTTCTGGGCGAGACGGTGGTCGCCTTGTGCGATGTCAATAAGAACGCTGTGGATTATGCGAGTGGGAAGGTGAAGGGGGCGAAGACCTTCGTCGACTTCCGCAAGATGTATGACGATCTGAGGGAGGGTGAGTACGACGCGGTGGTCGTCAGCACAACCGAGCACACGCATGCGTTCGCCACGCTGCCCGCGCTGAAGGCGAAGAAGCACGTCTATTGCGAGAAGCCGCTGACGCACAACGTCCGCGAGGCCCGCATCATCACCGAAGCGGCGAAGGTCGCGGGCGTCGCGACGCAGATGGGAACGCAGATCCACGCCGAGAACAACTACCGCCGCGTGGTCGAATTGGTCCAGGCGGGGGCCATCGGTGCAATCAGCGAGGTGCATGTCTGGGTCGGGCGGGCTTGGGGCTTGCAGTCGCCCGAGGACGCCAAGAAGTACGGCGATATCGTCTCGGTCCAGGATCGTCCGACCGAGTCGACTCCGATCCCGCCGAACCTCGATTGGGATCTGTGGCTCGGACCCGCCCCCGAGCGTCCATTCCACGAGGTCTACTTCCCCGGCCCCAAGTGGTATCGCTGGTGGGATTTCGCCAATGGCACTATGTCCGACCTGGGCAGCCACTGGATCGACCTCCCGTTCTGGGCTCTGAACCTCGACGCTCCGAAGACCATCGAACCGTTTGGCGGACCCGCCCATCTCGAACTGGCCCCAGCCAGTATGCATGTGAAGTACGAGTACGCCGCTCGTGGAGAGCGGGGGCCACTTTCGCTGACGTGGTATCAAGGCACTCACAAGCCCGAGGTCTGGACCAACAAGAAGATTCCCCAGTGGGACAGCGGCGTGCTGTTCGTCGGCCAGAACGGCCAGATCCTGTCCGACTACTCCAAGCATGAGCTATTGCTCGGCCCGAACGTCCAGGACTTCAAGCGGCCGGAGCCAACGATTCCCCCCTCACTCGGCCACCATGCGGAGTGGATTCACGCCTGCAAGACCGGGGCTCCAACAACCTGCCACTTCGGCTACAGCGGCCCACTGACCGAGGCGAACCACCTGGGCAACGTCGCTTACCGCGCGGGCAAGAAGCTGGAGTGGGACGCTGTGAACATGAAGTTCCCGAACGCCCCCGAAGCGGAGCAGTTCCTGGGACGGGAGTACCGCCAGGGGTGGGTGCTGGGGTAGGACGTGGGGTGGTGGTTGATCGACGAAAACCAGTTTTTCCGCAACGCGAAGGCTTTGCGGAGCGGAGCGTTCGTTCGGAAGCGATCTCTTACCATTCCAAGGGAACGATATACAATCCCAGAGTGTTGCCAGAAAAATAGGGGAACATCTTGTCACTCATCATTCGTTTCAGTCGCCACGACTCCGGCATGTGGCTCGTTTCTCTGCCCGCGATGATTGCGTACTTGATCTATCGTTACCCAAGTCCCAAATCTGCAACAGTCCTACTTGCGTCTTGCATCCTATTTTTCTGCCTCAGTTATCCAGTTCGCTCAAAAGTCGTCTTGAACTACATTTGGTATCGAAGGCCCTTGTCTTCAGTACTTTACTTTATTGTTGCAACAGCACTTATCATGCGAATCGTGGGTCATTATCAAATTTTCCAGTTTGCAATGGCAGCGTATTTGAGCTTGATTCTTGGTCTCGTCTTTTGGGCAGCATCCGATCCAGTCTTCGAAATGGTCCAGTGGCTTGCGCATCCTTTGGAACAAGGACGAGTGCCCGATGAAATCTGCTTGGTTGACACTCGCATGCTTGATTGGCCTGGAAGTGACTTCAAAATTCGAACCCATCTGTTTCGATTTCGCTACGGCAACGAAATCGGTTACGGTATCACTGGCCCAATTACGTTTGCTTTGGGCGACCAAGATTTCAAAGGAAAATCTCCTGATGATATCTACGCCGCGTACAGAGAGTGGTTCACGCGAGAGGACATTGATGGCATGTTACAATCCAAGCTGAAGGACGACAGTTTTACTGATTAACCAAACTTATGTTAGCCTCAATTTCCAATTCCCAACTCACTTGTCAATGTCATTATGAACCGCCCGCACCGGTCGTGCCGCCCAGCGAAACTTCAAGGGTGATGTCGCTTGTGTCGGCGACTTGAGTGCGGACTTCCTCTCTTCGTCATTCCCGATGCGAAACCGGTCAAGCCTTCCCCACCGAGTGGTAGGCTCCCTGTATCTTTGGGCAAGGTCAATCGGACCTCGTTCGAAGATCGCAGGAGATCGCGATGTTTGGCTTCAAGATGTTTCTCGGCGGCGCGTTGATCGGCATCTGTAGCGGCCTGTTCGTCGCCAATTACCATGTCGTCAACAGCACCCAGGGGATCGTTATCGTCTCCCGCACCCAGCGGCCTCCTCTACGGAGTACCTACGTCGACATCCGCAGCTGGAGCCAGTCGATGTGGGTCAATCATCCCGAGGTGACGGCCGCTCTCATCGCCGACGGGCGCTCGTCGCTGATTGGAGAGAATCTGAAGGACAATCTGTTTAATGAGATCGTCCCCCAGCAAACGCGGGACGACCGTCCGCGCCGCTCGCGAAATGTGGCGAGCCAGACCGAGGTTCCCATCCAGTTCGAAACGGATCGCAAGGAGGATGGTCATCTGCTGACGGAACAATCTCCCGCAACTGGGACATCGACACGCCTGCTCGATTCCCAGTCTCCAGTCCGAAAGCGGTTCGAGTCAGCGTTTGATGAGGCGATCGCCCCGATGGTCGAAGATGACCCTGCGGAATTGGCCAACGACGAGGTGGTCAGTCCCTCGACGGATGACGCGATGGTGCAGAAGCTAGAGGCCCGTTTCAGTGACCTGGTGAATCAACAGCTGCCATCCGGTCCCGGAGCCAGTCCCTCGCGAGTCGAGGTGTTTCCGACCTCGGGCGATACGGATGAGATGGCTCGTGATCTGCTCCAGCAAATGATCCCGAAGAGTACCAACCTTCCCCGGAGTGCGACTCCCCTGCGTGACCTTGGCCGCGATCTTCTCAGTGCCCCGGCCCCCGGCCAAGGCGGTGCCTCGCTCTCCATTCCCCGTGCGCCGACCCAAAGCCAGCTGATCCTCAGTGACCCCTTCTGAGTAGGTCATTCCGTCCAGAATTCAGCAGAGTGGTCTACAGATTTTCGCGGCTTTTCTCAACGCGGCGTGGCCGCAACCCAATGCGGGAGCCTTCAACACTCTTCTATCCCGAAGGGATGCCAGACATTAGTCGGTGGTTGAGCGCAGCGACACCACCGGAACTCAGACCCTCGCTGTTTTCACATCCCGGAGGGATGCCAGCAGGCGTCGCTCTTGAGAGGAATTTGCCTCGCGGGCCAGGCGTTTTCTGCCATCCCTCCGGGATGGTAGACCGGTGGGCGACTGGCATCCGGTAGTGTCGCTGCGCTCAACCACCGGCGATTGGCTGTGACCCCCGTGGGGCAACGCCGTGAAGGAGTTCTCAGGGATCACGCTGGCAAGGTGGCCCACACGTTTCCGGCCCCCTCACCCCGACCCTCTCCCCCCAGTGGAGTCCACTCCGAAAGGGGCATCGAATGTGGGGGAGAGGGGGCAGAACCCTGAAAAACGCCTCGCGGGAACCCTTCACGGCGTGGCCCATCGGAGTCGATCGGTGTTCGAGGCCACTTCAGGAAATTTGCGCAGCGTCCGCACATTTTCGACGTGAGTCGTACAGATTCAGAATGGGCGGGGCCAGCGAATGAAGCGTCATCAATGAGCTTTGATCTCCCCTCAACTCTCCACCCAATTGCTCTGGCCACATTTCGCCCGACCTGACCACAATACGGGGCGCGGGAGACCATCGTCTCCCCACGGAATGGAAGGTCGGTCACGGATGCCTCACTTTTACCCCCAGGATCTCGCACGCTTCGTCAGCGAGAAATGGGACGCCGACGCTGGCTGGGACTTGCTCCCGCGCGAGGAGGTTCTGGGGCAGATCCTGTCTGCCTGCTACCAGGCCAGCCTGCTCTCGGAGGAACAGCGCAAGCTGACATTTCGCATCCTCGCCTGCTCCCCACAGATGCTCTCCCCGGACGACAGCCCCCCCACGGGTCTGCACCGGATGCTCTTCTCTCCCGGACGACCGTTTGACGAACAGGAACTGCGAAGGCTGGCCCCAGCTGCGGAGTTCCATCGCTCGCTGATCGGAGTCCATTGGCAACGGAACGGCGATCTGTCGATTTGGGGACTGGTGCATTCCGGGCCGAGGTGGCTGCAAGCCGCTCACGGTGGCCGACTGATGCCCTCCCCGCTGCCTCCGGGACTGGTCGTGTGCGTCAAAGGCCCCGGCCAGATCACCGTCTGCCAAGGCAGTGTCGCCCTCGGGATGCTCGTCAACGGCCAGATCCTGCAACCCCAGCTGGATGTCTTCGAGTCGACATGGCTTCCGGCCATGTTTCAGGAGTCCCGTCGTGAGTCGCGGCAAGAGTACATCAAGCAGTTCGGCGAGCCGCAGAACACCGACCCGTCGATCATCGAGCGTCTCACGGGCTTACTCGCACAGCATGTCGTCCGGCGGATCATCAGCTTGGTTCGCTCACGAAAGCACGGGGGAGCGATCCTGTTTGTCGACCCCGAGGTGGGCCGTAAACTGATGGCGTCGAATACGTTCTTGCAGGTGAAGTACCGCTTCCTGGACGAGGAGCCGCGTCGCCGGTTTCGCTCGCTGGTCTTCCGGCTCATTCACCGCTTACAGGCAATGCACAGTGACGAGGGCGGCATCACCTGGGAACAGTTCCTTACCACCAACGACCCGCTGGTGCAGCACCTCGACGAGGCGATCTTCGAGTTGGCGCACATGGTCTCCGGCTTGACCAGCGTCGATGGGGCGGTGCTGATGACCAACCGGTTCGAGATACTCGGCTTCGGCTCCGAGATCTCTGGCTCGCTCCCCGAAGTCGAGACGGTCCAGCTGTGCGAGGATGCCGAGGGGGAGGTCACGCATTTCATCCGCACCGATGGCGTCGGCACGCGCCACCGCTCCGCGTTCCGATTCTGCAACCGCTTCCCCGGCTCGCTGGCCATCATCGTCTCCCAAGACGGCAACGTCCGCTTCGCAGCCTCCCGCGACGAGAAGGTCTACTGTTGGGACCATGTGTCGGTCAGTTTTTTGGATGTGTGAGGAATATGGGTTGCAGAATTCGTAAGAATTCTGCCGTCCAGTTCTTCCGCCCACCCAGCTCAGCAATCAAAAGAGACAGTGCAGCGAGGCGATTTTTCCGTTTTCAGTCATCAGTTTTCAGTGGGTGATCGTAGTATGGTGTGTGGCGAGGTTGGCCGCTGACGGGAGAGCGAGGCTCCCGCCGAGCCGCTGAGGCGGGTCATCGCGTCCTCTCGCTCGCGGCTCAGCAGGAGCTTCGCCCTCCCGGCGTGCAGGCCACACCCCAACATGTTGGCGTTGAGAGTCCGCGAGTTCCTTTTCTCTGAACGAGGAGTCATTCCGATGAACGCGAATTCCGGGGTCAGACTGAAATCGACGATGGGGATATCTCGGGGAAGGCGACGATCAGGAGTGACGTGGATCGAAATCCTCATCGTTCTGGCCAGTCTTGCGGCACTGGTCGCTCTCTTCATCCCCTTCTCTCGCATGGGCTCAGCTGGGCGGGAACCTTCTCGTCGGTCGCAGTGCAAGAACAACCTCAAGCAAATCGGTCTGGCACTCCACAACTACCACGAGAAGTACCAAGCCTTCCCGCCAGCCTACACCGTCGACGCCACAGGCAAACCTCTGCACAGCTGGCGGACGCTGATTCTGCCGTTTGTGGACCAACAAGCCCTCTACGACAAGATCGACCTCTCCAACAGGGCAATCGCATGTTCAATCGTGGCAAAACGCTGACCACATGCGTTCGAGGACTTGCTCATCCCAGCCGCCGCTGCGGCTGGAACGACAGCACCCTCCTCAAATCCTTACGGGGGCCACGACTTAGTGACCGCTGGCCCTGCGGTCAACGTGCCATCCATGTCAATTAACGCTTCGTCGAAGAACTCCTTCGGCTGTCGCCGCCAGATATTATATCGCGCGAGATGAATGGCATCGAGCAACTGCCGCACCTGCACACGGTCGAACCTGCGGCAGAAGTCGCCTGCCGTCGTGGGATCGG
>JAYTCW010000542.1:0-6959 GCA_043736295.1 Planctomycetota bacterium | reverse complement strand
GTCGCCTTTCGCTCCGCGAAAGGATGTCCTTTCGCGGAGCGAAAGGCGACTCTCTCCCCATCCTGATCCCAGGGCAGCGGCTCTGTCCCGATCAGCGAGTCGAGCAGTTGCTGCTCCTCGGGCGACACCGCCAGCGACAGCACCCACTCGTCAGCGGCAGCCAGCACCTCTATACAGCGTTGGTCGAGAGCTGCCTGTGCCTGCTGCGAATTGCCCTCGACATGCTCCCGAGTCAGCACCATGCCGAATTTTTCCAAGGGAAGTCGCAGCTGGAGTTCCGGGGCCTCTGACAACTGGGGTTCGGTGCTGGAAGCCGCCAGCGGTGCAGCCTCCTTCCGTCCTCGTTCACGCGCCAACGCCCAAGCCAGCCCCAGCAATCCGCTGGCGATGGAGACGATCACCAGCAGGTCAAACATGCGCCGGGTGAGCGAGGTCGGAGTGGAAGCGATTGGGGATTGCAAGGAGATCATCCGGCGACCCGCCAGCTGTGCGAGTCGAGGTCATCGAGAGTACCAGCGATGGAGTCTAGCGTGGATTCCTGGGGATGGACCAGCTTCCGGCGAATTCGCGGAAATCGGCGACGCCCGTCGTTCACGTCGCTCCACGAGTGAGATTCCGCAGGCCCGACACCCCTCCCCGAGCTCTGCGAAAATATCCGTAAGTCGGCATTCTCATCAGCGGATGGCGAGTCGCAGAGCGATGTCGCCTTCGTTCCATCGGCTGTGCCGTACAGTCCGCGCCTTCCTGGTGGAGGTGATCTGTCACTCCAGTCTTGCCCGGGTGATCACACAAATCCCCCGTGTACTGTCTTGCATCCCAGCCCGGCAGGTTTCAGAATCGAACTCGATTCCCCCTGACCCGCTGGACCCCGCCCGATGTCTCAACGCCCGTCGATCATTCTCAGTGCCTTCGCCGACGAGGCCGCCCGCCAGAAGACCGCCCTCGAGCAGATGACGGCCCTCGCGGCTCTCGGCCTGAAATACTACAGCCCCCGGTTCATCGATGTTCCCGGCACGGGCAAGGTCGAGCATGTCACTGAACTGTCGGATGAGAATCTCGCCCAGCTGGCCCAGATGCATGTCGACTACGGGGTGTCAGTGACCAGCATCGGATCGCGCATCGGCAAGGTGAAGCTGCTGGATGTTGCTGACAGCTCGCACAACAAGTACATCGCCCCCGCCGACTATCTGGCCGGAGAGGTCGCTCGCACTATCCGCGCCGCGAAGGGACTGGGGGCCAAATTGATTCGCGGCTTTTCGTTCTATCAGCCGCAGGGCCAAGACCCGTGGCAGTACGTCGACCGGGCCGTCGAACGGCTGCGACCCATCGTGGATGAGTGCGGGAAGCACGGGCTGGTGTACGGTTTAGAAGTCGAGGCCAATCTCATTGGGCAGAACGGGCGACTGCTCGCCGCACTCTCCGAGCGGGTCCAGCGGGACAACATGGTCTGCATCTTCGACGGCGGGAACCTGACCTGTCAGAATATGTCGCCGATGGAAGTGCTGGCCGAGTTTGTGGCCATGCGGGACCACCTCGGCTGGATTCATATCAAGGACTACAAGGTCGACACCACGCTGAAGTGGACCGGCGTCGTGGATGAGGAGCGGCTCAAGAACTTCGTTCCGGCCAACGTCGGCGACTCGGGCCACGAGGCGATCTTCCGCGACCTGCGAAACCATCTGCCCGCGATCACCTCGCGGATGCAGCGACTCGGGTTGCCGGGGGTGTTCCTAGAACTTGAGCCGCACCTCAAGGGAGGCGGCCAGTTCGGCGGGTTCAGCGGGCCGGATGGACTGGGCGTCGCCGTGCGGGCCTTGTGCTCGGTACTCGACTACACCGGGATCGGATATCAATTGCGGACGATGGACGACATCCGGGCCGCTCGCGGGTTCTAAAAAAAGCCCAGTGGTTGCAACCACTGGGCTTTCTGTTTGAACACATTCTGGCATAGAGCAGCGTCTCGCCTTACTTGTCGTTCGGGTTCAAGTAGTTGAACATCAGTCCCGCCACTGCCCCGCCCGCCAGGTCGGCCACGATGTGAATCCAGATCGAGGGCAAGTGAATCAGCCCCATCATTCCCGCCGCTACGGCCACAGCCGGGTTGAATGCTCCGCCAGAGATCGAACCGACCGCGAACGCCCCAGTCAGCACGGTGAAGCCGATGGCCAACCCATAGAATGAATTGCCCGAGTTCGCCTTCGCCGTCGCCACATTCAGCACCACGTAAGCCAGCGCGAAAGTAAACAGGAACTCGGCGAGCAGGGCTTTCACCACACCGGCTGGTGGCGCTGCGGACTTCGCCACCCCCCCCGTCAGGTACATCGCCGCACAGGCCGCCAGCGAGGCTCCGACCAGCTGGGCGACCCAGTAGGGCACCAACTCGCCCTTGGGCAGCCGACCTCGCAGCATGACCGCCAGCGACACCGCCGGGTTATAGTGGGCACCGGAAATGTGACCTCCAGCGAAGATCATGACCATCAGCGCGGAGCCGATCGCCAGCGGCGGAATGATTCCCTTGCCGGGGTCTCCTGAGAGGATCACAGTGCATCCAATGGTCAGGACGAGAAAGAACGTCCCGATCGCTTCAGTCACCAATTTGCGGGCCAACATGGCAGTGTCTCCAGAGGAATAAAGGTGCGACGGGCAGAAATCAGGAATCCCCGATGCGGGTGATCCCAGGAGTTCAGAGGGGACATTCGTCTGCCCCGCGTGTCTGAACCCAAGTCGCACAACCTTCGCCGGGAGTCTATTACTTTTCCAGAATCGCAGCAAATCGCCCGCGAAACCCCAAGGACGCGCCCATCCGTCTGGCCGTTCTCCACATCGTATTCGCGAACCAGCACCTAGGGAGTAACGACGAAGATCAGACCCGATCGCACGTCGCTATTGAGACCGAGAATGATCGCTCACACCTCATTGAGTCCCTCGGTCGCATCCCCGAACGTCTTCGGACGGACGTTCATCTTGTCCATCATCGACATGTACAACCGGCACATCTGGCGGTTCTCTTTGTCCCTGTAGTTGAGCGAACGCCCCGTTTGGATGCGGCCGCCCCCCTTGCCAACGATGACCACTGGCAGTTGGTCGTTGTTATGCCCGCCGGTCATCATGCTGGAACACATCATCAGCATCGAGTTATCGAGCAGTGTGCGGTCCCCTTCTTGGATCCCGTTAAGCTTGCGGGCGATGTAGCCGAGTTGTTCAACGAAGAACTGATTGACCTTCAACCAATCGGCTCCGTCGGAGTGCGACAGCAGATGGTGGATCATGTAATCGACCCCCAGATGCGGGAACCGCAGCGACGAGTGGTCGTTGTTTAGCTTCAGCGTCGAGACTCGCGTCGTGTCGGTCTGAAACCCGAGGACGAGAATGTCGCACATCAACCGCATATGGTCCGCGATGTTCTGCGGAATGCCGTCCGCCGGGCGCTCGATGTTCGGCTTGTCGAGGGTCGGACGCCAGCCTTGTAGCTCCCCCTTCTGCCCCGCTTGGTCGATCCGCTGTTCCACATCGCGGACCGAGTCGAGGTACTCGTCGAGCTTTCGTTGGTCGCTGACACTGATCTGCCGCCGGATGTCGCCAGCATCTTCGAGGACCGCATCGAGGACGCTCTTGTCCCCCTTCTCCGCTCCGTCTTTGAACAGCCGGTCAAACGCCAGCGCCGGGTACAACTCCAGCGGCGTCGGCGTGGTCGCCGAGGACCACGAGATGTGCGAGCTATACAACATCGAGTAGTTTTTGTGGACCGACGGGTTGGCTGCCTCGCACCCCAGCACGAGGCTCGGCACCTTCGCCCCGCGCCCATAGGTCTGAGCCAGCAACTGGTCAAAGCTGGTCCCCGACTGGATGTCCCCACCGGAAGCGAGCGGAGCCCCGGAGAGCAGGTTGCCGGTCTGGGAGCTGTGGATGTTTCCCTTGGTCGCCTCGACGTTGTAGAGCCCCTGAACGAAGAGCAACTTCTCGCGAAAGTCGGTCAGCGGGGCGAGGACTTGGCCGAGTTCCATCGCCTTGCCCTCGCCCTTGGCCCACCACTCTTTGCTGTGGTAGCCGTTGCCGGAGAAGAGCACCGCGACGCGAACCGGGGCCTCGCTCGACGACTGAGCGGTCGAGGTGATCTCGTCCCCCCAGACCGGAATCGATTCCAACCAAGGGAGCGCCATTGAGACGCCCAGACCACGGAGCAGCGTGCGACGGGAGAAGTGCTGAGGCATGGGGGGGTCTCCGGCAGAACTGGAAGGAGTGCGAGCCTGAACTTGGATGAGTCACCGCCGAGTTCAACACACATTCAACGCATCAAGCATATCTGTTTTGCCCGCCACGTGGCACTTCCAAAGTCCCCTGTTGCAAAATCGATGATCCGCATCAGACTCCTTCGGAAGTCTCCCTGGGCGCAGCGTTTGGCGTCGGACGATTCGACAGCCCCAGCACCTCTCATCCAATGCTGCCACCCCATTCTTCGTACATTTCGCAAACATCACATGTTGACATTGCGTCATACAATCACTACAATCGCTACAGTCCTGTTCAGGTCGCCGCACACGCGTCTCTACGACCTGCGAGTGTTTGCAGTCACTCGCGACGAACAAAGGATGATGTGATGAATCTGTTCACGCAATTGCTTCGCGACGAGTACGGCTTTGTGCTGTCTGCCGAAATGGCCTTGTTGGGCACTGTGGGTGTCATTGGAGCTGCGGTGGGGATGTCGGCTGTGGCCAAATCAGTCAATGATGAGTTGACTGAAGTGGCCATGGCGTTCCGCAGCCTCGACCAGAGCTACCAGATCGCGGGGGCTTCCGGGTGCGGGGCCTGTACCGCCGGGTCGTGCTATACCCAGCCCCCGGTTGAAGAATCGCTAAGGAAACTCTCTGCTGAGATTGAGGAGGCCACGGCTCACGCGCAGAAGCACCGTGACGCTGACAAGGCCCCCTCAGGTCCAGGTGACAATGCCCAGACCCATGACAAGGATGGCGACCCCCAGCCGCCCTCCATGAAGAAGCCGATCGAGAAAGAAAAGTCGGACGACAAGCCGGGCGAGATGAAGAAGCGAGAAGAACTGAAAAAGAAGCGCAAGCAGAAGTTGGAACAGGATGAGGACGAGAGCAGCCTCTAGGGCACTTTGGGATTTGGACTTCAGTCAAAATGCGGCCTGAAGCAGGAGTGAGGAACACGAGTTGGACAGCGCACGTGTGGCCATAAGTGGCACTGTCCAATTCGAGCATTCCACAATTCGGTGAGCGCCCTCGTCGCCTGGACCCCCTAGGTCCGGGCGGAACGGACCTGGGGGTCCGTTCGACTTCTTGGCGCGACCGCAATCGTGGAATGCTCTCGTGTTCCAAACTTGCCACTGAAGACCCACTCTGAAACTGATCGAGTGGTTCGTCCATGCTGGCTTTTGGGGTTCGCCCCCACGAGACGGCGAGGCTCCTGCCGAGCGGCTACCGCGATTCGACGTGCTGCCCTTGGCTCGCGGCTCGGCAGGGCGCCGGACAGAATCAAGGTGTGATTCAGAATGATCGTGTCAGGGAGGGTTTCCGGGGAAGTGCCTCCTTTGGGAAGGCTGGAAAAGTCTTCTTCCCAAGGCATTCGATTTGCATCATTCGGGCAACGCGGCCCTTCGTCGAGCCTGTGTTACACTCTGGCCGACACCTGTCTCACCCCCACAGACCGATTCAGTACTCATTCGAATGACTCCGCGACTCCTTGTCATCGACGACGAACCTTCCATTCAGCATGCGTTCACTCGGGCATTTCGAGACACGGATGTTCAGGTGTCGCTCGCGGCCAATGCCGCCGAGGCGCTGACTCGTTTCCGTGAGGTGGCTCCGGATGTGGTCGTGCTGGATGTGCATCTACCGGATGCGACGGGGCTGGAAACATACCTACGGCTGAGAGAGTTGGACGCCCGCGTGCCGGTGATATTGATCACGGGACACGGGACCACCGATCTGGCGATTCAGGCCATCAGCGAGGGGGCATTCGAGTACCTGCTCAAGCCGCTCGACCTCGCCGAATTGCGAGCGGTCATCGACCGGGCAATCCGCGCCAGTCGGCTGATGCGCGAGCCAGCTGCGTTGCCAGAGGTCGAGACCGTACCCGAAACGGGCGATGCCCTCATCGGGCGCTGTCCGGCCATGCAGGAGGTCTATAAGGCGATCGGGCGAGTGGCCAAGCAAGACGTGACCGTTCTGATCCGAGGTGAGAGCGGCACTGGGAAGGAACTGGTCGCGCGGGCTGTGTATCAGCACTCCAAGCGAGCTAACAAACCGTTCATGGCGATCAACTGCGCCGCGATCCCGGACAATCTTCTGGAGAGCGAGCTGTTCGGCCACGAGAAGGGGGCCTTCACCGGGGCCGATCACAAGCATATCGGTCGATTCGAACAGTGCCACGGCGGGACGATCTTCCTCGACGAGATCGGCTAGATGAGCCCGCTGACGCAGGCGAAAATTCTGCGACTCATTCAGGAGCAGCGGTTCGAGCGGGTGGGCGGCTCGACGACGGTGCAGACTGATGTGCGGCTGATTTCGGCGACGAACGCCGACCTCGAAGCGATGTCGGAAGACGGCCGTTTTCGTAAGGACCTGTACTTCCGGCTCAATGTCTATTCGATTCTTCTCCCGCCGCTGCGCGAGCGGGGCGACGACTTGCGACGGCTGATCGAACACTACTTACGGCGGCTGGGGGTCGACCTGGGCCAGCCGAACCCGCAGATCGACGAGGGGGCGATGGCTGCCCTCGAAGCCTATTCGTGGCCCGGAAATGTGAGAGAACTGCAAAGCGTGCTAAAGCAGTCACTGCTGCACGCGAATGGTTCGGTGCTGCTGCCCGATTTCCTGCCCGAGGGAGTGCGGAGCGGGGCGGCAGCTGGCACCACTCCGACGACTTCTCCACAGACTGCTGCGGTCACGAACTGGGACACCTTCGTGAGCGACCGACTCTCTCACCACAGCGAGAACCTG
>JAYTCW010000541.1:0-2665 GCA_043736295.1 Planctomycetota bacterium | reverse complement strand
AACGGGCCTCTGCCACCGCGATGGAATTGCGGTGTGCGCGGGCATCGGCGGGGAACACTCGAGAGACTCTGTCGGCTTCAGCGAGAAGTGTCAAAATCGCTCCATTCTGGAACTGAACCTCCACAGGGGCAACAAGCCACAGGGCGAGTGCTGCAATCCCACCTGTCAAACGCTCAAGCAGTGACTTCTGCTTTGCTTCACGCACGACCGGTGCTTCCGCCAGCACGAATACGACGATCTCTTCGCCCGCGAGGGTGCTGATGTCGTGATGCAAGCTGATGGTTGCTTCCCAGCAGAGCCTGCCTCCGCCTCACCTGGCAGGCTCATTGCAGCAGATTGACGTATCTCCCTGCAAGACTGGGACCTCGGAGCAATGCCTCGACAACTTCCACCGGTTACGGTCCATCCCCCAAATCGTCGGATGAACCGGATTTCCTCTGCCCTCTGTCTGCCGCGATTCTCATTGGACCCCTTTCCTCTCCCCCGACATGCCACCTTGCGTGGACTCCACGCCCCACACCAGGGTCATCCAACCGGCATCGCTGGCCAGTTCATTCAACCGCAGCGTCACCGGCTCTCCGGCGTCTCGCTTCAGCGGACGCTCCACCGGCCAATTTGTCGGCTGGAGTCTCTGCTGGACCTGTTTTTCGATCGCTGCCCGCGTGAACTCGGCCAGCATGCCACCGGCCCCAGTAGAGGCCGCCTCCACTCGCACCGTTCCGGGAGTCACTCGCAACCCCTCGGGACCGAAGGTCGATGTGATGGGAATACGAATTCGGTGGAAATCCGTTTGCGGAGCTGGGGCGATGCGAAAGGCAGCCACCAATGTCACGACGGCTTCTCCCTGGCCGAACTCCACAGAAATTGGGTTCTGCGCGGCGAGGATCATTTGGGATGGAATGCCGGGTGATTCGTCCGCCTCCTGGTCCACTGGTGCCAGAATCGGTTCCGGTTCGAGGTCCGGCTCCGCCATCACCGGAACTTTGTCAGCCTGCTCTTGTCGCGGAACAAGCAGCGGCCCCAGAATCGTCGGCTCGCCCAAGCCTGGAACCGACTCTTCGGACTGAACCGTTCGCGCTGGCGTTCGCCCGATGCGTCTCGACAGAGAGACCGGACGACGTATCGACCGCTCCTTCGAGTACGACGAAAACGCCCGCTCCAACTCCTTCTGCCAACGGTCCATGTCTTGTATCAGGATCTCCTGCCCCCCCAATGGCAAGCTCGACAGCCAGGCGTTCACCGCCTCCGCATGGATGGCAACCCGCAGTTCGGCAGCATTTTCTTCGGGCATTCTCGGCACGTACTCGGGACACTTCTGTGCCTGCTCCCAAGCCAAGCTGGCCGTCAAGAGTTGCTCGGTGGTCCTCATGCGCGTTGTCGGTGTACTCACCCCCATCTGGAGCAGTAACAGCGGCAGGTCAACCGTCAATTGCTGATTCAACTCTGCCAGCCGCTTGTCCACCGCTGAGTCGAATTCGGGCACCACCTGCTGTGTAATCCGCTCCGCCGTAATCCGCTCGGACTCCGGTCTCCGTTGATTCGCGACACTCAATGCATACTCCGAGACCAGCGGCCCCAAAATTGGAATCGCACTCGCGGGCGTGCGAGCGGCCCGATTATTCTGACAGGGAAAGAGCATCGCCGAGGGGCTGCGGGTCAGGAACACCTGGCCATCAATCTGGACCGACTTGCCGACCTCAAATCGATGGTTTCCCTCGGACTGAATCACGGCCTCCGGAGTCCGACTTTCCGTCGAGTTTCTCGTCATCCCCGTCAGCTGAAACTCCAGCTGCGCTTGACTGTCGCTGGGGACAAAGCGGACATGGACCGCTGTCTCGGTTTGCTGCGACCCGACGACTTGAGCCCCCAGAATGCAGTCCCGCACGGGTCCGGCAACTTGAGATTCGACCCGGATCAATTCATCCAGGAATTTTTGGCTGAGGGCCACGTGAATCCCATGACCCGCCGGGAAGAGTGCCTGGGGTCGTCGGGCCGTGTAGTAGGTGCGATTGCTGCGGGTGGGAAAGGGGGCGGGCGTCGGCTCAGTCGGGGCCAAACCCGGCGATCCCAGCGACTGGCCTAGCGGCTCAGACGTATCCGGAGCGACCGATCTCGTACGAGGTGGCTGCGGGCGAGACTGACTTTGTGGGTATGGAATCGGACCTTGGGGGCGAGATCTCCATGGAAATGGCGGACCAGCCACCGCCGAGGCCATGAGCCACGAACTCAGCCAGCCACAGGCCACAACGACTCCCCACGACCGCCATCGGGATCGGATCGCCGAGATCGCACGGTGCTGAGAGATGTCCAAGTGTGACTGCCTGTTAAAAGACCCCAGCACCGCTCGTCGCGTCATTGAGGAGCAACTCAATGTCCAACATCCATCGTAACCCGCAGGAATTCAGGCACGTGGAATAAATGGAGTTCAAGGCCCGCAATCTGGCACTCGCCAAGGGGGCAGCCCTACGTCCCCGATCTCCCCTCCAGTGTCAGCAGCTTACCCAGCCCGGCTGTTCGCCAGACTGCGAAGGAGCGCTCGGGGGCTAGAAAGCAAAGTTCGGGTTCTTAACTGGACAGCGCCAGGTTTGATCGGGAATCTGGTGGTTCTTCGGTCTTTTTTGGGAGGACGGATTTGATTTTGTCGGGGTCGATGCCCAGTTCAGCG
>JAYTCW010000540.1:0-7868 GCA_043736295.1 Planctomycetota bacterium | reverse complement strand
CCACGCGGTCGAGAACCGGCTGCACGTGCATGATCTCCATGCGACGGTGCTGTACCTGCTCGGCCTCGACAACATGTTGTTGACCTATATGCACAAGGGCAGGCCGGAACGTCCGACACAGAATGAAGGCGCGGCGTACAAGCTGATTACAGGGCGGGAACTCGTTTAGAGCTGTATCAGCGTCCAAAAGTCGAGTGGTGATAAACCGAGACGGGAGGGCGAAGCTCCTGCTGAGCCGCGAGTCAGGAACCACGCACTCTTGCCCTCCCTGTGCTGTGAACATGATTGGACTGTAGGCGATGTCGCTCCGCGACTCGCATTCCACCTGCAGAAACACGTCTCCCACGACGCCCGCAGAGGGCATCTGGCGGGCGAATTCTCAGTCGCGGAGCGACATGAGCTACGGGCGGAGACGCGGTTCCGGCTGTGGGGTACGTTTCCCACGTACCCGTCGTGCGGCGAAGCGAAGTGCCTGCAATCTGGTTTGATCCAGACGGAAGGAATGGCCGCAAGAAACTCAAAAAACGCAAGGGGGGCGAGGCCAATACTGTTCGACACGGCCGATGCAGTGGGGTGGCGGGCCGAGTGGAGCGGAGCGGCTCGCGGCGGTTGCGGCGCACTGGAGCGGGGGCGCGATCGGCGGCCGCTGGTTGGCGAGTGAGCCAACGCGCAGCGTTCAGGGGCTCACGGTGCGGGGACGCACTCGAGCGGCGCGGTGGTCAGGACTTTTTTTGCGGCGGCCCGTTCGTCGCTGAGTTTCAGCTTGGCCAAGTGCGCCAGCAGTTCGTCTTCCGTGGCCCAGCCCATCAGGAAGAAGCACAACATCTCGTGTGTGCGTTTTGTCGGTTGGCGGCCCGTCCATAAGTTCATTAACAAGCAGGCGATAATCGCGCAGTATGTCTGGATCTTAATTCCGTCGGGGTGATGACTGAGCAGATGTCGACAACTCAGAGACTTCCGAAGTCTCCGAAGACTTTGGAAGTCTGGCGGTATGTTTCCACTGGCCGCTCGCCTTAGAGCGGCTTGGCGACACGCACCGGCACTAGGGGTTTCGTCAGATCGACCCGCTGAAGTTGATCCGCCTGGACCAGGCGATCCACCTTGATGACCTGGACCGTCAGTGCGGTCCCCGGCCCGGCGTTGCCGACGATCTTTTCATCAATCTTAAACTGTCGATCAACCAGACAGCCTTGTTCGAGATCGAATTGAATAATTCCGCCGTACTTGCGTTGCACCAGCTGGGTCTCTTGGAAGGGGGCGCTGACCGGGGAGAGCGGGACCGTGACAAGCGAGATGGTCGCGATGCCGTTTTCGGCACTTTGGAGTTCATACCTCCGCTGCAATTTAATGAGTCGATTTAATTTGCTCTGAGCGTCGATCTGTACGCTGGCCTCGAAGTTGTCTTTCCAGGTTCCGCCAATCGCTAGGGGTTGCTCCGGGAGCAGGAACAGCAGGTCGTACTGGTCCACGCTGGCGGTCGGATCCTGTGCGGACGCAGTCACTTTTCCCAGTGCTGATAAGTGGACGATCACGGGCTTTCCAATCGATTTGTGGACCGCCGCAAATTCGGTAGGAACATGTTTGGCGTCCCGGCTGTCGTACAGAGAATCGACCCCTTCGTTCTGAGCGGTCATCCGAGCGCGGTCAATCATCAACTCGACCTCGGCGGAACCATCCCCATTCAGGCTCAGCACCTTGATATGTCGGACAGTCATTGAGGTGTGTGGAATCGTTTGCCGAGCCTGTGAATGCTCCACCAGATATTCCGCATCATTCTGCGTGACATAATACAACTCCTGACCCGGAGTGAATTTGAATCGCAGCTGATAGGTCGCGGGGGATTCGGCGACCGCCTGAGCGCAGGGCGTTCCGCAGAGAATTCCCAGCAGAAGCAGGCGGGCAAAACTCGGGTGAGAACGTTGGGACATCGCGGGACACTCCATCCATTGGACTTCCGGCGACCGCGTCCATGCCATGAAGCACCTGATGTGGCGACGGGTACGACGGAAGTTCAGTCCGATTTGTATGTCATCAGTTCGAAACGACAAAGATCACTTTCTGAGGCACACACTCATCGCGAGAGAGACGCAAGGTGGCCCAGATTGCCGCTTTGATCGACTTGGGTGACGAAGGGACATGAGGTGGCAGGCGGTGGTCCGTGTTCTGTCCTCATGTACCAAGGCAGACCGGTCTCTTCACTGGCAAGCCAAGCGGGGCGACCCGCGCGGGGGTGACATCCGGCTGAGAAACCAGCCACCTCACACAATCTCCAGCACCACAGCTGTCGTGTTATCCCGGCCCGACTCTTCGACCGCGGCGCGGACGAGGCGCTGGGCGGGGTTGAGGACTGGCGGGGACTCGGGCGGGCTGTTGAGTAGCTCCTCAATCCCCCGGTCCCACAGACCGTCGACCACGCCATCGCTACAGATCAACAACCGGTCGCCGCGCTCGCAACTGAGTTCGCCGATGTGCGGTTTCACGAACTGGTTGCCAGCGCCCAAGGACTGAGCCAGCACGCTCCGGCGGGGGTGGTTACGGGCCTCGCGCTCGTTGATCTCGCCCTTCCGCCGCAGCCAGCCGACGTAGGTGTGGTCCTCGGTGATCTGGATCATCCCACCGCTCTTGGGCAGGTAATAGATGCGGCTATCCCCGATGTGGCCGAAGTAGAACCACCCCTGCACGTACCAGACCATGCTGAGGGTCGCCCCCATGTTTTTGGCCCCGTCGTAGCTCTCGCCGAGTTGGGTGAGTTGGCGATGAATCCCCTGAAAGAGATCCTCAATGCAGTCGTGGATGTCGTACCGCGTCTGAGCTATCGTGAGCGAGAACCGCCGGGACAAGAGCCGCGTGATGTTGTCGATCGCGAAGCGGCTGGCGAACTCGCCCGACTTCTCCCCGCCCATACCATCGCTGACCGCATAGACGAAGTCGAAGTCACCGAAATGGACTTCACCTTCACGTGGCAGGTAGTTGAACTCCTCGGTGTTAAAGGCCATCGTGACGAACTGGTCTTCGTTGTTGGAGCGGTACTTGCCGATGTCGGTGGCTGCGGACCACTTCAGCTTGAGCGTGGTCGAGTCAGCCTTAAAGGCATCAGCTGCGTGGGCCGCGGCTTCGAACTCGGGTTGAGCGAGCGAGACCGCATCGGGCTCCAGAATCGTGGCGAACTCAAAGTCGATCAAGCAGAACCGCCCATCACTGGCCCGGTATGTAATATTACGGAGGAAGGCGTCCTCATGCCGGACTCCAAACGCCTCCAACTCGGCGAACAGCTCCTTGACCCGCTCATCTCCCATTCGCTCGACGCGGGCACCACAATTGCTGGTCACCAGTTCGAGGTTCTCGCGATCGAACCCCAGCACACGGGGTACGAATTGACAGCTGCGCCGCTCCAGATACTGAAGGACCGCCAGTTCGTTCTCGAACCGTTCGGTGGCCTTGTCGGCTCGAAAGAACTTGTGAACCCGACCGTCATAGCCAATCTTGACGAGAGCGCGGGCGGTGTTCTTGGCTTCCTGCATGAAAGAAAATCCTGAGTGGGGACCAGCTGTCTCTGCAGATTACCCGAGCATGTGATGACGTGTCGAACAACGCGGTGATCCGATTGGTGTTAGAGCTCACCTTGATATTGACATGCCAAACTCACCTCTCCAGAATCCGCCCGCAGCTCAGCCGAAATGTCATATTCGGTTTGAGAAAAGAGATCTGCCTGCCCCCAGTTCGATGCACTCCCTCGATTTCGATGAGGCAATTCTTGTCCAAACCTGCCCGTTTTTTTCAACGCATTTTCTCTGTTCTGTCGACTCTCGTATTCCATCCCCGGCTGTCGTACGGAACTTTGAAGCTGCTTCCCGAATTCTGCCGTGGCCTCGCGTTTGCCGATCAGTGGGCAACTCGTCCCAGTCAGTCCAAGACGGGCAGTCCCTCGGGGAGTGAGTCAGCTGACTCATCGAATCCACTCTGGGACCACTTTTGTCAGAACAAGACCGGGCCGGGTATTTGGAAGTGGACTCACTACTTCGATGCCTATCATCGTCATTTCTCCCGGTTTCGAGGGCAAGCTGTCAATCTGCTGGAGATCGGAATTTACAGCGGCGGCAGCTTGCCGATGTGGCTCGCGTACCTGGGTGACAAGAGCAGAATCTATGGCGTCGATATCGAAGATGCCTGCAAAAGTTACGAGAGCGATCGCATTCAAGTGTTCATCGGCGATCAGGAAGATCGAACCTTTTGGAAACGATTCCGAGAGTCGGCACCCGAGATTCAAATCCTGGTGGATGACGGCGGTCATACTCCGGAACAGCAAATGGTGACGCTCGAAGAAATGCTCCCCGTCATGCCTCCCGGCAGCGTCTACATGTGCGAAGACATCCACGGAAAGTCCAACCGATTCGCAGCCTTCGCGACGGCGTTTGTCCACCGACTGAATACGATGACCCTGGATGGACAACCGGGCGTGAATGCCACCCCATTTCAGCGGGCGTTTCACTCCATCCACTTCTACCCCTTCATGCTGGTCATTGAGAAACACGCCCTCCCCCCCGAGCGGCTGATCGCCCCGAAACACGGCACCGAATGGCAACCGTTCCTGTGAGCTGAAGGCACGTCTGGTGTCGCAATAAACTGAGCGGTGAGTGATGGTTCACCAGTAGAACGGACCCCCAGGTCCGTTCCACCCGACATCGGGGTCCAGGCTGCGGGCCGCTTACCACAGCCAACTGATGATATTTCTGTCGGATCAGGGAGTCGGCCTGTCTCTCCCTATTCGCCACTGGGATTCCCATCACACGGATCGTCGCGTCGATCAAATCGAGAGCGACACGGCGTCAGCCTGCCGAGGCGTTGATCGCACACCGGCACATGGCGGCGTATTCGGAATTTGATTCGACGCACGTTTGCAAGAATGCCTCGCAGGACTCGAGCGCTGCCGCTTGGGCCTTGCTGAGTTTCTTACCGTCAAACGCTGCGAGAAGTTCCTGCATCTCATGAATGCGATTCAGGAGTTTAAGTCGAGAGTCATTCAACTTGCGACGGTCGAGTCCCAAGATCGTGATCGTTCTCTTGCCGCGTCCGCCTTTGTCGATTCCCACGGGGACTTCTTCACGGAACTCAATGAACTGGCCGGGGTCTTCGCGAGTCGGATCAATCAAAATCGGTCGTTCACGGGCGATATCATCGCGATGAGAGAGTGATCGGTTCTTGGGCAACCGCAGTGGGAAATGGTTCTTCTTGAAGACTTGATTGCAGTGCTGGCAGGTGAACAGCAGGTTGGTCCATTCATAGGTCAGCCAATAGTATCCCGGCTTGTTGAGGGCCTCGCCGGGCTTCTGCATCCAGCCCGCTTTGGGGCGAAAGTGTTCCACGTCCCCGTGGAAATTCGCAGTGACATCGGCTCTTTCGCAGTAAGCACACTTATCGTGCTGGTCGACGATCAACTGGTCCTTGACCACTCGATCCCCATAGATGCCGTTCTGGAACGCGGGCAGTTCCGCGCCCTTCTCTGTGGCGTCGATCAGACGCTGCTTGGCCTGGCCGCCGGGCGAGTCATTGCCATTCAGCGGAGCCGGAACAATTGCGGACTTCTGAATCGGGATCATTTCGTCCTTTTCGCAGCCTTCTCCAGCAGTTCCACAGCCGCTTTCAGTCGTCGATCCAGATTTCGATCCTCCGGAGAACTCGCCATCGGCAGTTCACGAACTTTCTCATTCAACTGCTTGAGTTCCGCTTTTTCCTTCGCGGTGAGCTTGTCCTTCTGGAGCAACTCCACCCGGCGGGCCATCCACTTCTCGGACTCGGCGTCTCGTAGCGGAGTGTCATCAAACAATTCGCTCGAAAGAATCTGATCCACCCGCCAGCCCTTCACGGAGATCGGATCGTTGTCGATGACGACGTGATCGCCCTCGCGGCGAAGGACCACGACATTGGCTCCAATCTCTTCTGCGGCTTGCACGATCAACGGGCTGTGGGCGGTCGCTATGAACTGCGTTTTCGGGTATCTCTCACTGAGGAATCTCAACAGCTTACGCTGCCAAGACGGGTGCAAGTGAAGATCGATCTCATCCACGAGACAGACGGCTGCTTCGGCAAGTGGATTTTCACTCTCTGGGTAAGCCGCGTACATCCGTGCAGAGAAGTCCACGAGCCATGTCAGCAGCGACTTGTATCCGTGCCCGAGTTGGGACATTTCCACCTTTCCATACCAAGTTTCAAACAGAACTCTTGTCGAATCAGTCCACTCGGCTGGCGGGACAATTTCGACGCCAATGACGCCTGGCAGTATCTCCTTCAAAACAGCTTTGACGCTGTCAAGGCGATGGCGGAGTGCAGTTCCAACTTTCACAGGAGCCTTCTGACTTCCGTAGTCCATTCGCAAAAGCCACTCTTCAGGATTGATTAGGTCGGTATCGTTTGAGAACAGATGCGAGCAAGGGTCGAGATCAAAATCTACTCCACTCAAGGAGGTCTTACGGAAGGAACGCCAAGCTCCATACCCACATACCATCCACTTGGGCCACGAGTGAGCGATTCGGCGAGGAAAACCATCGCGATCATTGATCCATGCTCCGATCATGCCGTTCGAACAGCAGTGCGCAACTTTCTCAACTTTGTTTCCTACAAATGCCTCAATTCCCACGAAGGGCAGTGGACCACTGTAATCTCCGTTAAAAGCGGCACCTGAGTGTTCGAGACAGTCCGGTCGGTGTATCGAGACCTCTGAACCGTAAGTAACGACATCTTTCCAATCTTTCAAACCCCGTATGACGAGTGCTGGGCCGATGGTGTCGTACTCGGGGCCAAGCCCCATAGGCACCAACTCTGCTTTATATCGTTGAAGAAGCTGCATTCGTCCAATCTGCTGCAACAATGTACTCTTCCCGGTTCCATTCTCACCCAAAATGAGCGTCCATCGAGCCCACGAACCATCTTGTCCTGTCAGGTCCAACACCTGTGGACCGTGCCGAAAGCATCGAATTCCGGATATCGAGACGGATTTGATATAGACTGTTGATCGAGCCTCACCTCGTTTCAGCGTTTGTAGTCTTGTCGCTTGCTCAATTGACATTGGAATCCCTCCATTCAATGTTGCGAGAACACGCCCTTACCACATCCCCTCGACAAACACCGTCTGCTCGCGATCCGGGCCGATCGAGACGATCGTCACCGGCAGATTGATGATCTCGGCGATGGCGTCGATATACGCCCGCGCCGCCTTCGGGAAGTCGGCGAGTTTGCGGACGCCGGTGATGTCGGTCTTCCAGCCGGGGAGGGTGCGGTAGATGGGCTTCGCTTTGGCGAGGTCTTCGATCTGGCTGGGGAAGTCGGTGGTGCGCTCGCCGTCGATTTCGTAGGCCTCGCAGATTTGCACTTCGTCCAGCTTGCTGAGTACGTCCAGCAGCATGACCGCGATGCAATCGACTCCACTGACCCTGGCTCCATACCCGGTGGCCACGGCGTCGAACCAGCCGCAGCGGCGGGGGCGACCGGTGACGGTGCCGAATTCGTTCCCTTCCTTGCGGATGTGCTCGCCGATTTCGTTGACCAGTTCGGTCGGGCAGGGGCCGCCGCCGACGCGCGTGGTGTACGCCTTGACCACGCCGATCATTTTGTCGATCGCCCGCTCGGGCACACCGCTGCCGGGGTGGATGCCGCAACCAGAACTGTTCGACGAGGTCACGTACGGGAACGTCCCGTGGTCGATGTCGAGGAGACTCCCCTGGGCTCCCTCGAAGAGCATGCTCTTCCCGGACTTGAGGGCCTTGTGCAGGAACGTCGTCGTGTCGATCACATGCGGCCGCAGCTGATCGGCGTAGACTTCGTACTCGTTGTAGATGGTGTCGACATCGAACGACATCGACGGGTCGAGGGCC
>JAYTCW010000539.1:0-5011 GCA_043736295.1 Planctomycetota bacterium | reverse complement strand
CCCCTTCTGCCCGCCCGCCGTTCCCGACCCTCGCAGCCGCAGCTTCCCGCTGGGGAGATTCAGGTCGTCGCAGATCACGAGAACATCGGCTGCGGTCGCCTTGTGAAACCCGAGATGAGAGTTCACCGCTCGCCCGCTGAGGTTCATGTACGTGGTGGGGGCGACCAGCAGCACCCGCTCATCCCCGATGCGTCCGTCGGCGATGTCGGCCTCGAACTGCGACCTCCAACGGTCAACGATCATCCGCCGCCCCAGGACTTGCAGCACGTCATACCCGACATTGTGCCGCGTACCGGCATACTGCCGACCGGGATTGCCAAGACCAACGATCAGCTTCATGAGGAGACACCTGCGGAACCGGCTCGATGAGTGGTGATGAGCTGGTGTGGGCAATTATCCAGGGACCAGCCAGGATTGCTATCGAGATTCTGTTCGCGAGATTCTGTTCGCGAGTTTTGTGAGCGAGTGTGTGAGCAGCATGCTGTTGCCACCTGGGACGATCCGACTGTGACTCGATCTCAATACCGGATGTAGGCCAGCATCGCGGACTTCAGCTTCTGAAAACCGGAGAGGCGAATCCGCTGGGTAAAGACATCGTAATTCCGGCGTTCGATTTCTCGCAGCAGACCGCCGTAGATATCACGCATGGCGGAATAGATCCGGCGACCGGGTGGACTCAAGCAGGTGGTGAGATCCGCCGAGCGATCGTAGTAGTCTCGCGCTCGGTCGACCTCGAACTTCATCAACGCTTCGAACGCCGAGTTGCGGACCCCCGCCCGCAACTCCTCGGGGCGATAGCCAAAATCGTCGAGGTCCGCTTGAGGCAAGTAGATCCGTCCGCGAGAAGCATCCTCCGACAGATCCCGCAGGACGTTCGTCAATTGAAAGGCTGTCCCACAATCGATCGCCAGCCGTTCGGCCTGGGCTCCCTCGAAACCCCAGATATGAATGCAGCACAGACCCACAGCCCCGGCGACGTGGTAGCAGTAGTTCTCCAACTGGGTAAACGTGTCGAACTTTCGGACATTCAGATCGCTCTCGACCCCATCGATCACATCAAAGAGATACTGCTCCGGGATGCTGTAGCGCCGCACCACATCGACGATTGCGGCGAGGATATGTTGATCGACCAGTCGCGTTGACGAAGTGCTGAGCGGTTGGAGCAGTTCAGGAATTGACCTCGTCAGCGGTGGAGGAGTCGCGGAGCTTCGCAAAGCGGCGCGGACATGTTCTCGCCACTGGTGGAGGGCGACCTCGCGAATCCCAACAGGTAGCTCCTCGGCATCGGCCAGATCATCCGTCCAGCGCATGAACGCATAGAGGACGCACATGTCCTCTGCCAGTCGCTTCGGGAGTGTGAGAAACGAGTAGTAAAAGTTCTTGCCGGTGCGTCGGGCCAGCTGGATGCAGGCTTGATACGAATCGGCGAGTGGCGGTGATCCCAAATGTCCTTCTCCGTACGAACAGCGAAACGGTCACAACTCATTGTGACCATTCCGAGTCATCAAGACCCGATCCATCGCCGTTTGGCCCGGCGTACGAGACTGCGAGCGAACAGGCAGGCCATGGCCCACTTGGACACTCGGGGACGCTCTTCCCACACTCGAAAGTGGATCGTCTCGATTTCCTCTAGTATCCTCAATCCGCCGTGGATGAAAAGATCAATTTCCATCTGAAGCCACGACGGGACAGCTGGGACCAGTGGTAAACCGGCTCGCAAGTAGGCCCTGGCCCGTTCGACCTCATGTTTGAGCAAGGCGGTGAACTCGGGAGTTGAACGCCCTTGCTGCAACTGTTCGTCGGTGTATCTAAACTGGATCCGAATCTCCCGAGGCAGGTAAGACCGACCGATCGCGGCATCGCGGGCCACGTCCTGCCAGAAATTCGCCAGTTGCAAGCCGGTACAAATGGAATCCGACCACGCCACATTCTGCGGCGAGTCGCACTCGCCCAGCCGTAGGACCAGCCTGCCCACAGGGTTCGCGCTGCGGCGGCAATAATCCACGAGTTGCTCGAAGGTCTCGTACTCGCGGACGGTCTGGTCCTGCTCGAACGCCGAGATCAGATCGGTGAACGGCTCGGGGGGGATCGTGAACTGTCGAATCGTTTGCCGGAGCGCCACAAACACCGGGTGCCGGACCTGGCCCGCATAGCAATCATGCAATTCGCCGCGCCACCAGGTCAGCAATTCCAGAGCCAGAGCGGGGTCACCCACCTCATCCCCCAGATCGTCCGACCAGCGACAGAAGGCGTACACGTTGTAGAAGTGCTGATGCAGCCTCTGGGGAAGCAGCCAGGAGACCACCGGGAAATTCTCATAATGAGTCTTCGCCAAGTGGGCACAGAACAGCTCCGCCTCACCCATTGAGGGGATCTCTGTGGAATGACGCCAGTCAGCGACTTCGTCCAGGAAAGTCATGTGTGGTTAGGATCCATGGAAGAGTGCAAACTCGGAAAGGCGTCAGTACTCGGCGGCGTCTCTACCGACCACACACAAGGCGAGCGGCCAGTGGAAACCGACCCGTCAGACTTCCGAAGTCTCCGAAGACTTCGGAAGTCTGACGGTCCGCGAAGTCTGGCCGGTCGCCCAAGGAGTTTTCCGCTCCTTCGCAATCATGCGGTCTGGCTGGTTCTCTACTTCGCGCGGCCAGAAGTGAGACATTGGATTGTCGCCACGTTCGCCAGAACGTGGGCGAATTCGCTCGCGGGCCCGCCCTCTGCGCCCTCTGGCGAGGGGGCAGCTACAGCTCCTTTCGGGCCGCGTGAAGTATCACCAGCGTACATCAATTCGATCGGTGCCCCAACCCCCATGACCTCTGTTCGAAAAGACGAAGTCGCTGGGGGCACCGATCACTCCCGTGGATGGGCTGCAACCGTCGAGGGGAGGGGCCTGTGTGGCCAGCCCTTCACGAATGACTGAAAGGCGTCCTCCAGCTGCCCATTCTCATCCGCTGGGGTTTGGCAGTGGAGTGATTTCTCGCTCGTCACGCCTCGGGCGTCGAGGCTCCCATGCGAGCCACCAGTGCGACCCCGCCACCCCGCTAAAGCATTCGCTGGGCAACTCAACGTGACTGGACAACGTGGTGGTGGAATTTTGAGAAAGTCATCATCAAATCGGGCGTGTGATGTGGCCGGGAGGGCATTACGATATCCGGGAACCTACGGTCGTGAGTCCCCGACTGCTCCGAAGTCCACTCTGATTCAGCGAGCCCATGATGTCCATTCGCGTGAACTGTCCGGAATGCCAGCGTGTCCTCTTGGCGAAAGACCGGTACGCCGGAAAGCGGGCGGAGTGTCCGGATTGTGGGCATCAGTTTGCGATCCCGGAACTCGGAGTTGAGCCCTCGAAAACCTTCGAAGACGTAGACCGGGAATTACGAGGGCGTTCGTCTGGTCCGGTCATGGACATAGAGGAGTACCTCGATCCGCCGGGCACCGCGAAGCCAGTGGTCGAGCCACCGCTGCAGGGGAAGTCGGTCGTCTTGCGGATGCTGGAGGCGCTGCTCGATCCACGGGCGATTCAGTGGTTGCTGACCATTGGCGGCGGACTGGCGATCCTGGGTCTCATCATCTGGCTGGTGAGTATCGGCATCTTTGCGAATTCGCGGGCCGTCGCACTCGTGATGGGAGTGGCCTCGCTCGCGCTGCTGGGGGCGGGGTGGTGGGTCACATTGCACACCAGCCATCGAGTCGCGGGGCACGCGCTGACGTTTATCGCGTGCGTGGTCGCTCCGCTCAATCTGTGGTACTACCAGTCGCAAGGACTGATGACCGTCGATCAGCATCTCTGGCTGGGAGGACTGGTCTGCTTGGGGCTCTACGTCGCGACGGTCATGAAGTTGCGAGACCCCTTGTTCCTGTATGCGGTAGAAGCGGGGGTCACGCTGACGGTTCTGCTGCTAGCCTCCGACCTGAACTACCTCAATGATGCGAGTCATGTCGCGGTGCTGCTGATGGTTCTGGCCGCTCTCTCCATTCATGCGGAACGACTGTTCGCTCCGGAAGGAGTCTTCGATCGTAAGCGGTATGGTTTGGCCGTCTTCTGGAGCGGACAGGCTCAGTTGGTGGCCTCGCTCGTCGTGCTGCTGGGATCGCAGGCGATGGGGTGGCTGTCGCAGCCGTTTCATTGGAACTGGGCAGGGAATCCGCTCACGGAAGACCATCTTCTGGCCGGAGGACTCTGGATTGCCGCGACCTATTTGTGCCTTTATTCCGATCTGGTGGTCCGGCGAATCGGGCTCTACTCCTACTTTGCGGGGGTCTGCCTGTTGATGGCAGAGGTCACGCTGATCATGCCGCATCTCAGCCAGGAGGGGTTGATCGCTCTGCTGTCGGTGACGGTGGTTGCGATTCAGGTTCTGGTTTCGGCGATCATTCCGAGGGAACGCAATCCTCGCCTGCACAGCCACATCGGGGCAATCGCGGTCATCATGGGGAAAGTGGCGGTACTGTGGGGCATACTACTCCACGTGCGGGCGACTACGGACTGGAAGCTGTGGGACAACTTCAGCTATGCGACCGGATGGCCGTTTGTCGCCTGCATGGTGACGGTGGCCGTGGCCAATCGGCTCTCGGCGTTTCTCGTTCGTCGGGAGTTGCCGAAGCTGTCGTTGACGCATTTTGTGATCAGTGCAGCCGCCTTGATGGTGGCATATGCGGGACTACTGCGGCAGTTCGGACTGACACACTGGGCCCATCAAGCCCCGTGGCTGATGCTGATGCCGATGGGGTACATCATCGCAGCCCGCTTGTGGCGCGGACATTCTCCGGAGACTCCGCTGGCTCGTGTGGCCCATGTCAGCACCGCGGTGATCCTGGTGGGGTCGGTCCTGTCCGCTCAGCGATTAGACGCCAACTCGTTTTGGCATCCGGTTCAGGCCGACCCACTCAACCTGCGTCTGGCGATCACGTTTACCGTCGCCACGGTCTTCTACGTCCTGGCTGGAGTGTTCCGGAAACGGAGTTGGAACGGCTTTCTGGGAACGATGACGGGCTGCGCCGCGATCTGGCA
>JAYTCW010000538.1:0-3253 GCA_043736295.1 Planctomycetota bacterium | reverse complement strand
TAGCATTTCACGAAGCGATCGCACAGCTCGGTTCGCATCTTTACGACTGCCTGGCGACGGCCTGTGGCCGAGGATTCTGTCAATTGTTGGGTGTCGCCCGAGCGCGAGGGACCGAGATGGCAGGGTGACTACTCAGCCCAGTGGAGGGAATACAAGTTCCCCGTAGGTCGCACAGTCTTTCTCAGCCGTCCGTGATCGGTTCTGGAAGCAAGACTGCCTGGAAAGGGCTTCTTGCCGACAGACTCTTTTCGCCCGGCCGCTGGAGACACCGCGCCTCAATACCAGTACCCTGGAATGAACGGGGCCAGATGATGAAAGTCCCCTCGCAGCTTCCAATACGGGCGGGGCCGCTGGAACAGATACGCCGATGTGGGAGCGTTCCACTGCGTCGGGTAGGTCGCAGGCACTGACCACATCCAGGGGAACTGATACGGGGAGGGGGTCGCATGATTGTTCACGTTGACGGTCACGGGGACCGAGACGCTGTACTGCGGGGCCACCGCCAGGGCACAGGGATCGAGAGCGAGGGGGGCGGGTTTGGCAGGGACGAATCCAGGACGGATGATCATCGCCCAGTCGCCGATTTGGCAGGTTCCTTCAGGTGGAGGGGCGACCTCTGGCGGGGCGGGCGGCGGGGCTGTCGGCTGAGTCTGGGCGGCAGGTGGAATGCTGGCCTCTGGCAGTGGCGATGGGGCGAGCTGATCCGGAGAGGCCACGGTGGGCGGCAGTGGTCCCTCTTGGGCCGATACGGCTCCGGCGGGCAGCATCTGGCCCGTCAGCACGAGGGCGATGACGGTCGAGCGAACAGCGTTCTCTCCCAGTCGGATGAACCAGGATTCCGTGGGATGAGTCGTACCAGCGTCCATGATTTATGTTCCTGCCAGTTCGGGTGGCCGCTCGTGCGGTGAGAGAGCACAAGTGCGGGACCGTATGCATGCAGGCTAAGAACTCCCGGGCACGGCTGTCAAAATGTTTTTCGGAACTTCGATGACTCTCGATGTGGCGAAAACGCCTCATGGCCGCACAGGACGAAATTGCGTCGTGCAGAGCGGAACAAGACCCGGCAGATGTCCGAAGACTCCGTGTCATCGGCAACGTCACGATCTGCTGCGAGTCCACCAGTGAGGGGACGGCAGGGGTCACACAACCCGTGTGGACTTCCGACCACAGCCAGCATCCTCCATGCAATTGCACTACGTGGTCTGGAGCGGTGTCGATCCGTCGGTGAATCGCTGGGGATCCGGTTTTCCGAGAGCCATTGTGTCTCGTTGGATTTAAACTCGTATTTCCACTGCGTCTCCTTCACACACTTCTGGCTTTAATTCACATCTTCAGGGGAATTCTGCCATGGACCAGCCGACCGTCAGCATCATCATCCCCAGCTATAACCGGGCGCATCTCATTGCCGAGACGCTGAAGTCGGTCGCCGCGCAGACATTCACCGACTATGAAGTCTTAGTCATTGATGACGGGTCGAAAGACAACACCGAGGAGATTTTGAAACCGCTCTGCGACACCGACTCACGCATCCGCTACGTCAAGCAAGTCAACGGCGGGGTCTCGACCGCCAGGAATCATGGGCTGCGGCTAGCACGCGGGGTGTTCGTCGCGTTTCTCGATTCGGATGATTTGTGGAGTCCGTGGAAGCTCGCACTGCAGGTCCAGCTGATGCGTGTACTTCCCCAGGTCGGCATGCTGTGGACCAACATGGACACCATTGATGAGCAGGGCCAGCCGCTCACGCCCAACTATTTGCGGACGATGTATTCGTCTTATGACGACCACGGACCGGAGTACCCGTTCCAGGGGTCGCGTGAGTTGAAGGATCTGCCGGGGCTGGAGGCGTCCTCCCTCCCTGCGGAGGTCTCGCCGCTCACTCACATCCGCACGGGCCGCATCCTCCACGAGATGGTCTTCGGCAACTTGGTACATACCTCCACGGTGTTGCTTCGTAAGTCAGTGGCCGATCAGGTCGGCCCATTCGATGAAGCCATGCGACGGGCGGGTGAAGATTTCGACTACCACCTGCGCACTTGCCGCCTGACCGAGGTGGCCTATCTCGATGTCTCGTCGATGCTGTACCGGATCGGGATGAATGACCAGATCACCAGCCCCGACAACAATGTGTACTTTGCCCGGTCTTACCTGATCTCGATTAAGCCGTTCCTCAAAGTCCCTGGACTGATGACGAGAGCTGAACAGCGAAAAATCCTGGCTTCGGCCAATCGTTGGCTAGGAGATCAACTCCTGGAGAGCAATCATCGCCTGGAGGCGATGCAGTATTTATTCCGGAGCTGGATCTACGAACCGACCCACATCAGTACGCTTCGGCAACTCCTGAAGGGGTGCCTGCCATTTCACACCCTGCGCCGAATCCGAGATGCCGCCCGAGGACTGGGCTCTCCGGTCACTTGTGCGCGACCATAGCGCAGAGTCGCGGCCACGACAAGGACCAGCTGGCCCACCGAGTCGAGTGAATTCTGGGCAAGTTTCGGGCCTCTCGACAAATGCCGATTTGTGAGTCAACCTCCCTGACCCCACGACCAGAAACCCTGCGATTGCCGCAGGAACCAATCTCTGTATCTTCATACGTTAGAGCATTCCACAATTTGGTGAGCGCCCTCGTCGCCTGGCTCCCTAGGTCCGGGCGGAACGGACCTAGGGGGCCGTTCGACTTCTCGGCGCGAACGCAATTGTGGAATGCTCTAGCGGCTGAAAACTGAGCATCCTGCACACATTTTCGGCGGTCTGAGGACCGCTAAATTCTGAATGCGTGGCACACCCACATACCCCGAGTGCAGGAACAAAGGGCATGAACCGTATCTGGTCATTTGCCATGTGATTCGAGCAACGAAACGGTTCCTGATTCCTTTGCGCCCCCTCAGTGATCTTCGGCGTCAGATAGCATGTGGCCGACGATCATGGATTTAATCAAGTCGCGAACCGGCGGCGGTTGATTGCCGAGTACACTGTATCCGAGGAACGTTCGCGTTTGATCAATTGTTCCAGCGGTGATTCTCTCTCGGTTTCTCGAAACAGGGATTGACTTCTGAAAGAGTCCTCCTAAGCTGGGCGAGAGAGTGGGGGTAGGCAGTTCGCATTCGATGTTTTGGAGCTCGCTCCCCACTCACCACCGCAGGTATCCACGATCAATTGACCGTCCTTGGCCAGTAGGCAGTCGGAATCATGTCGCTGCCCACTTGGTTTCAGAGTTTTTTGCAACGCTTCGGGTGGAAGCCCGCGAAGCCTCGTC
>JAYTCW010000537.1:0-14195 GCA_043736295.1 Planctomycetota bacterium | reverse complement strand
CCACAACGCCAGGAAGCGTGGAAAAGCCCTACTCGAATCGCTGATTCAGAGCCTCGTGGTCGTACCTCCCCGGAACACCGTATGAGCCTAGAACTAAACTGGAAATGCACTTGCGACGACTGGGCACTTTCGACGCGTGCGAGTTTTCGTGAGGCCATTGGCCCTCAGCAACAGGCAATACTCCGCGAGGTGAGCTTGCTCGTTACCGATGCTGGGAACGGTTCGTACCGCAAACCGGCTGGAAACCGGTGTATTTTCCGCTTGAATTTGTAAGGAAAACAGGCTAATATTCCTTACATGAGCACGAGACGGAAGTCGTCACAATCCATTGATTCCAAGATACTTGCGTCCATTCAAGGTCGTGGCCGAGGTTCCGTGTTCGTTCCGACTGCATTTTTAGCCATCGGCAGCCGCGAAGCGGTTGATCTTGCCCTCCACCGGCTCGCCCGGAAGGGAACGATTCGACGCCTAGCACGCGGTGTGTATGACTTCCCAAAAGAACACCCGGTACTGGGTCCGCTCACTCCTTCCGCCGAGGCTGTCGCCAGGGCGCTGGCAGGTCGTGACCACACGCGTCTGCAACCGGCAGGAGCCTATGCCGCCAACACGCTGGGCCTCTCCGAGCAGGTACCTGCCAAAGCGGTGTTCCTAACCGACGGTCCGGCCCGCACTGTGAAAATCGGTGCAATCACGATCCAGCTACGGCGGACAACCGCAAAAAACATGGCAGCGGCGGGTCGCTTAAGCGGCCTCCTGATCCAGGCGCTGCGCGAACTCGGAAAGGATCATGTGACACAGGAGCGGCGGGAGCATTTGAAACGCTCAATTCCGGCTGACAAGCGACAGGAACTGATGAAAGACCTGAAGCTGGCCCCGGCCTGGATGCATCCGATCATTCGTGAACTGGCCGGGGAGGATGCATGAAACTCAGCTTCCTCGCACTGCCTGGCGATGAGCGCCGCCTCTACATCGAACAGGCGGCCACCCGGCGAAACCTGTCCCCCGTCATCATGGAAAAGGATTTCTGGGTGTGCTGGTTGCTCGGCATCCTGTTCGAGTCGGAGTTCGCGGCCAGCTTGGTGTTCAAGGGCGGCACGTCGCTCTCGAAAGTCTTCGGCGTCATCGAGCGATTCTCGGAAGACTTAGATCTGTCGCCTGAGTTTCTGAAACTCCCGGTTGCGGGTTCCAGCCGCAACCAGGCCAACAAATGGATGCCGAACGCGGAAGCCACGTGCGGCGATGCGGTGCAGAACCAAATCGGCCCGGCGATGGAAGCGGCAACGGCAAGTGTGCTTGGAAGGAGCGAACGCGACTGGTTCGAGTTCGTCACCGATCCCGTCACGAACTCGCCGGTGCTGCTGTTTCATTACCCGTCATCGCAACCCTCGGGATTCGACTATCTCAAACGCTCGGTGAAACTGGAATTCGGTTCGCTGACCGATCAGCAACCGACCGGACGACACTCGGTGCAACCCTGGCTCGCAGAAATCCTCCCAGATGCATTTGCCGACTGGCGATGCGAAGTCATCGCCCTGGAAGTGGAGCGGAGCTTCTGGGAAAAGGCGACGATCCTCCACACGGAATTTCACAGGCCAGCCGGGAAACCGATGCCGGACAGATTCTCTCGCCATTACGCCGATACGGCATCGCTGGCAAGGCACCCGGCCGCCAGCAAAGCCATCGACCTGGATGACCTCCGCGAACGGGTTGTGAACTGGAAACGTCAGTTTTTCGGCAGTACTTGGGCGAATTACGACGAGGCAAAGCCGGGTACATTCCGCCTTGTCCCACCGCCCGAGCGGTTGCCTACTCTCAGGCGTGATTACCAGGCGATGGGCGACATGTACCTCACAGAACCAGTCAGTTTCGACGACATACTCACGACTCTGACAGAACTGGAAAATCGCATCAACGGCGGTGGCAGCAGTTAAGACACGTTGGAGCGGAATAAAGCCTTCGCCGACAATAAAACGACGCAGCACCTGCTTCACCCTGATTTAGCCTTCGGTTCCTTTCTGCTGGAACCGTTCCAGATATAAGTTGCAATTGCGGCCACTCGACGCAACTAGCTAATGGGACTTCGGTTGCGAGTCAAACTGCCGCCGGAGGCCCGTTTCCCAGCCAGCGATTCCAGCTAGGAAAAGTTCAATAGCCGTCTTGTCACCCCGGGCCTGTTCCAGATGCACAGACCACCCGTGGGCGTTCCTCCCGGTTGCCATAGAATCTGGCCACCCCTCCCTTACCCATCAAAGTCACTGGATTCATCCACCCGCTTGGTGTCTACTGCTCTCCAGGAGACCCGACTTATGATCGCTCGCAGCTGTGGTTGGATTCGCTGTTTCGCTGTCGTCGTAGTGCTAGGGAGCGGAGGAGCTAGCCTCCGGTCCGCGCTGGCCCAGGAGGACGTACTGCCCGGGACCAAGAAACTGGTACTGGATGAACCGCTGGATGTGGTGATGGTCCGGGGGATCAGCGAGTTCGCCGAGCAGGAAATCGCCCTCTCGCGCGACCGCCGTGAGGTGCACTGGCACCGCGACTACAGTAGTCCCGAGGCGTATGAGAAGAGCATCGCTCCGAACCGTGAGCGGCTGCGGACGTACATTGGAGCGGTGGATGAGCGGGTCAAGGATGGGCCAATCTATGTCGATCAGAAGGCCACCATCGGCGACCGAAAACATGATGCATATTCCATACGACTGGATCTGTTTGATGGCGTGAGTGTTGAAGCACCTGCGATCTCCGGTATTGAAGGTGGGGGCCTGATCTTCGTGCCAGACCCGGCGCATCCCCCCGAAGAGTGGCTCGCGCGGCAGCCCGGACTGCCAGCAGAACTCAAAATCCCATTCCACGTCTTTAAACAAACCGGTGCAGAATGCATAGTCCCTGATTTGCTGAATCGGAGTGACGAAAATTCGGGAAGTCCACTCGTCAGGTATACGAATCAACCCCATCGTGAATTTATCTACCGCGGAGCATTCGAAATGGGGCGGCACATCATTGGCTACGAAGTTCAAAAGATTCTTCGACTGGTTGATGCCGTCGAACAGACGCGAAAGTTAAGGAATAAAGATAGCAAGACACCGATCATTGTTTGGGGGGTGGGTGAAGGAGGCCTCATCGCTCTGCACGCATCCGCCCTAGACCCCCGAATTGATGTTTGCATTGTGTCTGGGTATTTTCAGGAGCGAGAGAACGTCTGGAGAGAACCCATCTATCGCAACGTGTGGCGGCAGTTAGAGGAGTTTGGCGATGCCGACGTGGCCAGCTTAATAGCCCCTAGACGACTCATCATCGAGGCTGCTGCGGCCCCGGAAGTAGACGGACCTCCTGTACCGAGAATGGGGCGGTCTGGAGGAGCAGCGCCAGGAGTCATCCGGACACCCCAACTGGATTCCGTGGAAAGAGAATTTGTACGAGCCAAAGATCACTTTGAGCGGCTGGGAAACGCGAATAACATTGTTCTCATTAAATCTGGCGACGGTACAGGTCCAGCTGGCTGCGCCGCGACACTAGCGGCGGTACGCCAAGCATTTGGTTTGGAGGCCATTCCCGGTGAAGAGAGAGACCCCGCTCAAGACGCGGCCCGAGATGCCGCTCGAATGAGCATCCGTGTCGCAGGGAGTTGGAATCGAGATATTACCGTCGAAGATGCCGAAGTCAGGGCTTCGATCGCCGCCCGGCAGAAGCGGCAGTTCGAGGAACTCCGCCTTCACACTCAGCGGTTGATGCACCTGTCCGACAAGGTTCGCGACAAGTATTGGGCCGGGGCGGATCGGTCGTCTCTCGCGAAGTGGGAAGAGACGCAGGAAGCGTATCGCACCAAGGTCTACGACGAGCTAATCGGTCGCATCCCGTATGACCTGCTGCCGTCGAATGCGCGGACGCGGAAGATTATTGATGAGCCGACGCATACGGGGTACGAGGTGGTGCTGGATGTTTGGGAGAGCGGAGGAGAGATGAGGGACGAGAGACGAGAGCCAGACAAGAAGGCTCCTTCCCCCTCTGGCTCTCCTCTCTCGTCTCTCCTCTCTCGTCTCCCCTCTGTCATCGCGGGCGGCATCCTGCTGCTCCCCAAAGACCTGAAGCCCGGCGAGAAGCGGCCCGTCGTGGTCTGCCAGCACGGTCTCGAAGGGGTGCCGATGGACACGATTATCGAAGACCCGAAACACCCCAGTTTTGGTCCCTACAAGGGATTCAGCTCCGCCCTCGTCAAACGCGGCTTCATCGTCTACGCACCGCAGAATCCCTACCGAGGGCATGACGACTTCCGCGTCATCCAGCGGAAGTCCAACCCGCTCGGACGGTCGCTCTTCAGCTACATCATCCCCCAGCACCAGCAGACACTCAACTGGCTGGCCAGTCTGCCGTATGTGGATGCCGACCGGATCGCGTTCTACGGGTTGTCGTATGGCGGAAAGACGGCTGTCCGCGTGCCGCCAATGCTGGCAGGCGGACGAGAGACGAGAGACGAGAGGGGAGAGCCAGAAACAACGGCTCCCTCTGGCTCTCCTCTCTCGTCTCTCCCCTCTCATCCCTCCCCCGGCTATTGCCTTTCCATCTGCTCCGCTGACTTCAACGAGTGGGTCATGAAGAACACCACCACCGAGGACCGCTACAGCTACATGTTCACCAACGAGTACGAGATCTATGAGTGGAACATGGGGCACGTGGCGAACTATGCGGAGCTGTCAAACCTGATGACGCCCCGTCCGTTCATGGTCGAACGCGGGCACGACGACGGCGTCGCACCCGATGAGTGGGTCGCCTGGGAATATGCCAAGGTCAAACGCCACTACGACAAACTCGGTATCGGCGACCGCACCGAGCTGGAGGTCTTCAACGGCCCGCATACCATCAACGGGGTGGGGACGTACAAGTTTCTGCACAAGCACCTGAGCTGGCCAGAGCCGAAATGAGGCGGTAGCGAGCCTCCGACGTAAGTCGGGGGTGTTGGGTGGCGAGGTCGCGTCAGCGTTGGACACGAGACTTCTCCCAGCGATAATCTCGCGACATTGTTGCAACTTGGTCACTTACTTCAGGAGCCTCTCCGCATGCCGCTCGTTGTCGATGCGTCGGTAATCATCGCAGTGATCGCGAATGAACCGATCAAATCTGCACTGATCGCGCTGACTCGCGGCGAGGAGTTGTTCGCCCCGCGTTCGTTGCCGTGGGAGATCGGCAACGCCTTTTCTGCCATGTTCAAACGGAAGGCCATCGAGTTGCCGCATGCTCTCGCAGCCGTCGAAGAGTTTTCGCGGATCTCGATCACCTACGTTGACATCGAACTGCGACGCTCGATCGAGCTGTCGCATTCGCTCGATGTCTATGCGTATGATGCCTATTTGGTGGCCTGCGCTGGACAACTCGGATGTCGGCTGCTCACTTTGGATCGCGGGCTGGTGCATGCGGCTCGCCGTGCTGGAGTCGATGTGGTGGAGGTGGCCAACTGATGACGACGTACCAAGAATCACAAGAATCACTGGGCACTCTGTTGGAGCATGCCGCTCAAGAGGGTTCGATTCGCATTCAGCGCTCGAATGGCCAAGTCTTCGTCCTGCAACCCGACGCCCCGCAGAAGTCCGCGCTCGATGTGCCGGGCATAGACCTGCACCTCAATGCCCAGCAAATTATCGAGTTCATCCACGCCGGACGACGCGAACAAGAGTGAACAACGGAAGCGGCATGCGTGAGTCTGCCGCGTCCTCCCGAGCCGGAAGCATCAGCGACCGGAGTCCTCCGGGTGCTGACGAGCCGAGAGCTGAACCCACCTTATGCCACTGGCGAGTGCTTTGACTCGCCAGTGTGTTTCGAAATGAAACGTCCGGAAAACACTGGCGGCCCAAAGTGACCGCCAGTGTCGCTTTGGATGTCAGGGCCACGTCGCATTGACATTTCGGAATCACTAAATATAATACGAATCAGTAGTGGACAGTGAGGGGCTGCTTTGGCCTACCTACTACCTACTACCTACTACCTACTACCTACTACCTACTACCTACTACCTACTACCTACTACCTACTACCTACTACTTGGAGAGATCTCATGTTGATGCGTTTCCGAAATGTGTTGATCACGATGCTCACTTACCTCGTGGTCATGGGTTCGCCCGCCTTCGCGGCGATCACGATGTCCTACCCGCCGAGTTCCACCCAGACATTTCTCTGGCAACATGGAAATGGGACTGTGACACCCACTCCGACGACCGTGACCTACACGGTGACATATGTACCGAACGGTGGAGGGGCGTCGGTAGCGCTGGGATCTAACTCAGGAACGGCCACTGGAGGAGCGTGGACACGATATATCTCGTCGTCTGCTTTGTGGACTAATCCTGGAGTCTACTTTTGCAAGGCATATCACTTTGACACGACGACATATCGCACAGTCTCCATCCAGAATACTCCCGGGATTCTGTAGCCGTAACACTTGATCGATGATCGGGTGTTACACTGTTGCAGTGCCCCCCGACTGCGGAGCAAGGAGCAATCGAAATCATGCGAAATCGACCAGTTCATCCTGAAACTCTTGTACGAATTGCTTCCGCAACTCGTTGTGCAGGATTCACCGTGGTCGAGCTACTGGTTTCGATTGCGATCCTCGCCATCTTGGTGGCTTTGGCGATGCCCGCAGTCCAACAGTCCCGGGCCGCTGCCCACCGCATAGCTTGCTCTTCTCATCTGCATCAGATCGGGATCGCTGTGGAATCCTATGTCAGTTCCAATCGACAATTGCCTTATACACATCGCGGAGCAGGTCTGCTCTTTTCGATCTTGCCTTATCTGGAACAGTCGGCTGAGTATGAACGGTTGGTGCCGTTGTTGACTGGAGATGCGAATGCGTTTTCGCAAGCCTTGTTCACCATCGCCCGGCTTGATGTTTATCGGTGTCCCGTCGACACGTTCGCCGATTATCCCGGGGCTTCCAGCTACACGGTGAACGGCGGACTTCTGCCAGCCGTCGGCTGGGGAAACGCGTTTATCCCCGACAAAGAGCCCTATCTCACCTGGAGTCACGTGACCGATGGACTCTCTCAGACTGCGTTCTGCTCCGAAATGCGGTCATCTCCACCCGTTCCCATTGGCAACCCCATCCCCCCCCAACACGGTCAATGGAGAATCAGCTTCATCACGGCAAACACGTATACGATCACTCTTCCCGAGATCGATCGGTTTGCTCGTGAGTGCCTGGAGGCTTCGACAAGTTCACCCCCCCAACTCAGTGCCACCTCCTCGGCATATTACATCCACAATGCGGGTTACAATCACGTGGGAACGCCGAACAGCCCCGAGTGTCAATGTTTTGATCTGCTCCAAAATGTCGCTGTGTCGACTCCCGCTTCCAGCAACCATACCTCGGGAGTCAATGTCTTGATGGCAGATGGAGCGATTCGTTTTTCAAGTTCGAATATCGATCTACAGGTTTGGCGGGCCGTCGGTTCACGGAACGGCGGCGAGCCGATGTCCAACTCCTTCTGAGGTCAGTGATGAATCTCTCCAAATGGCGAATATCTCTTGTCGCCGCAGTCGTCGTCGGTCTGTTGCTCTGGTACTTTTACCCGAGACAGGAATTGCCGTTAGGCTACACAGGAAATGCCCCGCATCTCAAAGATGTTCCTGGAAAGCGTCCCACCGTCGAGATTCCAATCGGGAGCCAGTATCTGAAGAAAATCTCCCTGACTATTAATGGCCAGAAGGTCAAGCAGAGCGAGTTCACGCTCCCGAGGGGACAGGAAGTCGACGTTCAAGGACGGATTGACTTCGACCTGGGAACTCACGGCGAATTCGCACTTTCACGCCTCTCGATTGCCAGCGACTCGAACAACTCGCAAGGCTTTCTCATCGAGGGCGAGACACTCTTACATGGAGGTTTCACTCATGTCTCCGGAACTCCGTTTGGTTTCGACATCTCGAAGAAGTGGCGAGTTCCCGATCGCGAGGGGAAGTTTCTTCTGTTAGTGGACTATTTCGCCTACGACACGGAGCAAGATATTCGGCGGCGATTCGCCATCGTCTGCCCAGTGATCCTCAAATAAACATCTGAATCTGAGTTCTGCGGGGTGCCGAAGCCGAATTTGGGTGAGATTCGCCTTCCCGGACGGGCCTAGCTCAACCCCAAATCCTAGCGGTGACAAGGCATTAGAGGTCTTCAACGGGCCGCATACGATCCACGGGGAACTTCCTACACGAGCCCCTGAACTGGCCGGAGCCACAAAGCCAGCTAGTCCCGCCTGACTCCAGACGATTTACTCGTTCGACGATGTTCAGCGAGCGTGATTACGCAGCAAGCAGGCGGCAGACTCCGCGTACTAAAAGACTTCCGAAGTCTTCCGAGACTTCGGAAGTCTGCGGGTCAGTTTCCACTGGCAGCTCGCCCAACGGGTCGTACCCGCAGCCTAAGCGGCCCGGCGCATTGGCACGGAGGTCCGACCGGTCTCAATGCCAAACGCCTGGCCGACCGCCTTGATCACACGCTGCTGGCGAGCTTCGCCGAGTTCCGCGTAGATCGGCAGCGCGAGAATCTCGCGGCTGGCCCGTTCGGCTTCGGGGAACTGTCCTAGCTTGTAGCCCAGTGATTGGAAGCAGGTCTGCAAGTGTAGCGGAGCCGGGTAGTAGACCGCGTGGCCGACGTTCGAAGTCTTCAGCTGGTCCATCAACTTCGCCCGCTGCCCATCGTGAACGCGGACGCAATACTGATTGTAGACGTGGTAGTTCTGCGGCAGCGTGACCGGCGTCGTGATCGCGCCGTGTAGGCCCATGCTGGCGAACGACTCATCGTAGCGGGCGGCATTGGCCCGGCGGCCCTCCGTCCACTCATCCAGCTTCCGCAGCTTCACTCGCAGCACGGCGGCCTGCAGGGCATCGAGGCGGCTGTTGAAGCCAACTTCGACATGGTCGTAACGGCCCACATCACCGTGAACTCGCAGACGACGCAACCGAGCATTGAGGTCCGCGTCATCGGTCGACAGCATGCCGCCGTCACCCGCACCACCCAGGTTCTTAGTCGGGAAGAAGCTGAAGCAGGCAATCGTCCCCAGCACCCCGGAGCGGCGATTGTCATACTTAGCCCCAATCGACTGGGCCGAGTCTTCGATGATCGACAGACCATGCTGCACTGCTGTCCGCCACAGCGGCTTCATGTCGGCACATTGGCCATACAAGTGGACCGGCATGATCGCCTTGGTCCGGCTGGTGACAGCTGCGGCGACGGCAGCGGGGTCGAGGTTGTAGGTGAGGGGGTCGATGTCGACGAAGACCGGTTTGGCTCCGACGCGGACGATCGAACTGGCGGTGGCAAAGAAGGTGAACGGGGTGGTGATGACTTCGTCACCGGAGCCGATGTCGAGAGCCATCAAGGCCAGCACGAGGGCATCCGTTCCGGAAGCACAACCGACGGCGAACCGCGAATCGCAGTGAGTGGCGATCTCAGATTCGAGCTCAGCGACCTCTTCGCCGAGGATGAAGCCCTGCTTGGCGAAGACCCGTTCGACGGCCCCCATCACTTCATCGCGCTGAGTCTCAAACTGCTCGACGAGATCGATGAGCGGGACCGGAGCATTGTCCGGGGTGGTCATCGAGAGAATTGTCTGCGACATGCTGCGACTCCATTCGCGACTCACGCGGCCAATCAATGGGGAAAACCGCCCGGCTCCGCCAAACGACTTCCCTTGGACCTGTGACGATAGACCGGGGCTGGGAGAGTGTCAATAGGGGGCCGCGAGGCCGTTCAGTCCAGCGGCAACAGTTGCCGTCTCCGAATCAGAAACGTCAGTGCCGGGAGTCTGCCGGGAAACAAGTGTGCGACTGACGCATTCCCGCCGCGTCGGGAACGCATGGTGGAGTGAGGGGTGCATGACTGCTTTTGATTTTCCGATTCCCTCCCGTTTTCTGACTTCACAGGGGCCGGGTCTGGTGAATCGGTGTGGCACGAGGTGGTCAGCGCAGATGGTGCGGTCGGAGTGGCTGAGCTACGATGGCGTAACGTCGTCGACTGGCAAGTTCCAGCGATCCCTGCCGGGCACCGCCTGGCGTACCCCGGCGGGAGTGATCGTGAGAGCACTGCTGCACCACTCTTCTGGATTCTGTTGATGCTTATTTCCGAGTCTCTCCGCTCACTGCAGTCAGCGATTGATGATGTCGCGATGTTTTCACTGACTGGTCGGACTCAGATCGAAATCACAGGAGCGGATCGGGCCTCGTTCCTGCATAACTTTTGTACAAACCACATCAAGGGGCTGGCCACCGGGCAGGGCTGTGAAGCCATTGTCACGAGTATCAAGGGACGCATCCTGTTTTATGTCCTCGTCTATGCGGGAATCGACAGTTTATGGGTCGAGACTGAGCCGGGCTACGGGCCAGCGCTGATCGCTCACCTGGATCAGTACCTTATCACGGAGGATGTCCAGTTGTTTGATCGCACGGACGAACTGTCCCAGATGTTTCTCAGTGGAGCCGAGGCCGAAACGGTCCTTCAAAGGGTGATTCCCGAACCGATCGGACTGCCGCCGAATCTGGGACAGATCGGGTTTCCCGGAGGCATGTTGCGTCGGTTCGAGTTCGGATCGGCTCCAGGCTATTCAGTCGTCATGCCTCGTGCTGAGGAAACTGCTTGTCGATTCAAAATGGTTGACGAAGGCGCGATCGAAGCCTCGCACGAGATATTCGAAGTCCTGCGAATCGAGAATGGCTTCCCGAAGTACGGCGTCGACCTCACGGAGGACAATCTCGCACAAGAAGCCAACCGCACCAAGCTGGCCATCAGCTTCGCCAAGGGCTGCTACCTGGGGCAAGAACCGATTGCCCGCATCGATGCGCTGGGGCATGTCAACCGTTTGCTGTGCGGAGTGACCACCGATGAACCGGCGGAGTTTCCTGCGGGTTCCGAGGTCTTCGCCACGCGAGACGCGCCCACTTCCGCAGGGACACTCACTTCCGCAGCTGTCTGGCCACTCACCGAGTGCGGCATTGGCCTGGGGATGCTGCGTCGGGAGATCGCCCGCGACGGGGCCGAGTGTTATGTCGGGCCGACTCGGATTCCGGCTCATGTGCGCCTCTGGCCAGGGCGATAAGCGTCATGGTTTCGGTGGCTGTGGCTTCCCTTTCGCGGGACGCTGCGAGGTGGGCCGACTCGGCTTCGGCGGAGTCGCGAAGGCCACCTGCCGATACAGTTCGCTGAGCAGCACGGCCCCCGCCACCGAGACGTTTAAGCTCTCCACCAAGTCCGTTCCGGGAATCAATAGGCAGCGGTCGGCCAACCGGAGCAGATCCCCCGACACGCCGTTCTGCTCGCCTCCCAGAACGAACACGGTGCGAGCAGTGAGCGTCTCCTTGTAGATGGGACGGCCTTGATGGCTCGAGGTCGCCAGGACCACGAAACCGCACTCCTGCAAGGCGGCCAAGGTCTCCTCCGGCGAGTGCAGGCCAATCACCGCCACATGCTCGGCACCCCCTTCCGCCACTCGAGCCGTCGCAGCTGACACCTCGGGCAGATCGCCCGCTTTGCCGAGAATGGCCGAGACCCCAAAGTGAGCGGCTGTGCGGAGCAGCGCCCCCAGGTTATGTGGGTTCTGAAGACCATCCAGATATAAGAACGGCCCTGTCATTGACTGATCCCGCACCCCGCGCAGCAAGGCCGAATCATCCAGCCCCTGCGGCTTGCGGGCGAGGATCATGATCCCCTCATGATGGCTCGACCCGGAGAGCCGCTCCAAGTTCTCGACTGCCACCACGTTGTACGCGCGTCGATTGGCGGCACACCACTTGAGCATCGCGCTCACATGCCGCGTGCGATCCTCGGTCAGATAGACCTTGATGATGTCATCGGGCCGTCGCTCGAAGACACCCTGGCAGGCATGGAAGCCGCAGATCTTCTGCTCATCATCGCCACGATACTTGGGCGACCCCGACTCCGCTGGTCCCGATCGACGAGCATCCGGTGGGCGCTTCCGACTCGAATTCGGAGGCCGCGAACCGGGAGTACGACGGGGACGTTCCGACATCACTGCCACCCTGCAAAGACCCGGATCACTCCCACCCGGAAATTCCCTGCGGCAGTGCCAGAAGGCGGGACATGACGCAGGGCACACCATGGAACCGAAACGAATGCTCTTCGTGAAGAGTCAGAGAATACTTGGCTCCCTGGGCTTTCTCAAGGATCGTTCGCACGAGCGCTCAGACTTCGCGTCACCTCTGCCCGATTCGCATGGGCACGAAGGCATTCCACTGGACAGAGTTTGCTATACCTGGAGGATAGACGACAAGAGTCTGGCAGCGAATTCGACCCGGGCAGTCGGTAGGCCCCACGGAATCAGTTCCATAGAATCAGGGCATCACTGGTCATCGTGGCTGAGACTTGCGGCTTTGCGGAAGAGGCAAATGGAAAACACTTTTGGCGAACTGGAACACGCCGCAGCTGCGGTACTGATTGAGATCGCCCTTGACGAAGATCTGCGAGGAGAGAGTGACCTGACCTCGGTGGCCCTGGTTCCCGAGGTCCAGATGGGCATGGTGCAGATCGTGGCTCGGCAGAGGGGTGTTGTGTCGGGGCTGTCGATCATGGAACAGGTGTTCGGAAAGATTGACCCTGCGGTGACGATCGATCTGCTCTGCCGTGATGGGGAGAGTATCTTGCCGGGGCGAGTGCTGGCGAATGTGCAGGGGCCGGTCCGGTCGCTTCTGACTGGAGAGAGAACGGTACTCAACTTTCTGACCGCGCTGGGTGGAGTGGCGACGCTGACCCGCAAGTTCGTCGATGCGGTCGAGGGCACCCGCGCGAAGATTCTCGACACGCGCAAGACATGGCCCGGCTGGCGATTGTTGCAGAAGTACGCGGTCCGCTGCGGGGGAGGCACGAATCACCGCATGGGGCTCAGCGACGGCATCCTCATCAAGGACAACCACCTCGCCGCGTGGAGAACGCAGTCCCCGGATGGTTCCGTCTCAGCTGCCATCCGGGAATGCCGACGGCGCTGGCCCGGCCAACTTATCGAGGTCGAAGTCGACACGCTGGCCCAGCTGAACGACGCGCTGCACGAGCAACCCGAGATCGTGTTACTCGACAATATGAAACCGCCTCAGCTGCGCGAGGCCGTGTCGATCCGCGACCGGTTTGCTCCGTCGGTGTTGCTGGAAGCGTCTGGGGGAGTGAACCTGGAGACGATCCGCGAGATTGCCTCGACGGGGGTCGACCGGATCAGCATTGGGGCACTGACGCACTCGGCACCGGCACTGGACGTGGCGTTCGACTGGGGGCGATGATCACTGAGTGAATATGCGTCATCTGGTCATCGGTGTTCAGAGTCCCACCTCGATATCACAGCGTGATCTCCGAGTGGAGTAGCGTGGGCTAAAGCCCACGCGACATTGAAATAGGCGATCGCCCTTCGACTACTGTTTGCCATCCAGCTACTCTGCCTGTAACTCGTCCAGCACAGCGCGTGCGCCTTTGCCCAGCATGATCGTGTCGACACCGGCGACGAGGAACGTGTACCCCTTCGCCAAGTACGGTCGTACTGCCGCTGGCGTGACGCCGAAGATCCCAAGCTTCAAGCCCGCTCGCAGACAAACCGCCGTCACGCGGTCGATCGCTTCGACCACGCGCGGGTGATCGATCTGCCCCATCAGGCCCATACTGGCCGACAGGTCGTATGGGCCGATCAACACCCCATCAATGCCCGGCACAGCTGCGATCTGTTCGATGCACTCGACGGCGCGGATGTTCTCAGCTTGGACGACGACGACCGAGCGCTGGTTGGCGTCGGCGACGTAGGGAGTGAAATCGAGGCCGTAGCCCTGGGCCCGAGAGATGCCGACCCCGCGCGAGCCAACCGGCGGATAGCGGCTGAAGTCGACGACGCGGGCGGCTTGCTCGGCGGAGTTCACCTGTGGGACGATGATCCCAGCGGCCCCGAGGTCGAGTGCTCGCTGAATCGCCACCGAGTCGGTCGTCGGCACCCGCACCAGACACGGCACGCGGCGGCCGATCGTTTGCAGAATGAGTTGCAGTTCAGCCGCCTCGATCGGGCCATGCTCGGCGTCGACGAAGATCCAATCGAACCCGACATCGCCCAGGATCTCCGCCACAGCTCCCGAGGGAAGAGTGAGCATGGTGGCGAAGAGCCGTTCGCCGGACAGGAACCGCTCACGGAAGGCGACGGACATGGGAGAGACCTTGGGGATGTGGATCGGGAGGGCGAGGC
>JAYTCW010000536.1:0-6407 GCA_043736295.1 Planctomycetota bacterium | reverse complement strand
TCTTTCTGATCGCAGAAAGAACTCCACTGCCCACTCGCAGTCACTCTTTGTATTCGGACCGTTGCCTTGGGAATCTTTGGCAAATCCGTCATTTTCGCGCCAACATGAAAACTCCCTCCACACTCGTGCTGTCCTGCTCCATCCTCTTGATCGGGATCGGCTGGGCAGGAATACGCACCGTTCAAGCCTTGCAGGACACTCCCGCAGCTGCCGAAAAGGGCGTCGACGAAAAGAGTTCCGACGCAGCCCCCGGCGACAAGCCCGCCACGGAATCGACTCCGGAAGACAAGGCAGGAGCCGATCAGCTGCTCTCGGAGGCCCGCAGTCAGCTGCTCAACCGGCAATCTTTGCAGGCCGACATGCAGCAGCAGATTATTCTCGGAGACCGCCGCCTCGAAGCGAAAGGGACGTATCTCTCTGGCCCGTTCCCCAAGCTGAGGTTGGAGTACAAGATCCGCGTCGGCTCGATGCAGGGGGCCCTGACGGAAATCTGCGACGGAACCATTCTGCATACCGAAAAAGCCATCGGCAAATTCGGAGCCAAAGACCCCGATGTCGTCTATACACGCCGGGATGTTCAAAAAATTCTCGCGGCGACCGACAACTCCCAGAATCTCCCGGTCGCCACCCTGGGGGCCGAAATGGGGATCGGCGGGCTGCCAGCCATTCTCGCGTCGATCGACCGCTGCATGATCGGCCAGCGAGTCACCGATGAGGAGTTCGAGGGGCAGAAATGCCGCGTCTTCTACGGCAGTTGGGATCCCGTCCTCCTCCAGAAATATCAAGCGGGACTCGGCGAAAACGCCAAAGAGATCCTGGCAAACCTGGTCCCCTTCTTCCCCGACTCCGTCCGCGTCCACTTCGCAGCTGACACATTACTGCCCGTGAAGATTACCTATCTGAAAAATGAACGGAACGAGACAGGGGCAGTCACCGGTGAGCGGGCGATCATGTTTCTGGCGTTTCGAAACATGAAGATGGATCAGCCAGTCTTGCCAACGGCCTTCAAATTTGTCCTCCCCACGGGTCGCGAAGAGGTCGACACCACCAACGATTTCCTAAAGCTGATCGAGCAGGCGAATGCGTCGATCCAAGCCGCTCCCGCTTCGGGCCTAAAGAAGTAAGGATGTGGATCGAAACCACAGTCGCCTTTCGCTCCGCGAAAGGACGTTCTTTCGCGGAGCGAAAGACGACGAATCGGAATGTTGAGTCGGACCAAGTTCCAAGCTCTTTTAACGCTCCCCGTAAAATCGTGTGCAGAACCAAGCTGTCAACACGATCGCCAGCGCCACTGCCCCAAAGTCGGTTGGCGTGGCGCTTGACCACTGCCCCGAGACGATCCGCGTGACTGAATTCAGTAACCCATCCATCATCTCTCCCCCGCAGTGTGAGTGTGTGAACTCCTAGTGCCCCGTCAATGCTTGATTTTGGGGTCCGTCTCCCTCGGGAGGGCGAGGCTCCTGCCGAGCCGCATCCACCAGACAGCGCGTCCCCTGGCTCGCGGCTCCCCGTCGGTCAAGGCTCAAACCCAAGTCTGAGCCTTGACGGCGTACGAGAGCATTCCACGAAAACCTACGTCTCAGTGATCGTGATGTTGCCATCTCGCCACACTTCCCCTGATGTTACTTTATATTTCTCGCGATCATTCCGATTATGCGGGTGCAGTGTGCCGAAGCTCGCGTCCCTGATCGATATCCGCCTTACGTAATACGAATGCACCGAATTGCTCGGGCCGCACTCGGGGGCATCAAGGTGGAAGGCGGTGGCGGCCCCAGACATCGCTGGGGATGTCTGGGCCACCACCGCCTCACCGACCGTGTGCAGAGTTTTCACATCTCGCGCGTGCCGCTCACAGCTCTCGACCAAATGTGCCAGTTCAGGCCGCGCGACGTACCACTGTAGTGAGGGCAGCCGGAATTGATCGAGCGGTCTTGGAAGCCAGGTTGAAGTTGAATCTATCGACTCACTCGCGTCGACGACTTTCGTCATCGGTCTGTTCCAGAGCCTGCCGCCAGCGGGTCTGGCGGAGCCAGGCGTCGAGGATGCCGGAGAGCAGGCAGAGCGTTCCGGCACAGGCCAACAGAATTGAAGTCCAGGTGACTCCCCGCGCGAGGTGCGTCGACGACTCACTGGCCGAGAGCGCCGAGCGGAGGGCGTATTCTCCCACCAGTGACACTGCGAACACTCCACAAACCAGCTTGATCGACAACAGGCTCGACCTTTCCACGGCCTGCCAGCTCAGCATCCGGGCCAGACCCGAGGCGGGAGAAATTCGCTCCTCGTGGGGCAGGAGCGTGACAGGACTCCACACGAAACCGACCTGCGCGAGATCAGTCAGCAACGCCGCGGCCCAGCAAGCTCCCCAGATGCGCAGAACCTCTTGGACGACTCGCAGGCAGGCGGGACTGAGTTCCACTGGCACCGACGTCTGAAGCGAACTGGCCCCTTGAAAGCCTTCCGCAACAAGTTCTCGAAACGCCATACCCAGCGGCGGAAGACAGGCATGCGCGACCCAGGCCGCTGTCAACAGCATGACCCCGGCAGTGAGTTCCGGGCTGCGCGGAGTGATGCCGAGGCGGCGGGCTTCGCGGAGTCGCTGCTTGCTGATCGGGACCGGTTGGGTGGAGTCACTCATGGGTGAGGCTCCGGGGGGAGGCGGATGGCGGATGGCCGATGGCCAGAGGGGAGGGCTCGCTTCTGGTCAGGTGGTTATGGATCTGCCCAGCCTGCCACGGCAGGACGACGATCAATAGCACAGTCGTGATCGCGGCTCGGATCGGAGACATCGCTTGACCAATACCAACACCAAGACCTCGCCCCAGCAGGGCCAGCCCCGCTTGAATCAGGCCCGCGACTAAGCAGACCGGGAGTGCGACTCCGACAGCGAGTTCGTTCCAGCCTCGCAACAGCCCGATGGTCCACGCGGGGAGTTGAGTCGGGGACACGACCGTACCCAGCGGGATCACTGTCAGCGATTCCATCGCCCGCTGAATCACCGCTAAGTCGGCTCCCCACGGGGGCGTCGTCAGGATCAGCCACGCTCCCATCCACGTCAGGACCTGCGCACTCCCCGAGTTGTTCTCGTCGGCATCGGGGAGGATTGGCTCCGCCGCCAGTCCCGTCGAGGTCTGTTCGTCGATCCAAGTCCCCGCAGTTTGGAGGGCCGAGAGCGTGACTCGCAGGCCGATGCCCAGAGTGACTCCAGTGACCAGTTCGCTGATCGCAGCCGCCACGGACCACGTAGTCACCGAGCCCGCATGCGTCCCGCCGAGCGCGACTCCCAGCACAATCGCGATCGCGATCCGGGCTCGCCAAGGAACAGTGGCCAGCACCGGCAACACCGAGACCGCTCCGCCGATGCGCAGTGCCGCCAGACCTGCTGCGGCGAGTTCGCCAGGGCTGAGTGACAGCAGTTCGAGGGGGAAGGTCGGCATAAAGTAGTGCTCGTAGCGACGTTCGTTGCCGAGGCACAAATCCCCCCGTTTAGCTGCGACGCGAAGGCTTTGCGCAGCGGAGCATTTCCACTCACGCATGACAGGCTGGAAGCCTATCCCACGCCGGCAACCACGCGCTGGATCGTCTCCCGCATGAACTCACCCAGCCGCTCCACCATCCACGGCAGCAGGTACAGCAACGCCACCCCGCCGACCAGCAACCTGGGAATGATCGACAACGTCGGGTCTTGCAACTGAGTCGTCGCCTGCATGAGGTTGATGACGAAGGCCATGGCGAGCAGGCACGCCAGCACCGGGCCCGCAACTGTGAGAGTCTCCCACAGCCCGGCGAGCATCGATTCCAATCCGTAGTCACCAGACATCAGGCGGTACTCACACTCTGCACAAGCATCTCAACGGTCAGGAACCAGCCATCGATCGACACGAAGACCAATAGCTTGAGTGGCAGCGACACCCACAGCGGTGGCAGCGACGCCAACCCCAACCCAGTCAACAGCGATGAGGTCACCAGATCAATCACCAAGAACGGCAGGATTACCTGCAATCCAATCAGGAACGCGACCTTCAGCTCACTCAGTACGAACGCGGGGAGCAGGACGCTGAGTGGCAGGTCTTCGTAATAGCGGGGGCTGTCAGCGGTCGTGGCGCGTTCTCGGGCACGGAGAAAGAGTGAGACGGTGTTCTCGTTTCCGGCAGCTTGAATCTGTGAGACCATGAACCGGCGGAGCGGAGCGATGGTGCGCTGGGCGGCCTCGCTCAATGCCTTCCGCTGTTCGGCCTCGGTCTCGAACTTGGCGTTCTGGTAGGGCTCGATCCCCTCGTGGTATGCGGCCTCCCACACGGGGGCCATGATCGCAATCGTGAGCATCAGGCTCAGTCCGGTAATGACTTGATTGGGCAGGATTTGAGCCCCGCCGATCGCCTGCCGCAGCAGACCGAGTACCACCACGAACCGAATCCAGCAGGTCGAGAGCAGGAAGATCGACGGCACCAAACCAATGATGCTGATCGCCAGCATCACCTGCACCGACGGGCCCAGTCCATTCTGCCCGAGCCAACTGGCCGGTAGCCAGGATGTCCAGTCAGACATCGGCCACCTCACGATTCACGGGAGGAGTGGTCCGCCGCTCGTTGCTGGCAGCGCGACTGGTGGTCGAAAGAGAGACAGAGACCGGGGCCGAGTCGTCGCGACTCGGGGCGGTCCGCTGACCACGGAACAGATCGAGCAGCGTCGGCCCCATCTTCGAAGTCGAGGGGCGCAGCTCAGCCACAATCGCCTGCACCTCGACGGGGTCGTCCACCGTTGCTAGTGTCGACATGCCAGTCGGCGTCGTACCGACCAGCAAAATCCGTCGACCAAACCGGACGAGAGCCAATTGCTGCTGTGGCCCAATCGACTGCCGAGAGAGCAGCTCAATGGCCGCTGGAGCCCCCATCGCGAGCGGACCTCGCGAAACTAGGAACTGCCGTATGAGCCAACCAGCTGCGAGGATGCCCAAGGCCCAGGCGACGCTTGAACCGAATCCGGAGCGGCCTCGGGCGGGGGATGCGGGCTCGGCTCCGGCCTCAAAGTCGGCATCGGGGAGTGGAGTCTTGCCCGTGCGAGTGGCCTCTTGCGGGAGACCGATTTTGTTAGTGATTGGTGGTGCTAAGCGAGCCTCGCTCGCCCGTGCTGGCAGCCGCTGTGCGTGACGGTCGCGCGGGGCGATAACGGGTTCATCCCCCTCATAGAAGGGGCTGGGGCGTGACAGCGCGGACTCCACTGCGGAAGGGGTAAACGACAACTCGTCATTCCCAGCTGCCCGATTCGGTTGCACCGCCATCGATAGCCAGAGTGCGAACAGACCCCGAGCGATTCCCGCTCGTCGATCTCGATGGTTTGCCATCTCGCCCCCTCCTTGGTCCTCGCTGTTCAGCTGGCGAACAATCCTTGTCCTCCAGCGAGAGCCTCGCTCCCACCGGCGATCTTCGCCGGTTCGGGAAATCTGGTCAACGGGAAGTCTGCGAGAGTGAGGCCCGAGTGCAGCCAGGAGTTTCGCCAAACCGTATTCAAGATCGGGCTGAGCGACGGAGGCACTTAGGCGACCGGCCAGACTTCGCGTCCCCAAAGACTTCCGAAGTCTTCGGAGACTTCGGAAGTCTGACTGGTCGGTTTCCACAGGCCGTTCGCCTTACAGGGGCCAATCACTCCAAGGACATCGAGAGACGTACCCCCTCGCTCACGCATCGGTTTACGGGGACAGCAATCCGACGCGTGAGCGAGGGCTGAGCGTAGCGAGAATCCCCACTCTCCATCCCCGTCACGCCGAGTGTCACCGGGCCTTGCGGCGGTAGTACCACCATGCAAACCCTGCCCCCGCAATCAGCTGGCCCAGCAAGATCCACACCAACCGCGAGCGGGCGTGAGGAGCAACTGGTTTTGGACTGGCGATGGCGACGGGCAATGGGGACAGGCAATGGGTTGATTTGTTCGACGACCACTTGCCCCAGCCTCATGTCCGCGACCAGAGCGCCACAGCTCTCCGTGATGCCAGCAGGTGTAAACACCTTGGAGTCGAGCGGCTCGTTGACATGACTCCATTCCAACTTCAAGTCGTAGCCCTTGGGGTATTTCTGCTTATTCAACATGCGAATTCCAAATGACACGGGCACCATGACGCCATTGATCTCCTTCCAGCCGACATCGTTGCGGGACACTTCCTTCAATGAGTCATTCAGATCCTTGCGAGAAATGCTGACGGGGGTCATCCCGTGTTTCTCGTCAATCCAAATCTCCCATTCAACCGAATCTATGTTTGGATTCGTAACTGTTAACCCCTCTTGCCACAGACACTGGAATCGGTCAGATTTCGTGGCATCATGGAAGAGCTTCGGCGACAGGTGGAGACGCTGCTCAAGGTGGTCGCGGAGTTGCGAGCCGAGGTGCTGACGCTCCGCGCTGAGAACGTGGCA
>JAYTCW010000535.1:0-13800 GCA_043736295.1 Planctomycetota bacterium | reverse complement strand
AGCCATGATCCGCGTGTGCATGATCCACCGCATGGTCCGCCACCTGAAGCCCGATGAGCTGGCCCAGGACTGGGGAAAGTAGCTTTTCAAACACGCTCTTAGGCAAACGGCCAGTGGAAACCTACCTGTCAGACTTCCGAAGTCTCCGAAGACTTCGGAAGTCTTTGGGTATGCAAAGTCTGGCTGTTCGCCTTACTTGAGTGCCTTCCGAATCTTCTCAATGGCTTTCTCGATTTCGGGTCGGTCGAGGTAGCCGTCGCTATTGGTGTCTCCGACCGCAAAGCCTCGACTGAGGAGATCGTGCCCTTTCGACTCCTCGCGGGAAATCTTTCCGTCCTTGTCCTGATCAAACCGCGAGAGGATGCTCTCCGGGTTGATGGCAGTTTTCAGCGACTTTTTATCTGTCAGTTCGCGCGAGACCAGCAGGTCGAAATAGCCCAGCAGCATCTCGTCCCACGATTGGTCGCCCCAAGTGACGGTCTTTGTGGGATCGGGGTTCGCCGGGTTGTTGACCGAGTTGTCGTACACCGCCGTGCAGTGCAGCCGCGCTCCCGCCGGGATCGTCAGCGGTTCCGCCAGCCGGTAGTTCGTCTGCCAGTTGAAGTCGTACTTCGGCACATCCAGCAACGTCTGCCGAGTGCCATCGGGCAGCTCCAGTTCATACTTGAACGCCTTGCCCCGCAGGTGCATATGGGGAGCCATCGACATGAGGATGACATCAATCGGTGAAGGCTGACTGATCGCGGTAAACGCCTGGTTGTCCTGGCCGGGCTCGATACTGAATCGAGTGTTGGCGACCTCAGTGGTCAGCACCTGATGGGTAATCGTCTTCGGATTAGCATAGATCAGGCCAACTTTACTCAGGTCTGACTGTGGCGATCCATTCGGGGTGTAGTGGACCTGGAACCGGAACCAGGAGCCCGCCTTGATCTTCTTGGCGTGGCCCGTGGCGAGTGGAATCGGGCGGGTTCCCGGGACATAGGCACAAAAGAATTCTCCCTGCCCGCGTTGCTTCTGACCTTCTGGCTGAACGTAGACGATGATGTGATGCACGACCGCACGGTTGCCCGGCACGACTTCCATCTCCGAGACCCATTTATCCGTCTTGATCTTCGGGTCGACGGCGAAGTTCTGGTACTTCACTCCTTCGGGACCGGCACTGGCAGGAACGGCGAACGGCTTGTTCTGCATGGTAACGATCAGATCGGGCACCTTCGTCAGTTGCCAGCCCTCGGTGAATTTGCGATCGGAAGGCAGCTGGGACTTGTCCCCTTCCGGGCAGCCATCCTTGACCCAGGTCAGGATCAGGTCGCGCTCTTCGGTCGAGAGGCTGCGATCGTTGGAGAACTTTCCGTGAGCGGGATCGGCGTGCCAGGGAGGCATGCGGCGTTCGCTGACGACCTCGGCGATCATGTCTCCCCAGCCTTGAGCGTCCTCATAGGTGAGCATGGGGAATGGCCCGATTTCGCCGGGTCGATGGCACTCGACGCAGTGGGCTTGGGCGATGCGGGAAATCTGGTTCGACCAAGTGACGCTGCCCCCGGCTTTGGGCTCACGTACGCGACCGATGAGGCAGCCAATCGGCTCCGCCACAGCCACGCTGACCGGCTTCCCCGCCAGCACTTCGTCAAGCGCGACCTTGAGGTCGGCTCGCAGCGGAGCGTCGCGCTGGACGCCGACGATGTATTGGTCATCCACTCGTCCGCGATAGAGCACCGTTCCGAGCGGATCGAGGACGAACACCTCGGGCGTGCGGGTCGCTCCGAACTGATCAGCCACCTTCTGGCCGGGGTCTTTGAGGATCGCGTACTTGATCTCATGCTGCTTCACAGACGCGGTGATCTCCGCGATCGAGTCCTGCTGATTCGAATTGATCGCCAGGAACCGCACGCCCTTCGGCTCATATTCATTCGCCAAGGTCTGCAAACGTGGACCATACAGCTTGGCCAGCGGGCACTCCGTCCCCAGAAACGCGACCACCAGACACTTGGAGTTGGCAAAGTCCGCGGAGTGAACGGTCGCTCCCCGCGTGTCATTCAGCGTAAACGGAGCCACGATTTTCGCAGCATCCGCAGCACGGGCAGAGCTACAAGCCGCAGCCAGCACCAGACCAGCAATCACCACGAATCGAGTCATCGAGCATCAGGTCCAAAGCAAAGGCCGGGGCAGGCGGATCGGAATGTCCCGATCACCATGAGTGTCAGTGAACACGTGTCATACCACGTACTAACCCCGCTGGCACGCTCAGGTTTCGAGTTTCTCGCACGCTACGGCTGAAAAAACCAATGCCACGCCTCGCGATATCCCACTTCTCGTGGCTTCTCCATCGATAAAGGCAGCATTCTGCCAGAAACCACTCATCGTCAAGACAACCGCTCCCCGCGGGGTGATACAGCTCTGCCCGGGACGAGGCTGCTCGCATTCGCTGACCACGGTGGCGGAGGAACCCTGTTTTTCCGCCAATTCCCCCAGCCACTCCGGTGGGGCTCGCACCCGATTCCCTGCCTTCCAGCAAACTCCTGGGGAAATGCAATTTACACCTGTGTGGTCGCTCGATATCGTATATCAATAGGCAGTTCTGCGTCTTTCTATTGAGGTTGTTCCATGTCCACTCCCTTGGCCGTCTCTTGCCCGCATTGCGGTGCCGGGCTGAAGCTGAAGAACAATAATTTCGTCGGGAAGAAGGTCCCCTGCCCCAAGTGCAAGAAGCCGTTCCTAGTCGAGGAGCCGCCGGAGGATGAATTCGTCTCGCAGGATGACGACTTCGGTGCGATGGACGATATGGAAGAAGAAGAGGAAGAAGCCGATGCTCCCCGTTCGAAGGGGAAGTCCAGCGGCGGTTCCAAGAGCGTGAAAGGCAAGGGCAAGAAGAAGTCCAAGAGCGGCGGGTTCGCACCCATCGCCATGATTGCGGGCGGGGTCGTGCTGGGACTCGGACTCCTCGGCGGGATCGTGTATGGAGCGATGGCCCTGCTGAGTGGTGCAGGTTCCAACAGCTGGGTCAAGTGGTTGCCGGATGATATCGATGTCGCGGTGCAGGTGCGGGTCGCGGACTCGATGAACGCTCCGATCTTCAAACCGATCATGGATCACCCCACGTTGTCGAAGCTGATGAACCAGCCGCCAATGGGTGCGGGTGGCCAAGTGAATCCAGCGACCGCGTTCTTCCAAGGGCTGAACATTCAGGCCAAAGATATTGATACGCTGACCGTGGGGGTCATTGACGGGATCCAGCCTGGCGGGAATTCCGGTTTTCCGGGGGGGCAAGCCGCTCAAACTCCGAAACGATTTGTGGCGGTCGTGAAACTCAAGACAGCGGTCGACGAGTCGAAGCTTGCGTCGGCTCCCGCGACCGTCCTGACCAAAGAAGACTACAACGGCAAGGCGGTGTACGCCCTGGCGGGGTCCATCAGTCCCAAGGTGCTGGTCCACGCGGTCAACTCGACGACCTATCTGGTGGGCAGTGATGCCGAATTGAAGGGGGCGATCGATGGCAAGGGGGCAGCCCCTGCAGCCAAGCGGTTTGCCTTTGTCGACACCAAGTCGAGTTTCGTTTATGTGGCCGCACCGAAGGATACTGCCAAGCTCAAGACGCTCGGTATCTATACGTTTCGAAAGACAGCCTCGGGAGCCCAGTCCGTGGATGCCAACATCGAGGGGATTTACGGCGTCAGCTACGGCGTGACATTTGGAACCGATGTCAAAGTTGAACAACGAATGAGTTTAGATGCTGCCAAGGCTCAGGGGACCGCAGAAAATAACAAGAAGGAGGCGGATCTACTGAGAGCCGAACTCCAGGCTCAAATCGCACAACTGGACGGGGCAGGCTTCAATCCGTTCGTACCTGCCGCATCGATGAAGAAATTGCTCGGTCACGTCGACATGATGCTAGGCAGTGCCCAGGCAACATCGAGCGGAACGACCGCCACGATCACGATGACACTTTCCGGTCTGCTGGTGACCGACGCCCTGGCGATGGCTACTCCCTACATGCCGATGCTGGAAACGATGGTCGCTGAACAGCAGAAGGCCGCAGCGGCCTCGGCAGCAGCGACCGCGAAATCGACCTTCGGGAGTTCCCCGATGGACATTACGGCCTACCCGGGGGCCGTCATTGACGCCGGAGAAAAATCAAAGACCAATATCAACAACCTCAACGATCAGCATCAAGCCGATCTAGCGGCTCAAATGCAAGAGGGGGGGGCCGCCAACGACCCTGCGAAATCGATGCATGCGTCGGTGGCTCCCGCTCCCAATGCCGCAGCCACCCCAGCTGGGAATGACCCCTCCAAGGCCATGCACGCTTCGATGGCCGCAGGGGGAGCCGCAGTTCCCGCAGGCAATGTGCCCGCCGGGAATGATCCGTCGAAGGCCATGCATGCCTCGATCGCCCCTGCTCCAGCTGCCGGTAACGCCGCTGGGAATGACCCGGCGAAGGCGATGCACGCGTCGATCGCGCCGGGAGCGAACGTGGCTCCTGCCGGGAATAATGCTGCTGCCGCGAACGACCCCGCCAAGGCGATGCACGCCGCTGCCGGTGCCGGAAACGCTGCGGGGAACGGCCAGAATGCGGAGAAACCCGCCGAGAAGCCCACCTCGAAAAGCCGGTCCCGTCGCAAGTAGTATGGTGGGCGGACCGTGGAATCCCTCCCAAAAGACTTCGGAAGACTTCGGAAGACTTCGGAAGTCTTTTTGCAGTGCGAGGGAAGCGACTCCGCAGAGCGATCACGTCGCGCTGCGATGGACCAGACAGTCCACTGGAGTACGTAGCGACTGGGCGACGACGCAGTAGCGTTCGGTCAGCTCTTGCAGCTTCTTCATGGCTGCATCATCCGCTGAGGTCTTGAGCGAGATCTTGATCCGAATGGCTGTGAAGCCGACGGGGACTTCGCGGCTGACGCCCATGGTGCCGCGGAAGTCGAGGTCTCCCTCGGCCACGATTTTTCCCTCGGTGAACTCGATCCCCATGGCGGTCGCGACGACGCATACTGTGGTGCCCGCACACCCGATCAGGGCTTCCAGCAGCATCACTGCGCTGCACGCCCAGCGGCCATCCCCGCCCGTCAGTTCATGCAGCCCGGCCTCGGTCACCGGCCCACGACCGGTCGGGATGCGGCAAACGCACTGCTCCCGATCGAGATCCCCGGTCGCCACTAAGACTGCCAGGCCCGCAGTGGGGTCTTCGCGAAACCGAGTCTTGATCGGAGCCTGCATCGTGCGGAGTTGTTCAGGTGTCATGAGCGTGCCTTGTCGCCTTTCGATTCGATAACCATTGGAGTGCCCCGTCCAGTTTTATTTTGGGGTACTCCCCCCTCGGGAGGGCGAGGCTCCTGCCGAGCCGCTACTGCGAGTGGACGTGTCCCCTGGCTCGCGGCTCAGCAGGAGCTTCGCCCTCCCGGGCGGGACTGGCTCAACCCCAAATCCTAGCGTTGACAAGGCACTCGTTAGAAGTTGTTCAGAGTCTTGCCCCAGGACAGCATACGATTTCTTCAAGGCGAGTGCCTCCTCATTGCTTCCATCCAAGTGTGAAGAAGCACTCAGATTCAGCCCCGAAGGGCCGACATTCGACTGGATGCGGGAGAGATCGAGCTGCGTCCCCGCCCAGTCCGTAGACTTCGATCCCGGACAAGATGCCTCCTCTTTCGAAGATGAACATGCCGCTCTCATGGTCCCCCCCTCCGAAAACATAATCTCCCAGAATACGCATGCCTGCGGTGGGTTCTGCTTGCTTCTCTTGAATGAAATCCACGCTGGCACAACCGCATTCGCAGCGCCAGGGGCTGATCCTCACCTGATCGACTTGAGGCAGAAATGCTCGGGCTTGATGGTTCCCGTGTTCGAGCATCCAGAGGACCAGTTGCCGCTCGTCGGAAGTCAGATCGCGATTGTCTGGCTGGTCACTCATGAGGGCTTCAACTCGACAAGGACATCCGCTGCCTGCGACATCTCCAGCATCTGATCCGTACTCTCTGGATCGATCTGGCGGCAGGTCTCCGTTAGCTTCTCGGCCAGATCGCGCAGCTCATCGCGCCACGCGGCTTCGTCCATGCCAATTGGTGTCACCTGTGAGAACTCTCCACAAAGCAGGATCATCTTCATGACGTGGCGGAAGATCAGCCCCTCCTGCTTGGTCAGGTCGCGGCTTGTGACGAATTTTTGGAAGTCGTAGTTAAAGAACTGCAAGTCGCCGATGATCCACACCGCTCGGATCGGCGTCTCGCGGATGCCGGGGTAGTCGCTGTCGAACAGCATTCGCATCTGGTCGCCGAGCGGGATCGGCCACTTACGGTCCTCGAATGGGATGTCCTCATCCTGCGGCGGGGCTGCGGCGGGGTTGAGTTCTTGGAGTGTGGCCAGACCGCGCGAGATTAACTCGCCATGCACCCGACCCAGGCCGAGCGGACCGGGGGGGAGATCTTGCGGCCACGGCACGCGGACCTGCCGAATCAACGAGGTCGGAATCTCTAGCAGGCTTTCCAGAATCTGAATCCGCTCGCACGCATCGGCCAGACCCAGATGCTGGAGCAGGTACGCCCCATAGATCGGGTTCACGCTGCGGAAGACCAGTAGCTTGTCGAGGTCGGCTGTCGGCGTGGCAGTAGTTGGAAGGTACGGCGGTGGAGCGGCGGCGAGTTCGGCGGCAGCGGCCTCCACGGTTTTGAGGCCGAGGAGTTCGGCGGTGCGGGATTTTTTGGCAGCGGGTTTCTTCTCGGGCTTGGGGGGTGGCGGTGGAGCGGGGCGACCGAAGGTGAGTGAACCGATCTCCGTTGGGAGGGCGATGCTTTTCGGGAGGGCGAGGCTCCCGCCGAGCCGCTCTGGCGGGTCAACGTCTTCCCAGGTTCGCGGCTCAGCAGGAGCTTCGCCCTCCCGAGGCGGTGCGTCTGCTTCCAGGCCGACGCCGAACTCGTCTTCGGACGGACGGGCCAAGGGGCCCGTCCTACGGGCTTCGCTCGCGGGCTCTTCGAAGTCGTCCTCATCAGCAGCAGTCACCCCGTCCCAGGGGTGCGACATGATCAGTTGTTTGAGCGTCGCGGGCGGCGGCGGATCGAGAGCGAGAAACCCACCGGCCCACAGCGTGAGCAGCATCTCCTGTAACCGCGTCTCGGCCCGCTCCATCGACCCCGAATCGAGCAGCCGCTTCCTCACGAATGTCACCAGTCGATTCACATCGGGTGAAAGCTTTAGCAAGTATGCAAGGAGCCTCCACGGGAGTTGGCCCTTGCTCGCCAGTTTGCCGGGCGGAGCTGTGACCAGCTTCTGGAACTGTTGGTCGTTCCAGTATTGCTCATTGGGCCGGCGGGTCGGCATTTTTTTCTTCAGGGCTTTCTTGGCTCTGATGAGGTTGAAGTCTTTGGTGTCCTCGGGAATCTGGTCGTAGCGTTCCTTCCACTTAGCCAGACGCACATCGTCCTCGTGCGCCAGCGAGTAAACGTACCCCTGGTTATCAAATTGCGGTCGCCCAGCCCGCCCGAATATCTGGTGCGCGGAACTCGCGTCGATAATCGTCTTGCGACCCGGTGGCCCCTTCATCAGGCTGGTCATCACCACCGACCGCGCAGGCAGGTTGATCCCGGCTGCCAGTGTCTCCGTGCAGACACACACCGACAACAACTTCTGCTGGAACAGCTCCTCGACATGCCTTCGGTACTTCGGCAATAGCCCGGCATGATGGATGCCGACGCCTCGAAAGAGAAGCTGTTTGAGCCGTGGCCCAACGCCGGACTTCCAATCCTGCTCGTCGAGGTAAACGCCGAGTTGCTTCTGTTGCCCACTGGCGAGGAGCGATTTCCCCTTCAACGTCTCGGCAACATCCCAGCACTCGTTGCGGTTGAAACAGAAGAGCAGAGTCGGCGTCTTCTCATGCTCAACCATGAACTCGATCTGGTCGGCCAGCAGCATGTCGCCGATCCAGTTGAACGACAGCGGCACCTTGCGCTCGGTCCCCTGCACCAGTTCCAGGCGGCGACCGTGCTTGGCTTGAAGCCAGATCAGGAACTCGGTTGTGTTCCCGACTGTGGCCGAGAGCAACAGCAACCGCACATGTTTCGGCAGCAAGGCCAGTGACAGTTCCCACACCACCCCGCGCTCGGGATCATTGAACGAGTGGAACTCGTCCATGACCACGCCCGAAACGTTCTCCATCTCTGCCGTGTCTGGATTAAGTAACCGGTTGAGCAAGATCTCCGCGACGACCACCAGCACCTTGGCCTCCGGGTTCACCCGCCGGTTCCCCGTCACCAGTCCGACATCATCCGCCGAGAACCCCCAACGCACCGCAGCTGCCTGCATCTCGCGAAACTTCTGCTCGGTGAGGGCAATCAGCGGGGTGGTGTAGTACGCGGTCTTACCGGTATGTAGGGCCTCAAACAGGGCCGCCTCGGCGATCAGCGTCTTCCCGGTTCCGGTCGGAGCGCAGACGAGTACCCCTTGCTCCGTCGTGAACCACGCGAGCAGGGCCTCCTCCTGCACCGGGTAGGGCGCATACGGAAGTTGATCGAGATAGCGGGCAGCGAGGTCATCCCGGTCAGGCACAGTCATCAGCAAGCACTCCGTCTTCGACAATTCGCGATCCAGAGGGAGTGTACGACGGACAAGTCAAACTCCCTACCGTAACAGGCGTGACAATCGTCTGACCGGTAGTCATCATCGGTAAATCAGTTCCGCTTGTTCCTCGAAGCAGGTTCTCCTGCTCCGCGTTTCCACAAAGGGTTCTCGAGATTATGGCCAAGGACATTGCCCCCCCGACAGATGACCAGATCCGGACAAGGCTCAAAGAACTGAAACTCGAGCTGGACCCCGACATCGCGTATGAGCTGCCGAATCTCTTCCCCAAGATCGAAGGCTGGTTCGCGAACGGGCCGATTAAGACGAAGGCCAAGCTGATCCGCCAGGTCGAGCCGACCTTGGAACGATTGCTGAACAAGGGGGAGAAAGTCCTGTTCGTCTCCAAGGGCGTGCAGCAGGCATTCTTCGAGGCCATGTTCATGGGAGCGCTCTGGGCCAACATGATCAATCAAACTGTGTTTGTGCTGACGAATGCCCGACTGCTGATGATGCGGACCAATGGCAAGGGCAAACCGCAGCATGCGTTCTGGTTGATTTACTACAGCGAGATCACCCGATTTTACAACGGATGGTTTGGCTCCATGCAGCTAAAAATGGCCGATGGGAAGAAGGTCGAGTTCAACGGATTTCCGAAACCCGACCGGGCGAAGATGGTCCAGGTGTTTGAAGACGCCATGGAAGACTATCGAGCCAGCGGTTTCGAACCCGAAACGACGCAATCGATGGAGTGCCTGTGCTCTCACTGCTATGAAGTCGTTCCCAAGGACGACTATGAATGCGATGCGTGTGGGACAACCTATTGGAAGCCCTCGCAACTCGCCCTGCGCAGTTTGATCTTCCCCTCTTGGGGAGACTTTCTCATGGGGCACTATGCGTTTGCGTGCTTCGAGCTTCTGGGGTATTTGATTGGATTTGCGGCGTTCGGACTCGCCGCCGCCGGGGCATTGAATCGGGGTGGACCGGAGGGGGCCATCGGGGCGTTGGTCACGTTGGCGCTGTTCTTCTTTTTTGCTCATGTGGTGGATGCAGCTGTCACGTATTCGGTCGCGAAGAAGGGAATCTACCCCCGTGGCAAGTCGACGAAGCAGGCTGATGATGAGGAGTGAGCAATGGAGGCTCTACGGCTCGATTAACGCCTGAGCCAGGATGTCCGTGGCGATTGCGTCGGCATTCTCGGTGCCCGCGAGATCAACCGGATGGAGTTCCGCCAGATTGCGAAACCATGTCCATTGTCGTTTGGCGAACTGATGGGTGTGGGTCTTGAGTTGCTCGATGGCCTCGCGAAGTGGCAAGCCGTCTTCGAGGTGGGACAGCACTTCGCGGTAGCCCAGCGCTTGTCGAGCTGTGCGACCGAGACCGTGTGGCGACTGGAGTCGCGTCTCCACTTCGCTGACCAACCCGGCTGCGATCATGGCGTCGACTCTTTGGCTGATGCGTTCTCGGAGTATCTCGCGGTCGGGGTTGAGCCAGTAGACGTGTCGTGGTCGTTCCTCGGGGGGGAGGGGTGACTCTTGTTGCAGTGAGGAAGCGGACTGGCCGGTGAGGGTGTGAATCTCCAAAGCCCGGATCACGCGCCGCTGGTCATTCACATGCAACCGCTGAGCGGTTGGCAGATCGACTGCGGCGAGTCGGGCGTGCAGGGCCTCCGCCCCGTGTTCTGAGGAGAACTGTTCCAGTTCCCGCCTTAACGTCCAGTCAGCTGTCGGTCCTTCGAAAACGCCACGCAGCAACGAACGCAAGTACAACCCCGTTCCGCCGACGAAGAGTGGCGTCTGACCGCGCGCGAGGATCGACTCGCAAGCTGCGAGGGCAGCGGTCATGTACTCAGCAGTCGAGAACTCCTCATGCGGGTCGCGAATATCGAGCAAGTGGTGTGGCACCCGCGCTCGCTCTTCCCGCGAAGGCTTGGCGGTCCCGATGTCCATGCCGCGATAGATCGTCATCGAATCGAGACACACGATCTCCGCGCCAATGCGCTGGGCCAGTGCGATGCCGACAGCCGTTTTTCCACTGGCAGTCGGGCCCGTCAGAAACCAGCATTGTTGAAGCAGAGGAGTGGGGAATCGCATGGTAGGCTGGTGATTCATTCGTAGGGTGGGACAAGCCGCTTTGGGCGCAGGCCCACCATTCTTGTAGATAACGTCGAACATGGTGGGCCAGCGCTCGAAGCGAGCTTTTCCCACCCTACTCCATATCGCCTTCTCAAGCGAAGAGAGAAGACTCATTCAACTGCTCGCGCTGCGGTAGTGACTCAGCGACCACAGAAACACCCGCCGCGATCCCCACAGCGTCAATGCCGTCAACACCGGGGCAATCACGACCACCCACCCGTTCGGGCTCAGTGACTTCTGCAAGAACACCCGTGACGGCACCGTCACCACCAGTAAGATCGGGATGATGAATGAGAACCCGAACCAGAAGATTTCTCCCACGAACCCCTGCCGGTACATGTCTCCCGGATAGCGGGCAAACGAGGTCACGTAGAACCAGAAGTCATACAACCCTTGGTTCCGCCCCATGAACACCGCCGCACTCGCCAGCGCGATCATCATCCCGTAGAAGAACCCCACTGCCACCGCGACCAGAAACACGTACATCAGCGCACTCACCAGCGTCACCGTCACATGACTGGCAGTGACCGAGTACGCCAGTAGCCCTAACGACACAGCGACTTGGGCCAGTAGCGACATGTCGACCGTCTGGAACGAGACGAAGAACTGCGTGTCGATCGGCTTCACCAGGGCGAAGTCGAGATTGCCCGTGCGAATCTGCTCACTGAGGTTCGCACAGTTCGGCATGAACAGCATCTCGACGAACGCATTGATCAGCATCCCCGTCGCCATGAACCCGTAGTATTCCGGCTGCGACCAATCGCGAATGTGCTTCACATGACCGAAGATGATCTGGAACAGCAACAGCTGGGCGGCGATCCAGAAGCAGGTGGTGACGACCTCGATCAGGAAGTTGAGTCGGAAGATCATCTCGCGCGAGAGTGAGACTTTGAGGAACATCAGCCAGACCCGCCAGTAGCGGGGGCGGAAGGGCTTCGCGGGGGGATTCGGCTCCGACATGCAGGGGCTCGGCATCAGGGTGGGGGGTAAGACTCCGGCACGTTACCGCACTGGGCATCCGGGGAACAACCGGGAGAGACCGGTCACATGCCCATTCTCCCGACCAGCAATCCTCACCAGTGCTGTCCTTGCGAGTCGCCACCTCCTCTGAGGAGGTGATCTCGGTGCCTGACTCATCGGCTCAGGCGAGTGGACACAGAAATTGATCGGGCAGGATGTCCGTGTGTGCATTAGAAAAGTAGGCAGCCGCCAGATTCTGCCCCCTCTCCCCCACATTCCGCACTGCTTTCATAGAGAACTCCACTGTGGGGGAGAGGGCTGGGGTGAGGGGGCCACACCGCTCGTTCTCAGCCCCTCACCCCGGCCCTCTCCCCACAGCCATGTCCTCCGCGAAAGTCACACACACAGTGGGGAGAGGGAGCAGAAACATCCCGCTGCCGACGATTCTGATGCACACACAGGACAGCCTGCCCAGTCCGTCCTCGGTTGACGCGAGCAGCGAGACGTTCAGGAAAGGCCGCCTTACGGGGACCATCTCTCCGACCGCTCGCCTCATGCCCCTTCGCCCGGATGAGGCGTGCCCTCCGAATCCGTCGACTGGTCGATTTCAGCACTGGGAGCCACGGGTAGACTCGCTGTCAGCGGGGGGAGGGGCCATGGGGAAGGTAATGCACGATGACCACCAGCCTCACGCGGCATCTCGATCGACCAAAAAAGCCTCAGCAACCCCATCAATCCGGCGGTGCCTCCGATGGCCACGACACTGAGTCCGGCCAGCAACACCCAGTCCCCAAAGAGTCGTCGGACGGCGAACGATGTCCCGCGATCGGCCCCGGCTCCGAAAGTCGAGATGTCGACCTCGAACATCCAAATCCACCGCCAGCTGAACATCACCAAGACAGCTGCCAGAGCCAGAAACGGCCCGTACGGCACAGCGGCCTCGCGCGAGATGCGGCGTGCCAGCGGACCCAAAACGAGGGCCAGCAGCGGGGCGATGAAGAACGCGATCACTGTCGCCTGCCAGCCCAGAAAGGCTCCAATCATCGCCATCAAGGTGACATCCCCGAACCCCATCGCCGGACGACCCAGAACCAGTTCGGCCACCTTGCGAATCAGAGCCGTTAACCCGGCACCGACCACCGCCCCGACCGTACTCCAGGCCAGCCCGTGCCAATGCTCGTGCTGCCGGATCCACTCCGGGATATACGGCCCGCGCAGCTGGGGGATCTCTTCGTTCCAGTCGACCCACAGGTGTTCCAGCTGCAACTGTCCCGAGTAAACCGCAGCGATCAGAGCGACCGCCAGTCCTAGATTGATGACGAAATTCGGGATGTAGAGCGAGGCCAGATCGGTTGCGGTCACGACCAGCAACACCCCCAGGCAGATCGAGTGATACACGATCCGCAGGTTCTGCCCCTGGGCATCGGGCCGGACCACCGGAGTCTCCTGGCAGCGGAGTTCGTGCATCGAGAATGCCAGTGCGGCACCCAGCAGCAATCCGACCAGCGTCACGAGCAACGGCCAGCGGCGGACAGGGGTGTCACACGCCATCATCGCCGGTCGGGTCAGCGTCACGCACACCATCGCAGTGACAAGAGCTCCCACCACTGACCAATATGTGGTGGGTGATTCGGCGAACAGTTGTTGGCACCACTCGAACACGAAGTGCAGTCTCCGGAGAGTCGGTCTGGAAGTACTGAGGATAGGGCAGACCGAAGAGAGTTCCCATCGATCCGTCAGGTTCGAAGCTTCAGATTCCAGACAATGGATCATCCTTCGTCGCTGGTTCCATTTGAACTGTCATGATCTTCTCGCCAGCGGTCTCGGGAGAGATTTTCAGGAGTCTGTTCATTTGATGCATCGTACGCCGGATCGGATCTCGCTTCTTCTGACTCTTGGCATCCAGACATCTCAGGGTTGAATCATCATACGCGGCGGCATTCCATTCCACAGTGACCATCAGGCGGCGTTCCTCTGATTGAGCCTCGCCAGAATTTCATGGGAGGGCATCATTTTGCTTTCGGAACGAGGCCGTGGCATCCCACTCAGGATGGCCTTCCGTTCCTCCTCGTCGATGTCCAGGCTGCGAACAGCTCCGCCAAATATCTGCAAGGCCATCGCCATCGTCGTAATACGACTTCGAGCGGCTGTCCCATTTTGGCCG
>JAYTCW010000534.1:0-8393 GCA_043736295.1 Planctomycetota bacterium | reverse complement strand
TGGCAGTTGTGTTTTGATCTGCTTTTTACGTGGCCAGCTGATCAACCACGACACGCAACCGTCACTCTAGGAGAACCAGTCTATACCGATCGCCCCCGAGGTGTGATCGTTGGGGAATGTCCCCTCACGCTCACATACGACATTCTATCGCGAGCGACGGGGAGGTCAAACCGATTCTGGAGAATGCATGACATGGTGTGTGTGAAAGAAAAGTTGACCGGGCATTTCGGAGAGCCTCTGAGGAAATCAGGCCCGAACAACCGCTCTCTGGGTGTTGAGCAATTGTCTGGCGACTGTCGTGATGCAGGCACGTTCGTGGGGAGGCGTGAAGTCCTTGTGTCGAGTACCGGAACACGGTAGGTTGAGTTCGCCCCAGTGGTCCCTGTCTGTATTTTCATCCCTTGTCTTCCGCCCTCCGCTTTTTCCCCATGCCCGAGCCACAACGAGGTCCGACCAGTCACTCCAGTGCCGCCTGGCCCGTCGCCAGCTTGCTCGGGACATCGCCGAATGAGGCTCCGCCGGAACAGAAACCCAGCTTGTGGCAAGGGGCTGTGGGCAAATGGCGTTCGGTCATCCAGACGATCCGACGAGGTGATGCCCCGGTGCTGGTCAAAACGCTGCTGCACAGCTATTCGGAGCTGCTGTTCCTGGAGAGTACGGGGTTGGGAGCGGTGTTGTTTGTCGTGTCCTGGCTCATGCCGCAAGCGGGACTTTCGGGTCTGATTGCCGTGTTGACGGCGTATGCGGTGGCCCGTCTGCTGGGGATGGGGCAGCAGTTTCTGGCGTCGGGCTTTTACACGTACAACCCCCTGCTGGTGGGAATCGGCATCGGCATCTCACTCAAGTTCTCCTGGCTAATGATTGTGTTTGTCGTCAGCGCCAGTGTGATTACGACGATCCTCACGATCACGCTGTCGACGGCCTTTCGGCATTATCTGGGATTGCCGGTGTTGAGTCTGCCGTTTGTGATCGCCAGTGCGGGGGCGTATTACGCATCGCTCAAGTATCCCAACCTGCTGCATGCGGTGCCCTGGGCCGTTCCGGGTCCACCGGTCCCGGGAGGCGTCGAACTGCCGGGTGGTCCGGGGGAGTCGCCGTTCGAGTACGCCTTTCCGATGGGGATTCGCGGATTCTTTCGATCGCTGGGGGCGATTCTGTTCATCCCGTCCGTGATGGCTGGGATGACGCATGCGGCATTGATCTTCATTCGCTCCCGCATCCTGTTTGCCTTGGCGGTCTCTGGCTATTTCGTCGGTACCAGCTTGCGAGCGGCGATGCTCGGCTCGTGGGAGAAGGCGTTTGCCGATGTCAACGGGTTCAACTTCGCGCTGATTTCCATGGCGATCGGAGGAGTCTTTCTAGTGCCGTCGATTCGCAGCTATGTCGTCGCCACACTGGCTGTGGGGACATCGGCCATGATGATCGATGCCTTGCAGGTGATTCTCTCGGGCTACAACCTGCCGATTTACACGTTGCCGTTCAATATCGTGACGCTCTCGTTCTTGTACGCAGCCCGGTCAGCGGGGTATCCGGAACTGGTCTGGCAGATGGGCAGCACTCCCGAGGAGACTCTCGATGCGAGTCTCGCGAGGCGAAACCGATTTCATGGAGAGCTGCGGACGATCCGCCTTCCGTTCTTCGGGACGTGGACCGTGTGGCAGGGGTTCAACGACCAGTGGACGCATAAGGGCCCGTGGCGCTATGCGTACGACTTTGTCATTACGGACGAGAATGGCCAGACCTATTCGGGAGAGGGCGGCGACCTGTCGGATTTCCTGTGTTACCGCAAGCCGGTACTCGCGCCCGTCCGAGGTCGAGTGGTGCATGTCGAGAACGATCTGCCCGATAACTTGATCGGGCAATATGACAAGGACCACAACTGGGGCAATTACCTGGTCATCCACGATCCGCGCGGCTTCCATGTGGAGATCTCGCACTTCGCCACCGGCTCCATTCGCGTGAAGCCCGGGGACTGGGTGGTGCCCGGCATGGTGCTGGGGTTGTGTGGAAACTCCGGCTATTCGCCGCAGCCGCACATCCATGTGCAGGTGCAGCTCGGGGAGTTCCCCAGCGGTGGTACGATTCCATTCAGCTTTGTGGCCTTCATTGATGACGTGGGTTTTCATGCCAACGGTTTGCCCGTGAAAGGAAGTGCGATCCATGCGACTCCCGTCGATCCGCAACTCGATGCCCTCACGGATTTCTGCCTGAATGAATGGTACGACTACGAACTGATTGTCGACGGCAAAGTCGTGACCACCACCCGGTTGGAAGTCCACATGGCCTTGGACGGAACCTTCTACTTCCACACTCGCCGGGGACAGCTGTATTTTGGCAAGGAAGAGGGGACGTTTTACTTCTATCGACTCGTGGGCCAGGACGAGGTGCTGCGACTGATGTTTCTCGCGTTGCCGCGATTACCACTGAGCTTTGAGGAGGGGATGGCTTGGGAAGATGCTCTGCCGATTTCGGTGGCGGTCACGGGCCTCAAGCGGATATTGGCCTTGGCGGGCGCATCGGTGTGGAACAATCTCGCCCGCATTGAGGCCCAGTTGTCATTCCCCACCCACAGTCGGATCGAGACCCATGTGTCGTCCAGGCTGCTGGGACTGCGGGTGGATAGCCAGGTCGAGTTCGGTCAGAGTAAAGGGATCGCAGTGATCAAGGTGGGCGGCGCGACACTCCGAAGAATCGACCACGGGACGAACTGAGGCGTCTCGTATTTGAGGTCTGAGGGTCGCTCCGCTGGCCAGCACCGCCGAAGGAATTATTTTCAAAATGTTTGAAAGACTTGCGATACCTCTGCGAGTTTGTCGTGTTTTACCACCAACCAGCCACTCACTCCGACGGGTTGAGGCAGAACAGATCTGATTGCAGCTGGCGAAGGAGGACGCACAGTCATTGCATTCCACCCACAACCCCATGCAAAGCCAAACCACCCAATCCACCTGATGGGGCACCACCCGTGCAAAGTCGACTCCAGTGCAACCTTATCTCAACCGTCAAAACCGATACAAGGCCGATAGGAAGGACAACCGTCAAACGGTTTTCCCAAGCTCATTTTGTGGTTGCTGGGGAACCTGTGGGCTGGATGGCATTGACTTGTTGGCGAAGAGTCTGCGGGGAGGGATCATGACGAAAATCGGCCTCATGGTGTGTGGTTGTCTGCTATGGACGACGGTCGTCAACGCTCAGGGTGTCTATCCGCAAGCGGTTGTGTACGACTCGTCCGCAGAGGGGCGAGTCTCGATGAATCCTCAGTGGACGCCGCTGAGTACTCCAGACAGTCGGTGGAATTCCGATTCGTCCCGCTTTTCTCCCCGGAACACTGCTCGCGATGCCGAAGTGCAGCAGACTCAGTTTGAAGATTTCGGATCTGGAAACGGGGGGCAGTCGATGGTCCCCGGGATGACCGATCCGAACTCTTACTCTTCGGACTCCGAATGGGTCGACGTATCGGGGCTCGATCTGCATGGCGTCATGCCGTATTACTCCCACCTTCAATACGGGAGCGGTTCGATCAAGAGCCATGGCGATGTCGCGGGCGTTTACGGGTATGCCTCGACCACCTTCGATCTCGTGGAAGTCGGAATTGAGGAGACGGCCATCTATTTCAGAAGTGGTTTTCGTTTTCGTCAGGGAGACTACACCGTCATCTGGAACAACTACAACATCAAGGATTTCCGCTTGCGGGCGGGGATTCATTACATGAGTAATAATGACCCCCTGACCAATGCGGGAGTGATTGGAATCCTCGGCGCACACTATACTCAGGACCGTTGGGAAGTCGGGGCGGATTATTACGTAACGAACTATCAGAAATATACCCCGAATCTGACTGTCAATCAATTCAGTCCCCGCATCGCTTTCCCCTACGGGACAGCGAAGGGAGAGCTTCGAGGCTACTACATTCACACCAACAGCAACTTGGGGCTGGGTAAACGGGACTTCCTCTCCCTCGAAGGACGGATGTCGCAGGACATTGGAAAAGTCAATGTCGGTGCTTACGGCTGGGGAGGGGAACAGACGTTTGCAGTTCGTAATGACGGATTCGTCGTGTACAATTTGGCGGAGAAGCACCGGGCAGGCTTCGGAGGAGAAGCATCCTACAAGTTTACGGAACACTCCAAGATAACAGGTCGCATCGGCCAGGAGCTGTTTTCGGACTTCACCAGCCAGTCGAAGACGCAGCAAACCGTTCTCAGTTTGCTATTCTTGCACACCTTCTAAGTCCCTCTCCGAGGGACTGGCAATCACTTCATTGAGGCTCACCATGAATTCTTTGGGACTGACGATGATTTTGGCCATGACCCTAGGTCAAGCCAACCCGACGGAAGTGACCCCCAAGCTCGAAGCCGCTTACGCAAAGTCGATTGCGTACGAAAAGACGCTTCAATACTCCGATGCCATCAAGGCCCTGACAGATCTGGGCGTTGCTGAGAAGAATACCTACTTCGCTCAGATCCGCCTGGGGTGGCTCAACTACAAGAACGCCAAGTACGACGAAGCCAAGCTCGCCTATGAGGCCGCTCTCCAGTTGATGCCCAACTCGACGGAAGCCAAACTGGGGCTGGTTCTGGTTGTTCTGGCCCAAGCGCGCTATGCCGAAGCCGAAGTGATGTGCCAAGAGGTGTTGGTGAAAGATCCCGGGAACTACTACGCCAACCTGCGATTGGCGTTTGCGTTGCGGAATCAATTGAAATTTGACCAGGCCGAAGTGGTCAACAATCTGCTGATGGAACGCTACCCCACGGATGTCAGTGTCTTGCTGGAAGCGGGCCTAGTGAAAGTCGGCCAGAAGAACAAAGTGGCTGCCGATCAGATTTTCCGCCAAGTGTTGCTCCTCGATTCCGAAAACGTCATCGCCAATCAACAGCTGGGGCGCGTCAGTAAAAAAAAAGCTGGGTAGTTCCTCAGCGAACCGCCTCCGCAGAGTCGCTGTTATCGGAGGGGCGGACGCTGGCGATTCAGGGCTCATATCCAGAGGCGATCGAGTTCTTGCAGTTTGCCAGTGAGAAGGCTCCTGAAGATCCCCGCCCGCTGTACCTGCTCGCCTTCTGCCAGGCCAGCCTGAACGATAGCGGTGCCGCCGGGGTTTCGATGGCCGCAGCTTGCACGCTGGAACGCCGGGGGACCAAGTTCAATTGGCCGCAGTACATGGAACGCATTCAGGGACCAAAACGTATCTGGGTGGAACTGGAGCGTCGCCGACAGCTCAACACAAAGACCGGTCGCTGATGTGGACCATCGTGAGTCGAGATTCATGGCGGCGGCCCCGACTCCGCGAGGCCCTCATCGCGTGCTGGTACACGGGCGATGAATCTCCGGGCGGGAGGGTAATAAGGCGAATAGCCAGTGGAAACCTCCCCGTCAGACTTCGGAAGTCTTTTGGTACGCGAAGTCTGGCAGCTCGCCTAGGGCGTAACTGCCCCTCGGCAGATGGAGGGCGACAGTCCCCATTCGCCCAGGTTCTGGCGAACGTTGCTACCCCGTGAATGAGGTCTCACTGTTCATCTTGTGTCGACGAATTTCAGAGAGTCGGATTGTGGTCGATCGAGCGCAGCGGACCAGATTCTTCATTCCGGCAATCCTCCTTGAGCCCGTGATTGTGAAGGGGGGGCTCAGTCGTCACTGTTCGTCTGAGACGGGGATGGCTGATCGAATCAGGCATAAAAAGTATTTGCAGATTTTTAGATAAAGTAGGGGCCACCCTGTAGATAGCGGTGTTCAAGAAACGCCAGGCACGTCCGCCATCTGCATTCTGCAAGCATCCGCTCACCTGAGCGTTCCAGAGAAAGTCTCGTCACATGAAAAAACTTGCCAAGCTGGCTGTCAGCGATGAAGGATTCGTGTTTGATCCGAGTACTGGCGACAGCTATCTGATGAATCGCGTGGGCACGGCCATCGTTCGCGGATTGCAGCAGGGCCGAACCGAAGAGGACGTTGTGAAAGACATTCTCAAAGAGTTCGACTGCTCCGAGGACAAGGCCACGCGCGATGTCGCCGACTTCACTGATCGACTGAAAACGATGCACCTGTTGTAAGGCGAACGGTCTGTGATGACTGACTTGTAGAACGGCCCCCATGTCCGTTCTGCCCGGACCTAGGGGTCCAGGCTACGGGATGTTTTCACGAACTGATCGCCTCGCGGACTTCCGCTCCACTCACTGACAATTCAGAAGCCCGCTCCCCCTACCCCCCGGCCTGCCATGAAGTCCCTCGTCATCGGTGTTTCCGGAATCAGTGCCGCCGACAATCCCGGACCAGGGATTGGCATCGCGCGAAGTTTGAAAGAGGATCAAGACCTCAATGTGAAAATCATTGGGCTGGCGTACGACGCTCTGGAGCCGGGGATCTACATGGACTGGCTCATCGACCGGGCGTTTACCGTGCCGTATCCCTCGGGGAGTGGCGAAGGCTTTTTGGAGCGGCTGCGAGTCATCAAGAAACAGACCGGCTTGCAGTGCATCATTCCGAATCTGGATGCGGAACTGCCACTCTATATCAAGTACGCGGATGACCTCGCCAAGATGGGCATCCGTGTCCTGGTCCCCACAATGAGTCAGTTCAAGCTGCGAAGCAAAGACCAACTCGTTGAATTGGCCAAGAAGATGAGGATCAAGGCTCCACCAACCCAGGTGGTCCACAATGACGAACAGTTCGCAGCTGCGTTGCGGACCTTCGGATTCCCGGTCATCGTCAAGGGCGTGTTCTACGAAGCGTTCAAGGCGTACACCGAGGCGGAGGCGTATAAGCACTATCGCTCGTTGAGCGGCAAGTGGGGCTTTCCAATCATCGTGCAGCAACTCGTCACCGGTGATGAACTGAACGTCGTCGGCCTCGGGGATGGCGAGGGGGCCACCCTCGGACTGGTCGGGATGAAGAAGATGTCAGTGACATCGATCGGCAAGGTCTGGTCCGCCGTGTCGATTAAACACGATGCCATGCTGGCGGCGGCTAAGCGATTCGTAAAGGCCTTCGAGTGGCGGGGGCCGTTTGAACTCGAGTGCATGGTCTCGCAAGATGACGTGTACCTGATCGAAATCAATCCGCGCTTCCCGGCCTGGGTCTACTTCGCCACCGGCGTCGGCGTCAATCTGCCCTCGCGGATGGTACGCCAGATGTTCGAACTGCCACTCGGCAAGACGCCGAGCTACACCGCTGGGAAAATGTTCATGCGGTACACGTATGAGATCGTGACCGAGATGGACCGCTTTCAGCAGATCATGACCATCGGCAACACGTAGCCGAGTCTAACCGCTCATCACCCTTGACCGCAGCATTGAGTCTACACCAGGAGCCACCCATGAAAAGCGTTTACGAAAAGCCGGTGATCACCAAGCTGCAATCCAGTCTGATGAACAAATTCGGGCTGAGTACTGCGGGCAGAAGTCGCTCGCGGCCGGACATTGATGGGGCCTCGATTGCAGAGATGATCGCCAAGCACGGCTCGCCGCTGTTCGTCTTCTCCGAGCAGGCGATCCGCCGCAAGTACCGCCAGTATCATCGGGCGTTTTCCACACGTTATCCGAACGTCGTCATCGGCTGGTCGTACAAGACGAACTATCTCAAAGCGATCTGTGCCTTGATGCATGACCAAGGGGCCATCGCCGAGGTCGTCTCCAAAATGGAGTACCAGAAGGCCAAGGCCCTCGGCGTTCCCGGTGATCAGATCATCTTCAACGGACCGCACAAGTCGAAGGACATTCTGTTGCAGGCCGTGCAGGATGGGGCCACGATCAACATCGATCATCAAGACGAGATCGAAGATCTGGAGTCGATCGCGCGCAAGCTCGGTCGCCCGGTGAAGGTCGGCATTCGCCTGAATCTCGACTCGGGGATCTATCCCCAGTGGTCGCGGTTCGGGTTCAACCTCGAAACCGGACAGGCGATGGATGTCGTCCGCCACCTCTCCCACGAAGGCCTGCTGGAACTCGACGGTCTGCATTGCCACATCGGAACCTTCATCCTCGACACAGCTGCCTATGGCCGACAAGTTCGCAAGATGGTCGATTTCGCCAAGGAGGTCGAGAAGCGGTTCGGCTTCCGCGTCAGCTACCTGGATGTCGGGGGCGGGTTCCCGTCTCGCAACAAGCTGAAGGGAAGCTATTTGTCGCCGGATGTGATGATCCCCTCGATTGATGAATATGCCGAGTCGCTGTGCGATGCCTTGCTCGACGCGTTGCCTGCGGATTGGCGTCCGAGATTGATCTTGGAATCGGGCCGCATGCTGGTCGAAGAAGCGGGCTATCTGGTGACCTCGGTCTTAGCCGCTAAGCGATTGGCCGACGGCATGCGGGCGTACGTCCTGGATGCGGGGGTGAACCTGTTGTACACCGCCACGTGGTACAAATTTCAGATCGAAACCGTTGAAGAGCAGAGCGGTTTAACCG
>JAYTCW010000533.1:0-3579 GCA_043736295.1 Planctomycetota bacterium | reverse complement strand
CGGCTCGAATCGTCGTCAGAATGATGAGCCGGAAGCGTCAGCGCCCGGAGTACGCCATCTCATCAGCGGATTCGGTTGTGGCTCGAACACGTATCATCTGGCTGCGATCACCGCCGCCTCATTCAACGATCGCTATGACCCCGGCAGGGGGCCCAGAACTTCGAAGAGGAATAACGGGAGTCGGGGCGCGTCGGCGAAAGCCGAGGAGAGGTTGCGAATGAGAGAGTCGTACTGGGTAAGACCTCGTGCCCCGTCAAGGCTTGGAATTCGGGTTGAGCCCTGCTGGGCGGGAGGGCGAAGCTCCTGCTGAGCCGCGAGCCAGGGGACACGCGAACTGGCGTGAGCGGCTCGGCAGGAGCCTCGCCCTCCCGAGGGAGGTGAACCCGAATTCCAAGACGTGACGGGGCACTAGCCTGTCGCCTGGGCATCGACTGATGCGGTTTGTCGGGCAACTGGCGGGAAGCCCAGTCGCTGCTTTGAGCGTCTAGGGTGTGGAATAACAAGAGGTGATAGAAGACTCACTCGCCGTTCAAACCCTCTTGTTCCATCGTCACCCAAGCATCCCGAGCGATGCCTGGGCCACCCCCACGCGACCGTCCCGCACGTACAAGCCGCATACCGCGACATCCACCCAATCGTCTCGATATGTCCAAAAAACCTGCTCTCCTGTTGCGGTCCATTCCGATGTGAAATAAAATGACATGGATGCGTTCGATGTCCGTCCAAGGAGCAGCTCCATGAATCCCAACATTCGCTGTTCCGGTCCGTGGGACTTCGGGCTGGGCTCGCGGCGTGGGTTTCTGCGGACGGGCTTGGCGGGGTTTGCTAGCTTGAGTCTGCCGGGGATTTTGCGGCTGCAGGCTCGGGCCGCTGAGGCGAACGCCCCGCGCGAGAAGACCGCCGTGATCATGGTATGGAAGCCGGGCGGCTGTTCGCATCTCGACACGTACGACCCGAAGCCGAAGCTGGCCGCTGAGTATCGCGGGCCGTTCTCGGTCATCGATACGAAGGTGCCGGGCCTGCAATTCACGGAACTGCTCCCGAAGCAGGCAGCCATCGCCGACAAGTTCGTGGTGCTGCGGTCGATGTACCAAAAGGCGGGCGGCCATCCCGCCGGGTCGATGCAGCTGCTCTCGGGCGACCCCGACACGCGCGACAAGCCGAAGCCGAAGCTGCCCGATTGGATGACGGTGGCGAACTACATGCGTTCGCTCGAAGGGCCGCGTCAGTGCCCGCTCCCCGCGTACGTCGGGATCAACCCACCGCTGGAGTACAACGGCCCGGCCTATCTGGGCGAGGCGTACTCGCCGTTCACCGTCTCGGGCGATCCCAACCAGCCGAACTTCTCGGTGCCGAACATCGGTCTGTCGAACCTGGGGGAGGTCAACCGGCTCAGCAAGCGGTCGACGCTGCGGCAAAACCTCGACACGCTGGAGCGGACGTTTGACCAGCAGCGGGAACTGGCGGCTCTCGACGAGTTCGAGACGCAGGCGATGACGCTGCTGACCAACCCGCAGACCAAGGAGGCGTTCGACCTGACCAAGGAAGATGACCGCACCCGCGACAAGTATGGCCGCAACGCCTGGGGCCAGCAGTTGCTCCTGGCGCGCCGCCTGATCGAGGCGGGGGTGGATGTGCTGACGACCAGCCTCAATGGCCCGCTCTGTGGCCGGACAGGGAACTGGGACGACCACGCCGTCAACGTTCACGTCTTCGAGGCGATGAAGTTCCGCGCAGCTGCGTATGACCAAGCGGTGTCGGCGTTGATCGAGGACATTTACGACCGGGGCCTCGATAAGCGCGTGCTGGTCGTCGTGACCGGTGAGTTTGGTCGCACTCCCAAGATCGAGCATTCCCCGAGTACCGGAGCCGGTGACGCCAGCGGTCCGCCGGGAACGGTCCAGCCGGGCCGCGACCACTGGCCGCGCGCCTTTTCCAACATCTGGGCGGGCGGCGGGATCACGCCGGGCCGCGTCCTGGGAGCGACCGACCCGCGCGGGGAAGACGTGATCGAACACCACGCCGGACCGGGCGACTTCCTGGCCACGATTTATCATCACCTGGGAATCGACCACGGCACGGCGATCAAAGATTTCACCGGTCGCCCGACCCCCATTGTCGATCAGGGACAGCCGATCCCGGGACTGATGGCATAGACTGACAGATAACCTGTAAGACGAACGGGGATGACAGCTCGCATGAGTTCCAGACTCTCTGTGTGATGACTCAGTGGCCGTGTCGCAGCATCGGGCATAGACTGAGAGGCGTTCGAGAGGCTCTCCACTTGGAGAGCGTCGCTCCCGTGTGTACTGGACTCCCCATGCGATTGTTTCTGCTGGCTGCCTGCCTGACCACAAGTCTGTACTCCGTGTGTGCGGCGGACGAGATTCCTCTGACCACGGGAGAGGCCAAGCACCTGTCCAATCTGCGGCAGGTGACCTCGAAATTTCCCCGCGCGGGCGAGGGGTACTTCTCTCCGGATGGGAAAGAGATCATCTTCCAAGCGTACCCCCTCGGATATCCGTTCTACCAGATATTCCTCCAACCGCTCGCTGCCGACAGTAAGCCGCGCATGATTAGCACTGGGCGCGGGCGGACGACTTGTTCCTACTTTAGTCGCGATGGGAAGAGCCTGCTGTTTGCCTCCTCGCACACGGACCCGCTGATGGAGCAGACCGAGAAAGCCGCTCGCGAGTTGGAGGCCCAAGGCGGTCGCCGCCGCTACCAGTGGGACTTCGACCCGCATATGGACATCTACACGATCGGCCACGATGGGACCGGCCTCAAGCGGCTCACCGACGCCCCCGGCTACGACGCCGAGGCAAGCTATTCGCAAGACGGTAAGCAGATTGTTTTTACGAGTAGCCGCGATGGCGATGCCGACCTGTACGTCATGGATGCCGACGGATCGAACGTCCGTCAGATCACCAACGTCGACGGCTACGATGGCGGGCCGTTCTTTTCCCCGGATGACCAGTGGATCATTTATCGCAGCGACCGCCAGAAGGAGCACATGCTCCAACTCTTCATCGTCTCGGTCGATGGCAAGCACGAGTTCCAATTGACGAACAATCTGGAGCAGGTGAACTGGTGCCCATACATCCATCCGTCTCAGAAGTACGTGATCTGGTCGGGGGCCGATTACTCGAAAGGGCCGATGAGTGCCAACTTCGACCTCTGGAAGATGGACCTGACCTTCGACTGCAAGGTCACCGGCGGCGAACCCCAACGGATCACCGAACACGAAAAGGCCGATGTGTTGCCGGTCTTCAGCCCCGACGGCAAGCAACTGATGTGGACCTCGAACCGCACCGCCGATGGGACCAGCCAGTTGTGGATCGCGGATTGGAAGGAGTGAAGAGGTTTATGGTTGATGGTTGATCGACAGAGGGCCAGCCCAGGGGTAGCAACCCTTGGGCTTTTCGCATTCGACTCCACACTCTGTCGATCAACCATCGACCATAAACGATCCTCTCCAGCCAGAGTGCGAGACGCACTTTGTGATTGCCGTTTTCGTCAGTTCGCGGACTTGGCGTAGCTCCGGGTGCCGAGTCCGTTGGCGGCCCGGGTTTGCCAGAA
>JAYTCW010000532.1:0-19418 GCA_043736295.1 Planctomycetota bacterium | reverse complement strand
TCTGCCTCCCCGTGATCCTCGAACCGCCACCCCTCACGAACCATCATCTTCCCACATCAGACGTTATGATGGATAGACCAACTCGGGACAGTCGAATTAGTCACGAGGCGAAGCCGCCGATCAAGCCCTCTCCGAGGCGGCACAATGGGAGTGGCTGAGAGTCTCGCCCTTCCCGGACTAGGAATGTGTAACGCCGAACGTCAATCCACTTTACCGAGCCTGTTCCGGGAAGTCGGACTCGTACCGCTTCAGCAATGTTGGCACATCGGACGCGATGTAAATGCGGCCCTTGATCTTCAGCGTCTCGCCCGGCTGGAGTCCACCCAGCCGGAAGTCGGAGTGCAGGCAGACCGCCACCCCCTGGAACAGCTCCTGATACGGATCAAACGCGACGCCGAAGACCTGCTTGTCGTCAGCTGAGTAACATCCGATCAGGCCATTGCTGGGGATCAACGGGCTGAGCGGACGCGGGTTCACGTCATTGCGGTCGACGCCTTTCGGGCACCACACTTGCCCCGGCATGTAACGCGCTTTGGTCGCCCAGTCCTTGGTCGGAAACGTGGCGGGCTTCCCGTCGAGGAAGATGAACGACTTGGCGAGATAGGCCTCCTGATTCGCCCCCGTGAACTTGTCCAGACGGATGCACGGCTGGGCCCAGTGCGCCTCGGACCGCTTCATCGTCGGGTTGTGGGCGGTGATCTCGAACCGCACCTCATCGCTGGTCGACCGGATCTCGTGCGACACCCGCACCCCATCACCGATGACATCCTCCAACCGGATCAAGGTGCGATCCGCACTCGCTTCGACCTGTTCGGTCGTGTGGCCGACCATCGTATGCTTGACCCAATCCGCATCGGTCGACCCAGCCCGACAGTAGGCCTCCAGATAGTGAATCCGGATCTCCTGTCCCGGCAGATGATCGCCTGAGATGGTCAGGTAATTCTTCTCCCACTGCAGCTGGAGCGGGAGGTCAGCAGCTTGTGCTGTCGAACTGGTCCAGAGCCCGAGGGCGATGAACAGGGTTCCCAGGAATCGTGTCATCAGTTTCTCACATTTCAGGGGTTCACCCCGCTCTGTCCCTCCAGTCGTACCAGACCAGCCGGGAGAACGGGAACAGGTCGCGACTCACTGCGAGCGAACATCAATATACCTTGCTCGGCTTAAACTGACACAGCTGGTCATGAGTCGTGAGCGACTGCTGACCCCGCCACCGGTTATCGCAATCGAACACTCCGATGCTATCGACGAGAGAGCATCGGAGTGGCGCACAAATGACCACTGAACCAAGACTTACTTCGATGTGTCTTGTTGCCGTTGGTGTCAGTGCATAGGATTCAATTCGTTCACTGACTGAGTATTGAGGTGCCGGGGCAATGGCAGGAAAGATTCGAATCCCGAAGGACGCACTTCCCGACCTTGTGGCTATTCGTGAGATTGGTCGACAGTCGCTTGAGCGCGTGCATGACTCGCTAAACTCGATACATCCACTTCCGCTCCGCCGGGAAGCATTGCAGGAAAATGTTGCAAATTGCCTTGATGGTGATTCCAGTTTGGCTGAAAGACTCGTACGGCAACTTCTGGCCTTCTATCAGCTCATCAAGCAAAGGGAGCTAGACTCTGCAAAAGATCTTCTGGACGGACTACGAGAAGGTCTGAACAGTATTTCTCCCAATTGGAGTGACGAAGAGCTTCTCCGATGGGAGGCCATAGAACCATCCCTTGGTCTTTTGGTGACTTCGAATGCTGTTCGAACGGTCTCAAAAGCCACTCTACTCGAGTACGATTTCGCAAACCTGTTCAAGTCCGGTCGAATCGTCACTGATATCCGACCGGTGTTCAATGACCTTGATGGTGACGAGATGGCCATTGATGGGGCAGTGGTCTCTCATACATTTCGGCTTTCTTACGACAACAGTGATGGAGATCATGACCTCAGTCTGGCCATGGACAAGAAAGACATTCTCGCATTGATGCAGCAGTGTGAGCGAGCCTTGCAGAAGGCGCAACTCGCAAAACTGCTGGTGAGCGGTAGTGATTTCTCAGCTGTCATCGGTGGAGAAGAATCCGATGCGTAATCGCAATCAACTTAGTTGGCAACAAACGCGCCCGGAACGCCACGGTCGTGTTCCTACAAGCCAAGGAGTTCCAACCAAGGTTCCGACTGATGGGCGCCAGCTAATTGCCGCCGTGAAGAGTTTTCAAACTGAATCCAAATCCAACGAGATCGATGGATTGGACTCTTACTGTGACTCTGAAATTTCTACGACAGTACCTCGTGAATCACTCCATCAAAGTGATGCCCGTCTGGCACTGTTGGAGGAGTCTCTTCAACAGGTGTTTCAGCGCTGCCGACATTCCAACTGGGATGGTGAGCAAGAAGAAGCCATTTCTTGTGAAACATTCGAGGTCGCACGTCGTTTCATCGAGTCATTCCCAAGAAATTCACCACTTCCCACCGTCACTCCAGAGCCAGATGGCCAGCTGGACTTTGAGTGGTACCTTTTACCTCGGCGATTGCTGACTGTCAGTGTGAGTGGCACAGGAACACTGTATTGGGCCGCGCTGATCGGGTCTGAGGATCCGCGTGGTTCATGCCAGTTTGCGGATCAGTTTCCAAGGACATTGCTCTACTGGATTCGCCAGGTTTTTGAATGATCGACCCTCAGAACGTTCCGCCGGTCGATGACGACGAACTGCTGGCCCGGTTCATTGTCAAACTCGACGTGGTACGGGCAGACGGAGCGGTCAAGTATCAACTCTTCCTTCCATACTCGAGGGTCGAATTGTCCGTGAACCGACATCGAGATGCATCAATAGAGGAGACGTGGTCATTCGGCATGACGGTCGCTGAACTACTGGGCAAAACTCTGCTGGGGAGAGCTGACATCCGGGTTTCTGCGTGCCGCATTAGTCCACTCAAAGTTGTCGAGAGTCCGATTCAAAATAATGAGAGTACGAAACGCTCACCCAATCCGAATCATGCAGACATTGTTGGATTTCCTCCCGACAAACCAGACCAGAAATCGCTCGCCCTGAAACTTGCGGCTTCCATTGAGGGTCAATGGATTCGATTCCCGTAAAAGTCACAATGGCAGCGTGCCACATGATCGTACTTGCTGCCATTCAAAGACGATCAATCTGATCCCAGCAGTTTACTTCCCGCCCCTCCCATCAACACGACGTGCTTCATCGACTCGCTCCACTGACGAAGTCGCGTTTCGACCTCGTGTCCCATGCCGCTTTGGGATCAGATCACTCCTCTCGCATTCAATCCCCCCCCCAGACGAATTGTGAACCCCTAAGCCTGAATCGATTCACTGACGGCGGAACACGAATGTTTCACGACTCAGCCTACCCCAACCGACCAAACTGCCGATCCAGTTCCGTCTTCGACAGCTTCAGCGAGGTCGGCCTTCCATGCGGGCAGTGGTGGTGGTCGTCGCACAGGTGGCGCTGGTCCAGGAGAGCTGTGATCTCTTCCTGGGAGAGTCGCTGACCGGCTTTGATGGCGGACTTGCAGGCCATCATGTGCAGCAGGGAATCGAGCAGGTCGCGACGGGTGATCTGTTCGTTCTGGGAGTCGATCTTTTCGATCACGGACTTGAGGAGTTCGGTCGGGTCAGCGCGGCGCGAGAGCGTGGGGAGTCCGCTGAGGGCGACTGTGTTGCCGCCGAAGTCTTGCACGAGCAGGCCGAGTTCAGCCAGTAGCTCCGCATTGTCGAGAGCGATCGCTGCTTCGCGCGGGGTCAGCTCGATCGGGATCGGCACCAGCAGCCGCTGGACCTCCGCACTGCCGCTGAGGATCCGCCGCCTCAGCTGTTCGTACATAATCCGTTCGTGGAGGGCGTGCTGGTCGATGATGTGGACGCCGTCCGGGGTCTCGATGACGAGGTAACAGTCGTGGACCTGCATGGCCCGGACTTCGGACGCCGCTCCGGTGGTGGGGAGTTCGGCAGCTCGCAGTGTGGCAGCTGGGGGCGGGGCCGGAGCGGCCAGGATGCGGCTGGCGATTGGCGCGGGTCCGCCGGGGTACGGACGGAACTGGGTGGTCGGTGGCGGGAGGGCCGCGCGATCGAGCCACGGGTTGAGCGAGCCGGTGATATCGGTCGACGGGAGATCCTGATCGGCGTGCGGCTCCTCGGGGAACGACGGCGACGACTCCGCGCGCAAGGCATAGCTGCTCTCGACCGGAGCGGGTCGGTCGGACGTTGGCCTCCAATCCGACAGCTGAGTCTGGGCCCAGTTCGACAACTCCTCCTCCGCTCTCCACTGCGGAGCCACAGCTGAGGTGGCTTCGTGTTCGTCGAAGCTGAGGTCGTGGACGGGGGCCTGTTCGAGGGAGCTGCCGAGTTGGGCATTGGGGACGAGGCGGTTGGCATCGAGGACACCGCCCAGGTCCATGCCCAGGAACTTGGAGCGGATCGCCGACAGCACCAGCCGGAACAGGGCACTGGGGTCGAGGAACCGCACCTCGGACTTGGTCGGATGGACGTTGACATCGACGCTGTCGGGGGGCACTTCCAGGAACAGAAACGCCACCGGTTGTCGTCCGACCATCAACAGCCCGCGATACCCCTCATTGAGAGCATGTTGCAGCGAGCGGTCTTGAATCCAGCGGCCATTAAGAAACAGATACTGGTGCTTGCGGGTCGTTCGCGACTGCTTGGGGTGGCCGACGAAGCCCCACACGCGGTTGCCGTCGCGGTGCATCTCGACCGGGATCAGATCCTGCGCCAGCTCCGCTCCATAGAACAACTCCAACCGCTCTTGGAGTTGTTGCGTGGCGGGGAGATCGTAGACCACGCGGTCGTTGTGCTTGAGCGTCAGATGCAGGTTCGGGTTCGCCAGTGCGATACGCGTGAACTGCTCCGAGATGTGGCCGAATTCGGTCGAGGCGTTCTTAAGGAACTTCCGCCGCACCGGCGTCGTATAAAACAGCTCGCGGACCTCGATCGACGTGCCGACCGGACAACCGCAGGGGACGAGCGGTTGCATTTCGCCGCCCTCGACACTGAGTTCGGTGCCGATGTCGGAGTCGGCCTGCCGCGAGCGAATCCGCAGCCGCGAGATTTCGGCGATCGAGGCCAGCGCCTCACCGCGGAACCCCATCGACCGCACATGAAACAAATCATCTGCACTCCGCAGCTTGCTCGTCGCATGGGCTGCGACGGCGAGGGGGAGGTCGTCCGGGTGGATGCCTTCGCCATCGTCGACGATGCGGATCAGGTCGGCCCCGCCTCGCTGGATCTCGACCTCGATGCGGGTCGCCAGGGCGTCGATCGAGTTCTCCAACAACTCCTTAATCACACTCGCCGGACGTTCGATGACCTCTCCAGCTGCGATCTTGTTGATCACGCTGGCGGAGAGTTGTTGAATTCGCGGGGCGACATCCGTGGAGACCGACATGGCATCCGTTCACCGTGTGGAGAGATTTGGTCTGGTGTGGAGTGTATCCCTGAGCGTGCCGAAACGGGAGTGAGAAGTGACTCCCGATTGAGGTTGCCGAACGCGCGGGCTAGCATGCTCCACCACACTCCCTTCTTGGGCCTCCCCATGACCTCGACCGTTCCCACTTCCCTGCGTGCCATCCGCGAACAACAGCTGTTCGAGATCGAGTGGCCCGCTGCTCCGCAAGTGCGGATCGCGTTTCGCGATTTGCGGCTGTTGTGCCCGTGCGCCGCCTGCGTGGATGAAATGACCGGGGAGCGGATCGTGAACCCCTTGGCGGTCCCCGAGGATGTCGCACCCGCAGCGATGAAGTACAGCGGCAACTATGCCCTCAAGATCAGCTGGTCAGACGGGCACGATACGGGGATCTATACGTGGGATTACCTGTCAAAGCTGCCGTTGGAGCAGCTGGATGGGTTGAGGATTGAGGGTTGAGCGACCAAACTTCTGAAGGAGTGCCGTGGCGATTCCCCACAAGGGCTAACTCGAAGGTCCAGGGCGCGCAGCCTTGAACCCCCATGCCCCATCAAGACCCCACGAGCCGACACCTACTCCCTCGCAGACGCTTGGTGCTGAAGCGTGGGACGAGAATGCAGGACGATGTTTGAGGCCCGCTGATCGCCCGTCGTGCGGATTCAAATGGCGGCACGTGGGGCCCTGCGAGGGCGAGTTCCTAGGACTGCGCCGCTTGTGCCTCAGACAAACCATTTCCGCACGGGCACCTACCGGGCCAGGGTCTCGGAAAGTCCAACAACTCCTGAAAACATGGTGGCCTTGGCCAGCGAAATCTGCAAAAGTCGAACTGGGGGGCAATGATCACAATGGGTATGCAGGCAAGGCAGAGAGGTATGTCTGCACGACTGCGGAGTGGCACAAACATTCCGGTCTGTGCGAACGGGAGACGGATTCACAACATGTTCGAGGAGGAGCCTTCTGACCAAGACGTGAACTGACCGACCCGAGTTGCTGAATGTCCGACACGTTCATGGCTTCTGCTCTTGAATCCGTCTCATCAACCGCTTGCGGTAGTCCCCGTGATTGCGGGACTTCTCGGGCTGGCTGTCGTCGTCCTGGGGGAGTGATTGGAACACTTCTCGTCCGACCGGTCCGAGGTCGTCGATGGCGTTCAGGACCTGGATTGCCAACGCAGGCGGCGCAGGGCCATCGGCACTGGACTCGGCAAGAACTTCGATGGGCTTCTTCTCTGAAGTGAACCCCGTTCGCAGTAGCGCCTCGGCGGCCATGACGCGCACAGCGGGGGACTCATCATCGAGCCTCGCAATCAGCACGGGCACGTGCCCGGCGACCGCTTCGCGACCGCGCAGCATCAGTCCCATCGCGGCCCAATACCGCACGCCCGGCTCGGGGTGCTGGAGCAGTTGAGGGAACTGGTTCCAGCTTCGAACATTCACGTCACTCGCCAGTTCCGCGACGGCCAGCACATGGTCGATACGCAATCGGCTCGCGTCGTGGCCCAACTCATACGGAGAACTCCTTGCAAACCGGCGGTACATCTCAGCCTCGGGCAGCATGTCGACATCGCCGATTTCCAGCTGGAGGTTGTGCAGTCCGCGTCGCATCTTCCGCAGGACATCCGTATGCTGCGGATCGCTGGCGAGGTTGTGGACCTCAGCGGGGTCACTCGTGAGGTCGTACAGCTCTTCGGGGGCATCTGGCTCGAAGAACCTCGCGTGCTCGGGGGCGAGGGTTCCAGCGTCGTTTGCCTTCTTCCACGCCAGCATCATCGGCGTCTCGTACATGTACTCTTGGTACTGCCCCGCTGTCTTGTGCGGCATGAAATTGCGGACGTAGACGAACCGTTCGTTGCGGATCGACCGGGTGAGATCGAGTCGCTCGTCCATGCGCGAGCGGTAGCCGAAGAGGGACTCGCGCGGGGGGGCCATGTGCGGCCCCGCAAAGGCCCGGCCCTGCATCGTCTGCGGCGGTTCGATTCCGGCCAGACTCAACATCGTCGGAGCCAGATCAACGAACGACACCAGCCGGTCGAGCTGGCCACCCGGTGCGTATTCCTCGGGGGCGAGCGAGCGAAACTTCTGCGGCACATGCACAATCAACGGCACCCGCAGCCCGCTGTTGCAGGGCGACCGCTTGCACCTCGGCAGACCTGGCCCGTGGTCGCCGAAGTAGACGACGACCGTCTCCTCATCGAGTCCGTCCGCCTTCAACTCCGCGAGCTTCTGGCCAACCTGCCCGTCCATGATGGTCATCTGGTCGTGGTACTGCGCCCACGCCTGGCGGACCTCGGGGAGGTCGGGGTGGTAGCCGGGGACGTGGACCTGGGCCGGGTCATGCACGAATTTGTGCGGTCGCTGACGGACCTGACTCTCATGCGTGGTCGTGAAGTTGAAGACCGCGAAGAACGGCTGCCCGTCGGGACGCTTGCGCCAGTGGGCCTTGTTGCTCGATTCATCCCAGACCTTTCCGGGCTGGGTGAGATTGTAGTCCTCTTTCGCATTGTTCGTGCAGTAGTACCCCACCTCGCGCAGGTATTGCGGAAACATCCTCATTCCGGCGGGCAGCGGCACCTCGCTCCGCATATGTTCACTGCCGGTACTCGGGCAGAACATCCCCGTGATGATCGTCGTGCGGGCCGGGGCACAGACCGGAGCATTCGACCAACAGTTGAGGTAGATCACCGACCGCTGGGCGAGAGCATCCAGGTTCGACGTCTCCGCATCCGGATCGCCATAGCAGCCCAGATGCGGTCCGTTGTCCTCACTGGATATCCAGAGAATGTTGGGGCGGTCCGCAGCTGAGATCGTCGTGTTCGGGAGAAGGCAGAGAATGCTTGCTACGAGCAGTGTCAGAACTCGTGACATCGAAACTCCTGGGAGGTGAGTGGAAACAGCAATGGAGAGAGATGATCGTACCGGGGGAGTGGACAAGGAGCGAGAGCATGGGCAGGGCGTCATTCGCCTTCAGAGGGGCATTCTTCTGATCCCACCAGCGGTTGACCAGATCGCCAATCGTGGTGGCACCACCGTTCTCATCGCCTCCTCACCTCACCGAAAGCAATTCTCGTGGGTGAGCAGGCAGGCCGAGTCTGACGATGCGGGTTCGTTCTGAGGGAACCTGGACCTGCGAGGACTCCGGCAGCCTCGAATGGCGATCCAAACGCGTCTTCAGCACCTTCGGAAAAGGCCGCAACGGGTCGCTGTGGATTGCGGTCATGGCCGAGCGAAATCGGCGAGCTGATCGCCGCCGCCCTCCGCTGGTTCAAACACCAAAATCACTAGATCGAAGGGAATGCCGACAAAGCCTCGTTCGCCGCATGGATGGGTACTTTCGCTTCTGTCGGGAGGCATTTAAGCGCTGAGTACGGCCTCGAATGGATCGCGGAGATCAGGCCGCATCGGTAGAACACAGAAGTCGGCTCGCATCCCCGGTGCGATCTGGCCGATGGTCTCTCCGAATCCGAGTGCCCCTGCCCCGTGGCGAGTGGCCATCTCCAAGAGGGTGCAGGGAGCGATCTCCGGATGGAGCTGCGCGACATGCTGGACCTCTGCGAGCAGGTTCAGGTCGGGGTTGCTCGCGCGGCTGTCGGTGCCGAGAGCCACGCGGATGCCTCGTTTTAGTAATGCCGCGAGTGGGTAGGGCTCGTGCTGGAAGTAGCTGTGGGTTCGCGGGCAGAAGACAACGCTGAACTGGTCTTTCCCGGCTAGGAAATCCAACTCATCCGGCGTGAGATAGTTCCCGTGAATCACCAGCACGCGCGGCAGGACGGAGAGTTGTTGCAGGGCTTCTAGCGGTGACTGGAACGCTGCACGCTGTCCCGGCGTCCACAGACCCCACTCACTGAAGAGTTCTGCGAGTGGGCCAGTTCCGGCGGCGAGGAGTTCTAACTCCTCCTGAGTTTCCGCGAGGTGCATCGCGACCGGAACGTCTCCCGCCATCGAGAGACGGACAACTTCCGCGAAGAGTTCGCCGCCGACGCTGTAGGGGGCGTGGGGGCTGAGGCCAGCGGTCCAGCGGGGTTGCCAGTCACTCGCCGGGAGGGCGAGGCTCTCGCCGAGCCGCGACGGTGAGGCAACGTCGCCACTCGAACGCGGCTCAGCAGGAGCTTCGCCCTCCCCCGGTCGCGTGGCTCCGACCATCAAATGCCGACAGGCATCCGCCATCTGAGGTTGAACGGCCTCCGGCTTCAAGCCGAGAATTTCATCGAACACGACCAGCTGCGGGTTCGTCGCTGTCTGACCGGAGAGGTCGACTTCGGTGGCATCGAGTGCGGTGGGAGCATCCCAGTATCGAGTGGAAATCTCTCCCAGCGTCGTCACCCCCGCTCGGGCGGACTCGGCGAGTCCGAGTTCAATCGCCTCCTTCGCGGAGGCGTCCGTCTGTCCGCGCCTCCACTGGACGACGTTACAAATCCAACTGGCGAATGTCGTCTCGTACGGCAACGGGACCGAGAGACCGCTGAACTCCAGGTGAGTGTGTGCATTCACCAGACCGGGCAGAATTACGCGGTCGCCGAGGTCGATCTCGTTGGGCTGGCGATCAGTCCCGACTGCGATGATCTGCCGACCAACCACCGTGACTCGCCCACCCTCCAGCCAGCGACCATCGCTCCACACCCAGCGGGCGCGGTAGGTCTTCGGGGAGGGATCGGATGCGGTCATGGGTGACAGTTCGAAAGGATCACGCGGGTGGGGGGCATCGAAAAAACTGGCAGCCGTGAGATTCTGCCCCCTCTCCCCCGCGATCGATGTGGCTTTCGCCTTGTGCGTGTTGCGAGGGAGAGGGCTGGGGTGAGGGGGCCACATCGCCCGCTCTGTACCCCTCACCCCGGCCCTCTCCCCACAGTCAAGCCCACTCCTCAAGCCGCGCCGCCAGTGGGGAGAGGGGGCAGAGACACACCACTGCCTGCAATACTGATGCTCACACGCGGGCGTGCATTCGCCCGTGTTCTGGCGAACGCAGCTACGGCTTGACCACCGCCGCCTTCACACACCGAAACCCGACCGCATCGTCTTTCCCGTCCTGGGCGAACTTCTTCCGCGAGGCACTCGTCAGCTGCGGATGCGTGTCTTTCCAAGACCCGCTGCGCATCACAACCGCGCCCTCCGCATCGGCCTTTGCCACCACTGCATAGTCGGGCGTCCAGGGGTCGCTACAGATCTCCGACAGATACCCGTGCATGTCGTACAGCCCCCACGGATTGGGAGCCAGTGCCCCGACCGGCGGATCATTCCCCGCGGCATTGCCGTGGTGCCAGCCGTACTTGTCGAGGAGTGTGGCTTTGGGCTCCTTGTCCCCTTCCGCTTGAGCCTTATCTCCAAAGCTGTAGCGTGTCGTGGTGCCCGCACGACAGCAGTACTCCCATTCGATCTCGGTGGGGAGACGGATTTCTTCGTTCGCGGCGATGAGCTTCCGATCCTGGAGCAACTTCGTGACCTTATCGCAGAACTCGGTGGCCTCCGCGGGAGTGAGCATCTCGACCGAGTTGCGCGGCCCTTTCCACTTGCTCGGATTGCCCCCCATCACCTGCTGATACAGGTTTTGAGGCACCTCATACTTCGCCATGTGGAATGATCGGGTCAACTTCACGTCATGAACTGGCTGGCTAGTGGCTTCGTCAGCTGCCCCCATCGCGAAGGTGGTGCGAAAGGCTCCCTGCCCCGGTGTGATCGCCACGAACTCACCGGCAAACAACTCCAGCGGGTCTTTAGCCTCCTCGGCCCTCAACGGAATTCCCCCGAGCAAGCAGAGGGCGACGAGCCAGCAGATCATTCGAGTCATGTCAGTCTCATGGATGTTCTAGGGAGACTCGCATTGCCGGTCCGGCGGATCGCGAAAAGTTGCTCACGGTCAGTAACCCTGTTTCCGTCGTGGAGAACGACCACGAGTGGGAGTTGGATTCTCTCGTCGGAGGGACCGAGTTACGGCAGCGGGGGCTTGGGCAATGGACGCTTCGGTGAACCGCCAGGCGGTTCCGGAGGTGCGACGGACGGGGGTGGGGTGGGGGCGGCGGGGACATCGTCGTCCGTTTCCAACACCTCGACCGAATCGAAGAAGTGATTGACGACCGCTTCCCGGGCGGTCTTGTCTTGCTCCGAAGTCGTCACCTGAAAGTGATAAATCCGGGATCCCACAATCACGATCCGCTCAACGACGAAGACTCCGGTTTTCACCTTCACGCAATGAATCCGGCCGGGATGATTTCCCGCATTCGCCTCATCGGAATCGACCAGTTCCCCCTCGGTATTGGTCACGACGGCCTTCTCCATGTAATCAAACAACTCCTTCGCCCGTTCTTCGAGGTTGTCTTCGGCGGTATCGATGAAGACATTCCAGATCGACAACTTGTCCGCCGGTTCATAGTTGTAGGTGACTCGCTTCGTTTGCCCGTCCTGGGTCCGCTCGGGCTGGCCGGGCATTTCGAAGGTGATGCCCTCTGCCACAGCGGGCACTTTGACCCAGGTGAATCCGCCCACATTGCTGGGCGCGGGAGGACGATTCGATTCCTCCTCTGTGGCGGGCTTCACCGCAAATCCCGTGAAGTGCGCCTTCAGGCCGATGAACTGAAATGTCGTTGTCGCCATATAGTTCTCTTTCGATCCTCGGACGAAATGCCCCAGCTGGTAAGACTCACCCTTCATGTTCGCGTCAAATTCGACACGCATGCTCTCCAGCTCGAAGCCCTTGAAGCTGCCGCAATTTGTGCGGAAGGTCTCGAAGACATTTTGGAACGCTTCCCGGCCAACCTGCTTCTGGACTTCCGGGTGGAACGTGGCGAAAGCTTTCTCGTCTCCGCCCTTGAGAACGAGACGCACGAACGCTTCGCAGCGTGGCGTGTAGAATTCGGCGGTCGACTTCCCGAACACTTTGTCATCCATGAGGGCCAGATACAGACGATCGGTCACGGTATCGAGAACGGGAGACTGGATCTGAAACCCCATGATCCGGTTTTGGGCCACGACCAGTGATCCATCAGCTGTGCCATCTTTGAACTTCAACGGGCCGGTAAAGAACGTGTAAGGGGGTTGGCCCTCGACAACCGTTTGTTCTTCTTGTTTCGGAACCTCCTGGGCCGCAGGATCGAAAGCCCCCAGCGCGTTGGCCAAGTCCTTGAGTACAAACGCCAGAACCGGTGAATCGATATCCTGTGCGAACTCGGGGTCGGACATTTTGAGGAACGCGGAGGGATCGCCGCTCTGAATCATCTTCAGGAACACAATTGGCGGCGGGGCGGCGGCGCCGGGTTCTGCGGGCGGCACCGGAACGAAGCCCGCCAGGAATTCTTTCTCACTCACTCGACGGTCGCCATTCGCATCGAGGTTCTCGTAACCGGCCAGCTCCTTTCCAGAAAGTCTTCCATCGACGTTGATGTCGAGTTGTTGAAACTTCTCCTGAGCCTGGCGAGCCAGTTCTTCCGGGCTGGGGCCCGCTTGCTGGGCCCGATCAGTCGCCCGACCGGTCTCGAATTCCGCTCGCGTCACCTCAGTATCATTGTCCGCGTCGTACTGCTGAAAGCCCGAGGTCTCTTTGCCGGACAGTGTGTCGTCCTCGTTTGAGTCTCGCTCCTTGAACAACGCATCGTCGTCCAGGGCCAGAAACTGTTGACGTGCCAGCTGACTCCCGGCGAGATACTCGTCCTTCGTCACCTCTCCGTCCTTGTCGGCATCGAACGGAAGAGCAATCGTCACCTCGAGACCCGACAGCACGCCGTCTTGATTCAAATCCAAGGCCGTGAACGTCTCTTCGTCAGTCGCCGCCGATGCGGAGGAGAAACCGCAGACCGCCTGAACGAACAGCGTCATCCCGAGCAAGCAGTACCAGGAGTTGTGGGATCGCAGTCGTGTCATCATGGTGTGCCCCCTGAACGAGTCTGGAAGTGGTGGACTGCATCATCCGTCGGTGGGTGCCGATACGGGCGGGACGGTCCGACTCGGCCATGCTACCGTTCTGCGCCACCGGCTCGCAACACAATAATGAGATTGTCACAAACGGTGAGCGGCACGCGCTCGCCGGGCCGCTCACGGAGGCGGAACACATCGGGCCAGCCGCCGCCGTGAGTGGTTTCAACCGATCGAGTCGATTTCATCCAACCGAATCACACGAGGCGCTGCAGCACCGTCTTCAATGAATGAGACTTCAACTGACCGAGTTGGACCGATGTCCAATGAGATCGGAGAGCCTTCAAATGATGTCCCATCCTTGAGGCCCACGTGGTGCCGCACACCCCCACGGTTCATTGACTCAATGAGCTTTCGGCTGATGTCCTCAGTCGTCATCGGATTTGCCTGTGAGAACGTGAAGATATGACTAGGGTAGAGATAGGTTTGTTCAACTAACATCGACCCAAGTGACTTCCCACCGTACCAAGTCGCCCACCGTCCCGCAAATCGAGCCATCACCGCTATTGCATCTTTGGCAATGGGATTCCTCGGTCCGATTACCTTGATTTCGGAACTAGAGACCCAAGAGTTGTTGAGCCTTCCGAGGGATCGATGCACTGATCGATAAGCGGCAGCTGGGCCGTCGCTATCGTAGATGTCCGTGACGACATAGAGGAACCAATCCCCTTCCTCAGCGGTCTTGACCCAAAACGCAGCCTGAACGGTGTTGCCGTCGGCGGCGAAGCGTTCGACGAATCGTCGACCATCGGCAATCTGTTCTTCTACCAGCGCGACTTGATCCATGGCAACACCTCCTTCTCGATGGCTTCGTACATGTCAGTGGCATCCTGCTCCGATTTCCCGATCTCGTATCGACGCTGTTCACTCCAGTCCTGCACGATACTCCACTGGACGTTGACGGCGGGATCGTCGGACATCTCCACATCGAGTTCAGCCAATTTGCGTAGTTTGGCCAAATTGTGCTGATAAAATGTTCCGACGAAATCTTTGTCAGGACAACTGTCAGACTGCATGAGCCGGGAGATGATGCGAACCTTCAGCGCGAACTCCACCGCATAGCCAGCGAGGTAATAAGATCCATCCCAGTTTTTTGAGTCGAGCAACAGCTTGGCCTCTCGCATTCGGAGGTCCATCAGTTGCTCAAAGTCCGCACGAGAGGTGACGGTCGTCATCTCGATCAGCCTCCAGAATCCATAGGTCCGAAACTCCAGTCGTTACTTCGAAAGTAGCTGATCGCTTCGTCTTTCGCCAGCCCCCCGGAACTATCCCAGCGCTCCGACGAGGTAAGCCCGGCCTGCCGCCAGGGCCTCGTCCAGCTTCTCCGGTATGCGGCCTCCGGCTTCGGCCATGTCGGGCTTGCCGCCTCCGCCGCCGCCCGCCACTGCGGCTGCGGCTTTGACGCAGTCGCCGGCTTTGGCTTTCTTGAGTTGATCCTTGCTGACGGCGGCGATGAAGGCGACCTTGTCTTCGATGACTGCTCCGAGCAGGATGGCCACGGTCCCGCCGTTCGCGATCAGTTCGTTGGCATAGAGCCGCAGTTGGTCGCGGTCGACCTTGTCGAGCTTCTGGCAGATCAGCTTCGAGCTGCCTACCGTCTCGGCATTGGCGAGAAGCTTCACAGCGTTCTGAGCGACAGCGGCTTTGCTGTAGATCGCGATCTCTTGCTTGAGCGCGCGGATCTCGTCCTGCATCGCACTCACGCGACCGGGGATCTCGCGCTGCGGCGACTTGAGGGCGGTGCCGAGTTGCTTGAGGAGCGAGTCCTGCTCGCGGACGCTGTCGATGGCTCTCTCGCCGGTCAGAGCGGTGATCCGGCGGACCCCGGCGGAGATCGGCTCTTCGGCGATGACCCGGCACAATCCGACTTGCCCGGTGCTGGCCAAGTGGATGCCGCCGCAGAGTTCTTTACTGAAGTCGCCCATCGAGACCATGCGAACGATGTCGGGATACTTCTCGCCAAACAAGGCCATTGCTCCGGAGGCTTTGGCCTCCTCGATCTTCATAAAGTTGATCGAGACCGCAGCCCCTTCGACGATCTTCTCGTTGATGATCTTCTCGACTTGGAGTAGCTCATCCGGCGTCATCGCCGCCCCATGCGAGAAGTCGAACCGCAGCTGATCGTTGTCGACCTTCGACCCGCGCTGCGTGGCGTGGTGGCCGATGACCTGGTGCAGGGCGTGATGCAGAATGTGCGTGGCCGAGTGAGCGCGGCGGATGCCAGCGCGGCGGACCGGATCAACGGCGGCTTTGACGGTGTCGCCGACCTTGATCGAACCTGACTTTAGGATGCCGGTATGCACGAGTAGGCCCGCATGCTTCTGGCAGTCGCTGACCTCGAACTGGCCCTGTCCGCTCAGCAAGCCGCTGTCACCGACTTGTCCGCCCGACTCGCCGTAGAACGGGGACTGATCGAGGATGACTTGAGCCGTGACTCCGAACTGGTGGAGTTCGGTCACGCGTTCGAGCGATCCATCGTGGACTTCCAGAATGCCCACCACTCGGGCGGTCGACTCGGCGGCCTCATACGCGAGGAACTTCGTGTCGCCAACCTCCTGCTGAATCTTGTCCAGCGGCCCAGCTGACATGACGCCCCACGACCCTTGCCCGCTCTTCTTCTTATGGTCCTCTTCGGCCACCTTGAAGCCGCTGGTGTCGACTGTCATTTCGCGGTCAGCTGCGAGTGCGGTGGTCAGGTCGAAGACGAATCCATCCGTCTGATGGAGGTCGAACACTGCCTCACCGGGAAGCACTGAGCCGCCGTCCTGACGGACCTTCTCGACGAGCTTATCGAACTTCGACAGGCCCCGATCGATGGTGGCGAGGAACGTCGACTCCTCATCGCGGATCGTGTTCACCACGCTGCGTTCGGTCTGCATGATGTCGGGATACGGGCCCTTCATGAGGTTAATCACCGTCGGCACCAGCGTGTGCAGGAACGGCTCCTGCTTGCCCAGCAGATACCCTTCCAGCAGTGCCCGCCGCAGTAGCAGCCGGATAATGTACTCGGCTCCGTTGGCTCCGGGCGCGACCCCTTCGTGGATCGCGAACGTACACGCCCGCACATGGTCGGCGATGCGGCGCATCGCGCGGCCCGACTGGCCCGCGTACTCGTACTTCACACCGACGGCATCACCCGCTGCGATACAGAGCGGCTTCAGCGAGTCGATCTCGAAGTTGCTTAGCACACCCTGCATCACGCTAGCGGTTCGCTCCAGCCCCATGCCGGTGTCGATGTTCTTCTTGGGCAGCGGATGGAGATTGTTCGGCGGGCCACCCACGCGGTTGTACTGCGTGAAGACCAGGTTCCAGATCTCGACCGGTTCCTTGGCACCGGGGGTCAGGTAGTAGATCTCGCTGCATGGACCGCAGACGCCGTCCGGACCTTGTGAAGGGGCAGATGCAGGCCAGAAGTTTTCGGCTTCATCGAGCCGCGAGATGCGGCTCGGATCGAGGCCGATCTCCTTGTTCCAGATGTTGAACGCCTCATCATCATCCAGGTACACCGTCACCGTCAGCCGGTCCTTCTCCAGTCCCAGCCACTGCTTCGAGGTCAGGAACTCCCACGCCCAGTGGATCGCCTCCTTCTTGAAGTACCCGCCAAACGAGAAGTTCCCCAGCATCTCGAAGAATGTGTGGTGCCGAGTGGTCACCCCGACGTTGCCAATGTCGCCGGTCCGGACGCACTTCTGGCAGGTCGTCGCAGCTGTGAAGTCGATCGGCCCGATGCCCAGAAACTGGTTCTTGAACTGGTTCATCCCAGCCGGAGTGAACAGCACCGTCTTGTCCGCGCGCGGCACCAGCACATCACTCGGACGGCGGACGCACCCCTTCGACTGAAAGAACGAGAGGTACTTTTCGCGGAGTTCGTCGGTTTTCATGGGAATCTGGCAATCGGGGACTGCGGTCGGTGAAGCACGGATTCTAGGGGGGAAGGCGAGCGGGCTGAAGGGAGAGAGCGATCAGCCATCAGCCATCAGCGGTCAGCCAGAGGATTTTTGGAGTCATGGGATGTTGCCCGGAAGCCACACGGTCCATCTGATGTCGAGAAACGGCATCAATCCTGGATGCGAGCATTCCACGCTGTGGTTGGTTGTATCACCCGGCACTATCACGTCTTGTGGCAATTCGATGGCAATGCTCAGGAAAATGGGCGCGCGGGATGCCAATGCTTCTTGGCACGAGTCGACACCGTGGCCCTTCCGCGACGGACCTCTCCCCCACTCGCAGGCAACGCATCATGGCCGAACGCAAATACATTCATGGTCTCACCGTTCGTCAGGACGCACAGACCGTCGTGCTGGACATCGGAGAGATGGAGATCTGGGACGGAGCGGACCTGTCTCTCATCCGGGATACTTTGATTTCGATGATTCGGAACGAGGGAGAACGCTGTATCGGAATTAACATGCAGTATGTAAAGCATGTCCCGAGCGGGTTCTTCGGGATGCTCTTCGACTGGTTCGAGTCGGGCATTGAGGTGCGGCTGTACCAGCCGACGGAACGCGTCGCCAATATGGTCTGGTTCCGGCAATTCTTCCTGCACGAGGCAGGCGTTTGCTACACGCTGCACGATGGCAGCAAATGTGCCCCAGTCCTGGCCGGTGAGGAAGAGGATTCCTCCTGGCAGTCCGACGCCCGCCTGGGAGAGCCCAGCCGACGTGATACGTCACGGGTTCTGTAGAACGGAATTCATTCCGTTCTCGGCTCATCTGGGAGTGAGCGGCACGGCGCTAGCCGCCGGTTCCCCTGACCGTTCTCCCACCAGAACACGGTTCTGAGATGGACGACGGTTATAAGGCGAGGAGTTAGAATTAATTGACAGTGGCCTGGGCGTCTCGCCCAGGCGTATTTTCTAGGAATCACGGGCGGGACGCCCGTGCCACCGGTCAGTCAAGTCTGACCGTTCACCTAAGAACCGGCGGCTAGCGCCGTGCCGCTCACAGAATGTGCCCATCCGACAGCGAACGGAATGAATTCCGTTCTACGGCCTCAGTCGAACTCGGGTCGACGGCGGCCCAGTTGATCCTTGAGTCTCGCCACAATGCTGCTGTGCATCTGGCTGACTCGCGACTCCGACAGACCGAGGGTCTGGCCGATGTCCTTCATCGTCAGTTCCTCATAGTAATAGAGGATGATGATCAGCCGTTCGTTGCGGTTCAGGCCCTTCGTCACGAGCTTCATGACATCCTTTTTCTGGATGCCGGTCGTGGGGTCTTCCCCCTTCGAGTCTTCGATGACGTCGATCTCGCGAACGTCTTTGTAGCTGTCGGTCTCGTACCACTTCTTATTGAGACTGACGAGGGAGACGGCACTCGCCTCCGCCTTCATCTTGTCGAACTCTTCCAGCGTGATCTGCAGCTTGCTGGCGAGCTCGATCTCGGTCGGTTGGCGACCAGTTTGAGCCTCAATCTCCTTGCGTGCCGCTTCGAGCTTGCTGGCCTTGCTGCGGACGAGGCGCGGCACCCAGTCCATTGTCCGCAGTTCGTCGAGCATGGCTCCACGAATACGCGGCACGCAGTAAGTCTCGAACTTGACCCCACGATCAAGGTCGAACGCATCGATCGCGTCCATCAGACCGAAGACCCCAGCGGAGATCAGATCGTTCAGATCGACCCCATCCGGAAGCTTTTGCCAGACTCGTTCGGCGTTGAACTTCACGAGTTGGAAGTAGTTTTCGATGAGACGGTTCCGCAGCTCTTCAGTCGGCTGGGCCCGGTAATCGAGCCAGTACTGCTGGACGTCTTCAGCGGTGGCCTTGATGCTCATGGACTTCTCCGTGGTCGCTCAGACCGGACATCGTGTCCGGTGTTGCCTCGTTAGCTCCGATGGATCACTCGCAGGTTCCGTGAACCCATGAGCCAACCTGTGTCGGGACTACCGGCTATCTCTGGAATCGACATTCCGCGATCGGGACTTCGGCAGAACTCCGAGAATCGTTGCCACCGTCGCATTTTTACAAACGCGGTCAATGACTGGTTCTCGAAGCGAATGCGGTCGGCCTCGGAAGGGATGACGAACGGTGTGGGGAACGGGAGTTCGAGTGATCGCGATTTCGGCTCTCGTGAGAGTGTCGTGGTTAACCCCCCGCCATAA
>JAYTCW010000531.1:0-2923 GCA_043736295.1 Planctomycetota bacterium | reverse complement strand
TCGAACGCCTCCTCTACCCACCCCGCCCCTACCGCAAAAAGCCATCCAACACCCCACCACCATGCCCTTGCGGAGAGACTTGTGAAACGGTCATCTAGTTTCTCAACACTCTCGGCCATGTCTGGATTTGTTGTCGAGATGACAGGAAATGACAGATTGGGCACTGTTTGGCCAGCATCTGGTGCAAGCGTTGGTGCAAGCAAGGAAAGTTCAGGTAGGGATTCCACTGCCCCTTGCACGTCGAGCATCATCGGATCGGTATACGTGTTCATCGTCAGGTCAATGGAGCTATGCCGCATGGCCGCTTGAGCCGTTCGGGGAGAAACTCCGCTTGTGGAAAGCATGGTTCCGAATGTGTGTCTCAAGCTGTAAACATCGACCGTCCGGCCCCGCTCGTCCCGCTTCGGGATTCTAGCCGCTTTCATGTCCCGGTTGAGTACCTTGACGAACTTTGACGGCACCGTAAACAACTTCTGTGAGGCATCCCGACCAGCCACCCAGGCAGACAGGTTTTCTGTCAGTTCGCGACGCAGGCGGATCGACGAACCTTTCCGGTTCTTCTCATCGGCTGCGTTCAACGCCAGATATGGCATCGAGCCATCGAGAACCAGTTGCCCGACCGTCAGTGATGCCAGTTCACCCTGCCGTAGTCCCGTCAGAGCCAACGTCTTGACAATCAAGGCACGTTCACGCCCCAGTCGATCAAGTTCATCGACCAGTCCGGGATTGTCCACCAAGGCAATTCTGCTCCGCTCTGCCGCATCGTGTAGCCCCTCGAATGTCAGTTCCGCTCGCATCCAGTTCGTCCGCTTCATGGGCTGTCCGCTGTGCTGGTCAATCTTCACAACTTCCCGACCGTACTCAGCCAAAGGACGCCATCGAACAACCAGTAGCAGTTTCCCCAATTCGTCAACAGTGAGCGCTCGCCGTCTTGGACGTGGATCAGCCTTTTCGTTCGCCTTCCGAATTCGCGAGAGGGGATTCAGAGCTAGTGCCCCCGCCACGCTAAGAACTGGGGTCGGAGGGCTGGCCGAATTCTGTGAGACTAGGGGAGCACAAGGAGGTGCTCATGAACAAGAAGTACATTGTCCGGTTGACGGACGAAGAACGTGTGGCGTGTCAAGATGTGGTGAAGCGGTTGAAGGGGACATCGCAGAAGGTGAAGCGGGCGCAGAGGCGTTTGATTGCCGGGTGCAGACGGTCGAGACTTTACGAAAGCGGCTGGTCACCGAGGGGTTCGAGGCGGCTCTGGAACGCAAGCAGCGGGAGGCCGGTCCGACGCCGCCCAAGCTCGACGGAGTGGCCGAGGCGAAGCTAATTGCGCTGCGTTTGGGCCAACCTCCGGCGGGTTATGGCCGATGGTCGTTGCAGTTGTTGGCCGACGAGTTGGTGGTGCTCGAAGTGGTCGAGTCAATCTGTCCGGAGACGGTCCGTAAGACGCTAAAATAAACGGCATGACGCAGCGCAAGATCGAGTATTGGGTGATCCCTCCGAATCAGGACGCCGAGTTCGTGGCCCACATGGAAAACGTGCTCGAAACCTATGCGAAAGCCTACGACCCCGCGCAGCCAGTGCTGTGCATGGACGAGCAACCGGTGCAGCTGTTACTTGAAACCAGGGTGCCGATACCCGCGACAAAGCAGCATGCGAAGCGCGTCGACTATGAGTATGAACGCAACGGCACCGCGGGCATTTTTATGTTCGCCGAACCGCTGTCGGGTTGGCGGCAAGCCACCGCTCGCCCACGTAGGACCAAGGTCGATTGGGCGATCGAAGTGGCCTACCTGCTCGACACGCGCTATGCCGGTTGCGCGAAGATCACGCTGGTCTGCGACAACCTCAACACGCACACCATCGGAGCGTTCTACGAAGCCTTCACCCCCGACATCGCGCGGGCCTACGTGAAGCGCATCGACTTCTGCCACACCCCCAAACACGGCAGCTGGCTGAACATCGCCGAGTGCGAACTGAGTTGCCTGACGAGCCAATGCCTGACCGGTCGCCGCATGGGCGAACTGACGTTGCTGCAAAGCGAAATCAAGACCTGGTCCGACAAGACCAACTCCAAGCAACGCGGCGTCGAATGGCAATTCAAGATCACCGACGCCCGCACAAAACTGAAGCGGCTCTACCCCGTGATTAAGTGTGGATGAGGCACTAGTCTTTCTTCTTCTTTTCGGTCTCGGCCTTGAATTCTTCCAAGGTCAATTTCATGTCGTTGTCCTTATCCTTGGCGGCGAATGCCTTCTTGGCTTTCTCGGCCTTGGCAGGATCTTCCGAGGTCTTCTTTCCCATGAATTCTTCGACGGTCAGCGAACCGTTGCTGTCCCTGTCCTTCTTCTTGAAGACTTCAGCGGGATCTGGCTTCTTCTTTTCGGCCTTCTTGTCTTCGGCGGACACGCTGCCCATTCCCAGACACAACACCAATGCACACAATAGCAAGCGACGCATTTCCAACTCCTGATTCGATGTAGACCCGCTGAGAACCACCATCTCCGCAGGCTGAACTCAGCCTCTGACCGGTATGAGATGCGCTTCGGGTGCGGACTATTTTCGCCAGCTTTTGGCTTTTGGCCGATGGCCAGAGGGGACCGATGCCACCTGCCTTTCTGGCCATCAGCCTTCTGCCTCACTTCGCATCCCACGACACCCCGTCCCAGCGGATCACCTGCTCCAGAAACCCGCAGACGCCGCTGGTGAAGGTCTCAAACAGGGCCTCCCCCTTCTCAGCTGTCGCCTGGGCGGGCGAGCCGATGTGTCCGGGGACGGTCCGGTCCTTGGTGGTCCAGCCGCGATAGGCTTTGCCAAACCCATAGTCGAACGGGACAGGGGCGATCTCGGTGTGCGGCTGAACCAGATGCGGAGCGATGCGCAGGATCATGGAGGTCTCCCACTCGCAGGCGTGCCCCATCTCCTTCTGCAC
>JAYTCW010000530.1:0-5908 GCA_043736295.1 Planctomycetota bacterium | reverse complement strand
CAGCTGTCGATGAGCGATATGCCAAGCAGGATCAGGATCTGGCGGATCGTTTCCTTCGCACCATGAGAGCGACACTGGAATTGATACGTGTTGACCCCTTGGGGCATGCGGTCGAAGTCGGCGACATCCGAACAAGGCGGGTGCCTGGATTTCCGTACCGGATTGTCTTCGAGTACAAAGAAGCCACGGGAGTCTTCGTCGTGGCGGTGATGCATGATCGTCGCCGTCCCCGGTATTGGCGAGGGCGATCCTGATTCGCAGACTCATGAGTCCACCAGACATCCGAGGTCTTCGGAGACCTCGCAAGTCGCACTGTTAGATTGGTGTTCGGAAGGTCGAGGAGAGTGCATGACCATCGTTGCAATACCTCCTTGGACACCAACGGGCGTGTTGCCTCCGGTGAATTTGGACGATCCGGTCGGGCCGGAACGTTCACCGTATCAAGTTTCGCTGGTTGACATTGTCCTGCGATTCGGAACTTCTCCCAAACGGCGAGAGATTCTTGAGGGGCTCTTGAACCTTCGCAAGGCACTCCACGAACACCGGTTTGTGGACGGATTTCAATGGATAGATGGCAGTTTCCTGGAGGATTTTGAACTAATCGAAAAGCGATCTCCTGCCGATATCGATGTTGTCACTTTCACCTCTGTACCGGCGGAATTGGCCGTAGATGACTCGGTTTTGGCGATCTTTGATCATGACGTCGTGAAAAGGGAATACCTTGTCGACCATTACTTCGTAGAATTAAACTTGCCCAGTCGTCAACTGATCTCCCAAGCGGCTTACTGGGCGAGTGTCTGGTCGCATCGACGGTCGATGCAATGGAAAGGGTTCCTACAGGTCGACCTCGATCCCGAATTCGATGCCGTGGCTGCTGAGAATCTCAAGACACTCGAAAATGAGGAGGCTGTAGAATGAACGAACAATCGCAGCTTGAATCCGAGCGTCGATTTCTACAGGGGCAACTGGCTGTTCTTCCAGCCACAGCGCTGCTGACGCGAGCTAGTACGCAAGCCCGCATGCGACAGATCGAAAAGCATCTGGCTGAGATGGAGCCAGCGCATCAGCCGGTTCGCGCAGTACTGACATTTCGAGGTCGTCCCGTTGTTGGGAGTCATGGTGTTTTCGCGGAGTTTGGTTCGCGTGCGACATCCGCATTCACGGACGCCGTCTCAATGGTGGCTGCTGCACTTCAGGGGCCGTTGGCTGCGACCGGGCCGGTCCCGAATCGTGAACAATGCCAGTTATTGATTACCAGTACGGCCATTGGATCGTTTGGCTTTGAGTTGGAGGAACATCGGTCTTCTCGGAATTTGTTCGGTGAGGAGACGCCAGCGGCTCGCGCCCTGGAGGTCATGCGTGGCCTTCTCGAATCGAGTGTGCAAGGCACGGATGATGAGTTGGCAGAATCCATCTCCGGGATCAGCCCTCGATCCATCGAATCGGTTCGTGCGTTTGTTGAGGTCTTGGCAACCCACGATGCCGTTTGCACCTTGGCGATTGGAAAAGATTCGATCCGCTTTCGAGATGTCGGTGAAGTGAGGCGCAGCGTGAAGAGATTGAGTCATGACAACTTGCACGAATGCCAATCGGACTTCTTCGGGGAATTCCAGGGAGTTCTTCCGAAGGGGAGAACGTTTGAGTTCAAGCACGCACCCAGCGGAGAGATCATTCGTGGAAGGGTTGGTCCTGGGATAGAAGATCCAGACCTGCTCAATCAACATCTGCATCAACCAACAACCATCACATTGCTTGAGTCTCGTGTGGGTCAAGGAAAACCCAAGTATCAATTGCTTCAACTGCCGAATTGGGTGTTGTAGAACTTGAATCATCCCCGTTGACTCTTGCGGGATGGGTGCATTCCGAAAGCCCTTTCGTGGTGACGGTGGACTGCTCGCAGTACGGTTCATACATTCCCATTTGCATTTCCTTCCTGAGTCATCCCATGTCCGAAACACTCACCGCCGATCAAGTCCGCAAGGTCGCCAAGCTGGCCCGGCTCCAGTTAAGCGAGGCCGATGTCGATCGGTTCACGCAACAGCTGGGGCAGGTGTTGGGGTATGTCGAGATGTTGAGCGAACTCAACACGGATGGCGTCGCTCCGCTGGCCCATCCGCTGGAGATCGAGAACGTCCTGCGCGAGGACGTGCCGACTCCGTCGTTGTCGCGCGAGGCGGCGTTGTCGAACGCTCCGAAGTCGGATGGTCGGTGCTTCCTCGTCCCGCAGATCCTCGACGCCGGGTGAGTGCATTGATCGACAGGGAGGGCGAAGCTCCTGCTGAGCCGCGAGCCAGGAACGACATCCAACCCCAGTAGCGGCTCGGCAGGAGCCTCGCCCTCCCGACATCCGCATCGACAATAAAGACTTGGAACAAGACTCCAGAGACATGACCACCATCACCCGCCAACTCCACCAGTCCCTCCTCTCGGGCGAGGTCACGTGTACCGCTCTCACGCAGCGGTGCCTCGACCAGATCGCCGCCCATGATGGCCAGGTGAAAGCGTTCCTCCAGACCGGAGCCGACTCGGCCCTCGCTCAAGCGGAAGCGATCGATGCCCACCGCAAAGCCGGTCAACCCGTCGGCCTCCTCGCCGGTCTCCCCGTGGCCCTCAAGGACAACATCTGCGTCCAAGGAGCCACTGCCACCTGCGGCAGCCGTATGCTGGAGAACTTCATCTCGCCGTATGACTCGCATGTGGCCGAGCAGCTGAAGGCAGCCGGAGCGGTTCTTCTGGGGCGTACGAACCTCGACGAGTTCGCGATGGGTTCTTCGTGCGAGAACTCCGCCTTCGGACCGACGCACAACCCGTGGGATCTCTCGCGAACTCCCGGCGGGTCCAGCGGCGGGTCCGCAGCTGCGGTGGCAGCGGGGATGGCTCCCTTGTCGTTGGGGTCGGATACGGGCGGCTCGATTCGCCAACCCGCGGGGTGTTGCGGCATTGTGGGGATGAAGCCGACGTATGGGCGGGTGTCGCGGTATGGGCTGGTGGCGTATGCGAGTTCGCTGGATCAGATCGGGCCGTTCGCGGGGGATGTCTATGGAGCGGCCTTGCTGTTGGAGGCCATCGCCGGACACGATGGTCGCGACTCGACCTCGGTCGATAAGCCAGTGCCGCAGTACAGTCAGACCGTCGATCAGCCACTGAGTGGACTGCGTATCGGAGTCGCGCGAGAACACTTCGTCGAGGGCCTCGACCCCGAGGTGGAGCAGGCGGTCCGCGAGGCAATCCGGGTCTACCAGTCGCTGGGGGCCACGCTGGTCGACATCTCGCTACCGCGCTCGAAGTATTGCGTGGCCGTGTACTACATGGTGGCCTCCTCCGAAGCATCGAGCAACCTCGCCCGGTTCGAAGGGGTCCACTACGGGCACCGGGCTGCCGAGTTTGGCAACCTCGCCGAGATGTACGCCGCCTCACGAGCCGAGGGGTTTGGCGATGAAGTCAAACGCCGGATCATGCTCGGCACCTACGCCCTCTCCGCCGGGTACTACGACGCGTACTACAACAAGGCCCTCAAGGTCCGCCGCCTGATCCGCGAAGATTTTGATACGGCGTTCCAGTCGGTCGACCTGATCGTCTCCCCCGTGGCCCCGACCCCGGCGTTTAAGCTCGACGAACTGACCAGCGACCCACTGGCCATGTACCTCCAGGACATCTACACCCTCAGCGCCAACCTCGCGGGCACCCCCGGTCTCTCGCTCCCCTGTGGCTTCTCGAAGACCGGCCTCCCCATCGGCCTGCAACTCCTCGGCCCGCACTTTGACGAAGAACAGTTGCTGCGGGCGGCGAGGATGTATGAAGCGGCGACGGAGTGGCATGCGAAGCGACCGCCGATGGCATAACGTGACGCACACGAAGGTCCACTGTGAAGGACGCATGGACAATTGCCGGATGCAATTTTACAGACGACGATGGTTCTCGAACTTCTCGTGAGTCCTCACTGAAAGTGCCCTATGGACAAATATGCGTTTCCATTACCTTGAGTTTGTCACTCCGATTTCGTGAGCCATCATGTCGAACTCTCGCTGTCACTCCATTGTCTTGTTCTGCGCCCTCTGCCTGAGTGAGTTGTTGACTCCACGGGCGTCATGGGGTGCCGCACATATTCCAGAACAGTCGCTGAAAGAAGCCCTGGCTCAGGACGGCATCGACCCACATCAAATACTGCAAGCTCTGCTGGGTGAGGCAGGTAGATTTCGATCAGGAGAGAATGAACCCGACGGGTTTACTGTCGAGCTGATTGGATTGGACATTGACGGCACGGAGATCCGTCTGATCGGGGATTACAGCGAATCTGGTATTCGCAGCCTGGAGACGCACGGCAGGATGACGGCGACACTGCGGCACGATCAACAGATGCTGAGGATGCTGAACAAAAAGTACTCTCTCACGGAAGAGGGTGCGGTCCAGGTGGAATGGGCTAATGTCCGTTCCATGTCTCACGGAGACCCGATCGGTCCTTGTCGGATTGATGCCAGTATCGCAGGTATGCTGACACGTCTGGAGGGTTGGAACTCTGTCGAATTCGACACCGGTTTATCGCAATTGCGAGCCTCCAACTCGGCGGGAGAAACGCTGATTGTCAGTCTGCGGACTCCCGATGATGCCGAACGACATGGATCATTGATTTCGCATGCCAGCGTCTGGCGCGATGGCACCAGAATCCGAGAGCTGCGTCGCCCGGCACGTGGCACATCGAGTCAGCGGTTCCCCCCTTTTAGGCTGCCGCAAATGCAGGAATGGAACGCCCTCCAAGAGTTGCCACCCAAGGATCAACCGGGACTCAAAGACTGGTTTGATCACGGAGCGAATGCAGAACCGATTCTGCGGGCCAAATCCCCCAGTTCGTTGGAAGCGTTTTTTGCTCTCGGCAGCGTGACTCGAATGCAGAATGGTGAGTTCCTCCCAGATCCACTCAGCGAAGGAGGGAAAGCCGTGGAGGCGACGCTGCTGGGCGTGGACCCTGCATTCCCAAGAATTGTGAATACCTTCGTCGGGTCAAGTAATAAAATGACTTCCCCGGAATCGGACAGTCCCCTCAACGACGATATGGTGATCAGAAGCTGGGATCTGGAAAGAAGCAGCTCGTTCGCATTCGTGCGTCTCTTCATGAGTAACCATGTCACCATCCTGTCGAAGCGAGGGGACGTGGAACTGGCGATACGAGTACGCAATGCATCAGCCCTCGGAAACATGGGGCGTCCGATGACCTTCTCAATTCCGACGATGGATTGTGTGAATCACGATCTCTTGGAAGCGATCCTCTGGAGTCGATGGGAGTTTCCGTGTTCGCAGGCTCACATCGATACATGCCTGGATGCGTGTAAATCGATGCCGATGTCCAACGGTCTCTGTGCGGCGAGTGTGGAAAGTCTGATTCGGATCAACCGGTTTGATCTGGTTCCCGTGGTGCTGCGTGATGAATGGTGGGCCAATCAAGTCCTCCGCTTCAAGGCAAAGGTGTCTGTAGAACCTGCGCAAGCGAATGTCGAAGAATCGATCGTCGAAGGAGTGGTATCGAAGTTGATTAAAGGGCGTCGCTGGGAGGTGATGTGGCTTCTGAGCCGTTATCCGACTTCGCGAGCCTTCCTTCGCGAGCGTCTGCAATCGACCGATCCGATCAAGGTGAAACAAATGATGCGTCACTCATTGCGAATACGAGCCGAATCAGCGATGCGTAATATGCGATACGACTTCATGACTCGCTCAGAGTGTGAGGAAGTCCTCGCGATCCCAGAGATTGAGGTCGGTGGTCGTGATCTTTCAGACGGACCTGCTCGACCATTTCCTCAAGTTCCATAGTTCAGGCTGGGTGACACGGATGATGTTCTGATTCCAACACTGCGGGTTAGGAACGGGCGAGCCTGAACAAATCGTTCGATTTTGATCGGTTGAGATTGAGGCCGGT
>JAYTCW010000529.1:0-5138 GCA_043736295.1 Planctomycetota bacterium | reverse complement strand
CCACTCCGGGGGCCAAACCGAATGTGGGGGAGAGGGGGCAGAAATTGGCAGCTGCCGACTTGCCTGGCGCACAAATCCGCACCCACGCTGTCGTATAGGCCAGTGCCTTTTCCGACTGCCCGCTCCGCGCGAAGCGCCTGAGCGCGAAGGCCGATCCCTGGATCGGTGGAAAACCGATCAGAAACGCCGTCTGACGGGGAACAGATTTCCGGCCGGTCGCCTTAGGGAGATTTGTCGATCGAGTCCGATTTGAACGCCATCCGCGCGGCCCGCAGCGTCAGGCTCTTCCAGACCACTTGCGTTTCACCGTTTCCATGGCACAAAGCATGCAGCAGCAGGCCATCCGAAATGGTCGGTTTGTCCGAGACAGGTTCCGTTCCAATGAGACGATAAGTGGGGGAGTCATTTTCTGCGTACAGGTAGTACGCCAGAGTGCCGCGTCGAGCCAGTCGCAGCCGTCCACCGAGTGCTTCGTTTTCCTGGATCGAAGCGGAGGAGAACGAGCGAGCGCCGCCCGGGTGAATGACCGACAGCGAGGCTTGGACTTGTTGCAGCTGGGCAGCTGTGCGAATCCGGAGCAAGCGGCATTGATGCTGCTGTTCGTCCTGTAATTCGATGACCAGCATCACGCAGGCATCTTTGTCGCTCTGCAGTTTTAATTGCTGGAAGGCGACTTCGACATCGAAATCTCCGAGCAAGGAGAGTGGCACACGGATGTTTCGGTCCAACCAGTCTCCGCCCCCTGGACGGACCAGGAGTACGCCATCGGGACGAACAGTCAGTTTGCCTCGCAGATCCGAGTCGGCGGTACTGAAATACTGGGCAGGCAGGCCGTCTGTCGCGAAGTCATGGGTGAATACAGCTGAGAGCATGGGCAGGCCCGCATCCAATTTTGCCACCACGGGGTCGGCCAGTTCTTGCTCCGCGACCGCAGGCAGCGTCTGGGGCCAGTTGCCGCGCAGGACGACATTCCGCACCTGGACCTCGGTTTGATCGGCATAGTGAAACAAGCCGAAGGTGCGACGATTGTGGGGTTCCAAGGGGCTCTCAAAAACTAACTGCCCGTTGAGAGTCAGCGACACCTGCTGGCCATTGACGGCCAGTGTGACCTGATTCCAGGCATTGGGCTTGAGCGGCAATTGAGCGGGACCACGTCGATTGACTGGCTCGTCGAACAGGTTGTCGGGAGCGACCTCGCTGGTGTCGAATCGACCGTCTGTCACCCAATGGACGCGCACTCCTTCCGGACGCAGTATCAAGGCGAGCCGGTCTAGGCTCGGGTGAACCTCCAGTACACCCGGCTTGTAGAAGAACTCATAGTCAACTGAACCGACATCATCCAAGGGGCGCTGATAGCAGAGCAAGCTCTCAAAATAGACATCACTCATTCCCATCCGATGCCCGACGATCCACCCGGTACTCTCGGGGGCAGCACTCTCTGGCTCGGGACGATGTTCCCAATGAGAACCAGCTGCACCGGCCAACTCCTCGTGATACGGAAACCAGCCCCGTAAGTCGCTGGCCGCCGAGAGGGTCACACGGTCTGGAATGGAAGGATGCCCCACGACACGCAGATCACGGACAGCTCCATGTGTTCGCGACCAACTCCGTACGGCGACCCATGGGTCCGGAAGGGCACTGAGTTCTTCGGTATGCACGAGCAGCCCATTCAAAGAGTGCTTTACGGTCCCCTCGTGGACAGCGCCTCGATAGTGGACCCAGGAACCGGCTCCCGACAGTGGGACAGCGAGCGGATGCCGTCGCGGCCCGTCTCGGAGGTTTCCCCGCCATAACCCGATCGTCCCATCATTGCCCAGTACCGTTCCGCCGACCATCGACTGGCTTTGAGACGATGCCAGATCACAATCCAGTTCGTAGTCGCCTTGCAGGGGACTGCGAAAGAACAGGTAGTCTTCATCGTGACCGGAGATCTTGGTGATGCGGTCCGATTTTTGACCCCACTGCGGCTGGGGCAGGCCGGGTCCGCGTGTCGTCGCTCGCAGGCGACTGACCCCCGTCCATTGGGTGATTCCCGGCGGTTCGATCTGCGGGTCGCGGCGTAGCGGGTCTCCGGGGCCTCGCCGCCCCGCCAGGGACGCCAGTTGATTCTGCCACGCCAGCAGGCTGGGACTTTCATCGGCTTGACCTCGATTGACAAAGAGCCAGGTCAGTAAGTCGTCGACTGCGACATGGCCCGCTCCGCGATGCACGACCAGAGTCTGCGGCCAAATCTCGGCAAGCGTCCGAGAGGGCGACTGCTGGACCAGATCCAACAAGCGACTGGCTTCCGTTGCCGCCGCTTCTTGATTCCCCTGTTCGAGGTGGATCAACACCAACAGCGCCGCGCGAGCCCGGCGCTGCTCTTCGAACTCGGGTTCTGGCAGTGCCTCGACCAGCGTGAGCAATTCCTCCAACCGCCCAGTGGCTGTGGCGACTTCGAGGAGATCAAACACCGGCGACACCAAAATACCGCCGCGAATGTCCGCGCCGACCAGCTGTCTCACTGCGACAGGGGCCGGGTCGGTTTGCATGAACTGGCCAGCCGTGCGAATCGTCGAGTGCGTGTCCGATGGCCACACCCAGCAGAGCAAAGCATCAAACCGTTCCGCTTCCGGTAACTTCGATATCCGCTGCCGCACAGCCATCACGTTGTCGGCCAAAACACGATCATCAAACAGCTTGGCATGGGGGGATGTGCGACTTCTAAGTGGAACCGCTGGCTCGTTGCTTTTCGACTCAGCCTGACAGCTCACCGCGCAAGAACAGAAATCGTGAAGACCGATCACCACGAGAGCGACGATGACATAGAGTATGAGATGGAAGGGAGGCCAGCACACTATTTTCGTGGTTCCCCAGAGAATCGTTGAGTATCCTGAACTCTCTCAATCATGGTCGCTCTCGCATAGAGATTCACGCATGTTTTCTGGTTCATTCGACGATTTGCCGGATCGCGTGGCAACAACCCCGGTTAGCTGCATTCTGGCTGATAGCTGACGGCGGCATTGACGCATCTGACACCCGTCTTGTCTGGACAAAGAGACACTATTTCGCTAGCTTTCGCGGCTTCGACTGGTTTTCGAACTCAGCCTTGTGGCATCTTCGTTGGCAAGATGCGGGCTTGTTTTTACTGCAATTCATTGCAGTGAAAAGAGTTGTGTTCAGTCGGTCACCAAGCTGGTGAGGGCGGGCGGTCCGTCTTTCTAGCGCAACAGATCCAAGGTCTCTACATGGTCGATCGTAATTTACTTCGAGAATTCCCCTGCGATGACGCAGAACTCGAACTCTCGATGGGCATGGCTCTCCGCGAAATTGCCGAAGCCGAAGAACACGCTGACGAACTCTATGCGGAAGCGAGTTCGTTCGATGTCAATCAACTGGTCAAGGGGATCGTCCTTCGTATTGAAGGCGAAGAAGTCCTCGTCGATATTGGGTACAAGAGCGAAGGCATCGTGCATCTGTCCGAGTGGGGACCGGATGAAATCGTGCCGAAGCCGGGCGAGACGATCGAAGTCCTCCTGGAAGAAGTGGAAGACGACTTCGGTCTGGTGCTGCTGTCGAAGCGCAAGGCCGACCGCGCCCGCGACTGGGTCTGGTTCGTGGCAAACTTCCACGAGAACGATCGCGTCGCCGGAACCGTCGTTCGCAAGATCAAGGGCGGGTTGCTCGTCAATATTGCCCGGGGAGAGAACTCCGGTCCCGGGGCCCAGGGCGTGAACCTGTTCCTGCCCGCCAGCCAGGTCGACATCCGTCGGCCCTCCGACATCGGCGATTTCATGGGCCGCCATGTCGAGTGTGTGATCCTTAAGATCGACGAGGTCCGCAAGAACGTCGTCGTCTCGCGCCGCAAGCTCATCGAAGATGTCCGCACGGACATGAAGAAGAAGCTGCTGTCCGAACTCGAAGTCAAGCAGATCCGCAAGGGCACCGTCAAGAACATCGCCGACTTCGGGGCGTTCGTCGACCTAGGCGGCATCGATGGGTTGTTGCACATCACCGACATGAGCTGGAGCCGCATCGGCCATCCGACCGAGATGGTCCGGATCGATGACGAAATCGAAGTCATGGTTCTGCACATCGATCGCGAGAAGGAAAAGATCGCGCTCGGCCTGAAGCAGAAGCTGCCTAGCCCGTGGGACGACATTGACAAGCGCTACCCAGTCGGAGCGCGGATCAAGGGTGAAGTGGTCAACGTGATGAGCTACGGAGCCTTCGTGAAGCTGGAAGACGGCATCGAAGGTCTGGTTCACATCAGCGAAATGTCCTGGACCAAGCGGGTCAGTCACCCGAGCGAACTGGTCAAGTCGGGTGATCCGGTCGACGTGGTCGTCCTCGGCATCAACACCGACAAGCAGGAAATCTCGCTGGGGATGAAGCAGACCCAGGCCAACCCGTGGGACAACGTGACCGCCAAGTACCCAATCGGCCAGGTGGTCACCGGGACCGTGCGGAACCTCACGAACTACGGAGCCTTCATCGAGTTGGAAGAAGGGGTCGATGGACTGCTGCACGTCAGCGACATGTCGTGGACCCGCAAGATCTCGCACGCCAGCGAAATGCTCAAGAAGGGCGACTCGATCACCTGCCAGGTGATCTCGGTCGACGAGCAGCGCAAGCGGATCGCACTGGGCCTCAAGCAGATGGATCAAGACCCGTGGTCGGGACCGATTCCAGAACGCTACGCACCCGGCACGATCGTCAAGGGCAAGGTCACCAAGATCACCAACTTCGGGGTCTTCGTCGAACTCGAAGAGCAGCTCGAAGGCTTGCTCCACGTCTCCGAGCTGTCCGACCAGAAGGTCGCCAACCCAGAAGAAGTCGTCAAGGTCGGCGACACGATCGAGGTCAAGGTGCTCCGCGTCGACAGTGCCGATCGCAAGATCGGTCTCTCCCGCAAGCTCGATGCTCCGATTGAGGAGTACAAAGCTCCCACCGGTCCGAAGGCCGATGGCGGTGGTACTCCTGGGACTCCTTCCGGTCCTCGCGAACTCAAGGGCGGAATGGGCATCACAGCCGGTCCACTGTTCAGCATGAACAAGGATGGAGAAGCCGCACCAGATGGCGAGCCTGCTCCAGTTGCTGAAGAACCGCAGCCCGAGTAAGACGTTGCTCGGTCAGTGAACGTTGAAGCCACGAGGAGG
>JAYTCW010000528.1:0-9611 GCA_043736295.1 Planctomycetota bacterium | reverse complement strand
AAAGACGACACTCTCCTCGCGGTGCCATTCCGAGTCTGGTGAGCCCATGCCTGTCTACGTCTACGAAGTCATCCAGCCCGACGACGCCCCCGGTCCGACCTTTGAACTGGTCCAACGGATTTCCGAGCCGCCGCTGACCGTTCATCCCGAAACCGGTGAGGCCATCCGCCGTGTGATCCAAGCCCCCTTCATCGGCGGGGCGTGGACCGAAGCCTCCATGGGCAAGCGGGTGAAGGACGAGAAGAAGCTCGGCCAGCAAGGGTTCACCAAGTACGTCAAAGCGGGCGACGGTATCTATGAAAAACGCTGCGGCAAGGGCCCGGACTTCATTTCGAAGGACAGTCAGGTGGACGGAGCAGGCTTCGGGCACTTGGATTGAGCAGCCGTAGAACGGAATTTATTCCGTTCCATGCAACGTGACCGATCTGGGCGACTGCTAACCGGCTTCAGGAACGATCCAGCGAATGACTCGTGACTGCCACCAATCCAGAATGCCTCACGCGAAGGCGCGGAGACGCGAAGGAAGAACGGACGTGGGCGTGCCGAACACTTCGCGGCTTCGCGCCTTCGCGTGAGGCAATCTGGCTCTTCCGGTCTCACTCACGACTCATGAACGGAATAAATTCCGTTTTACGACCGGTGGCGAAAGACCAGTTCGTTGCACCCCATGCGGTTGGTCGTCTTGAGGTTCTCCAACTCGAACCCCCGCTCACGGCCAAACCTCAGAAGCACTTCCACCTTGGCCACCTCAAACGGGTAGCCTCCCAGCCAGTCGATCCAATCATAATAGACTGACATCCCGCGCGATCCGGGTGTCAGCGCTGCCCCGCGACCGGAGACGATCCACTTGATCGTTGTCCGCAGCGAGAAATACGGGATGAACGTGGCCAGCACCAGCCAGCGACCCAGCACTCCCAAGCAATAGAGCCGCTTCACCCGTGTCCAAAACCGGGAGACGCCGCCCTCGTCGTTGTAGATCGCAATGAACAGCTGCCCGCCAGGGGCGACTCGTTGGGCGGCGTGATCGAGGGCCACACCCATGTGTCCAGTATGGTGCAGCACCCCCCACGAGTAGACGACATCGAACGCACTTAAGCCGGTCATGTACAACGGGTCAAGGACCGACCCGGTCTGCACGGTCCAGTTCAGCGAGTCCGGGGCATAGCGGCGACGCACCTCGGTTGTACATGCCACCGAACTCGGGTCGAAGTCGAACGACGTGACAGTGGCCCCGAGTTGCCAAGCGGCGAGTGATGACAGTCCGCTGCCTGAGCCGATGTCAAGGAACGTCTTTCCAGCCAATGACTCGACCTGCAACATCTCGCGCAGTGCGCGGGTGGCTGTCTCGATCCGCTGAGGTGAGAGGACCGACAGAAACGCCTGCCAATTCTTTCCAAAGGCGAAGCGCTGCCCGGAGTTGATCTCGGATTGGGCGTCAGAGGTCATGGACCGGTCGCCTTCTTCGCGATCTGCGACCAGAGATCGCCTTCGAACAGGTCGACCAACTGAGCCAGTCCCGCCTCGACCAATTCCGGTCCCTTCACGAATCGACCGGGGCGGGTCCATTTCTGGATCAGGCTCAGCTCGCACTGGAACATGCGGGTCAGCAAGCTATCCATGTCCTCTTCGAGGATCTTGAAGTACCGCGCCCATTCGGCAGCTTCCTCCATGCGGACCTCTTCTTCACTCTGCCAGCGCATGGGGTGGAACAGCAGCGCCGAATAGGGCGTCACGAAACGGCGACGGCAAGCTGCAAACGGCACGAGCGCCGCCGAGGAGCACTCCCCCGCGACCACGGCAATGGGGTCGAGTCCGCGCAGACGAATGATCGAGGCGAGAGCCAGACCGCTGAAAACACTCCCTCCGCTGGAGTCGATGAACAGTGTCCCGCGCGACCGACGCGGCACCTCGATCAGCTTATCAGCGAGTTCGGCCTGCTTCTCGGTCAGGTCGCCCGAGAGCATGATCTCCCAGTCCCCCTTGGGTTTATCGGCGCGACCGGTCGAAGTGACGCTGGGATAAGCACGCACAGCAAAGGGCGGGCGGTCTTCAACTTCAGACATGCGAGTGACTCCGTGAGGGAGCCGGATCGTATGCGATGCGAGGGGGAACTGCATCCGCTCGCGTAGGCGATGTCGCTCCGCAGTTGTGATTATATCGAAGGATATCTGGTGAAAAATGTTTGAGCGCGATCCAAGTGTGGATGGACATGGCATCACCGCTGGCAACGACGACGGACAAGGCTCGGGTCAAGCGACCGGAGCGGAAGCAGATCGAGTGGAGTCCGTTGGCGCTTGACCAGTGATACTTCGCTCTGCCCCATTGACACATTCCGTGAGCCAGCACGGCGCTCGCGACTCGAGATGAGGGACGAGTTGCGGTGTGCGGCCCAGTGGACGGGGGACAGAACACTGACTGCCGGCTTTTCGGAGGCACAGACGGACCAACCCACCTTGCTACGCCTTGATCGTTCCACGCCGTTGGCCGATTGTTAGACTACTGGACATTCATTCCCGTGTCCCGGGATCGATCTGTTCGTGGAGAGGTTCATGAATCGTGTTGCTGTCTTTGTGGGAGCGGCTTGTAGTGTCGCCCTGCTGGTGGCGGTCATCGTCTGGATGAGGCGCGAACCCCCAGTTCCCCAGTTGGCCCCCGAGGTTGCCCGTCGAGCGGCACGGGAGATCCCCGTGGCCGTCGCTCATTTAGAGAACCACGAAGCGCAGGAGGCGATTGCTCTGCTGACCGCACTGGAGAAGGATCTCCCGAATGAAAAGGCAATTCTCCAGAACCTCGTCATCGGACGATACCTGGCCTTCGTGAATGCCAAAGAGACTGACGACAAGGAGGCACTGAAGGCCGCCGCTGTGGCGGAAGTGCAACGGCTCCAGGTCGCCCGCCCCGATGATTGGCACAGCTACGCCCTCGGGGGGTTGCTGATGGACCAGCTGGATGATGCAGCGGGAGCCTATTCGCAGTATGAAGCGATTGCTCCCATCAAGACATTGGTCAATGGGGGCGACACCCGCCCCGCCAGTCGAATTGGCGACGTGACCATGCTGTATGCGATGGCCAAAGCGGGGCTCATGCTTCCGGAGGGGCCCGAGCATCGGGACGCGGAGGCGGCTCTCGCATTGGCGAGTGAGCGAGACCCCGAAAATTTCTGGATCCTTCACGACTTGATTCAGTTGCAGGTGGAGACGAAGGATCTCCAGCTGGGGAAGACTCTGGACCGGCTGGCGGCGATTTCACCGGTGGTGGAAGCGTCGATTCAAAAGGCTTCCCCATATTACTCCTTGCCGGATGCCTTGCAGAAAACACGGTCACTCGTCGCGGAGTTGGTCGCTGGGGCACCCGACCCGAATCCCCACTGGAAGACATTGAACATCTTGGCGAGGCATCAGATGTGCAACATGCTGAAGCCAGAAGATGCAGCTCAGACCGACCGCAAGTATCTTGATCGGCACCCGCTGGACTTTGTCGTTTCGGAGTTGCCAGCTGCGGTGGCGGCGAGCGTGAATCCTGAATCAACGGCAGTGGAAGTCGCTGCCTCGATCTCGCTGGAGTGGGTTCCCGTGACGTTGCCGGAATCGCTGAGTGGACTGGGACAAGTGAAGCAGGTTCGTTTGGCGGACATGACGCTCGATCGGAAGCCCGAGTTGTGCGTACTGACTGAGACGAATTTCTCGGTCTGGTCGCGTGACTTTGCGGGAGCGTGGACGGTGCTTATCGAAGTTCCAGTGTCGGGTGCCATCGGGTTTCTGCTGACTGATCTGGACGATGATAGTGTGGACATCCCCGTGGAGAACGACCCTTCGGGGGTGAAGCAAGTCGGTCGAGCCGATCTGGATGTCGTGCTGTATGGAGAGGCCGGGGTTCAGCTCTGGCAGAATGTTTTGGTGGGGAACCAGCGTTCGTTGACGGCGTGGCCTGCTGAGAATTCCAAGACGCTCGACGGCCAGACTCGGGTGGCTGAGGCGGCGGACGTTGATCTCGACGGCGACATGGATTTGATCCTCGCTGGGGACTTCGGCGTGCGGATTGGCTTCAACACGGGGAAGCCCTTGTTCTTCACGAGGACTGATACTCCCGTACTCGTTCCGGAGCATGTCGTCGTGTCGCGGATCGTGCCCGTGGACATCGACCGAGACCAGGACATCGACGCTGTGGTGGTCGCGGGTGGGCAGGTCTATCTGCTGGAGAGTCTGCGGCATGCGACTCTCCGCTGGAAGGCGATCGAGGCTCTCGCGGGGGTGAAGGGTGTGAGCGATGTGCAGGTACTGGAGGCCGACGGCAACGCGAGTTGGGATTTGCTGGTCGCTGGAGGGAAGGGCGCTCACCTGGCGCTGAGTCACACCCCGGAAGCGGGAAAATGGCTGTTGTCTCCGGAACAGGTGAGACCACTCAATCCCACCAGTACGCCCCAGTGCCGGGTTGCTGATCTCGACAACGATGGAGCGGAGGATCTGATCGGGTTTGGGGGCGAGGTGCCCATCACGATGCAACTCGGGCAGAACTCCGCAGGGTTCGGGTCCGCGCACTGGAAACTCCCCGCAGGTCTCGCTGCGGTTCGCGACTTGCATCCCGCCGACTTCGATCAGGACGGCGACCTCGACCTGTGCCTAGTCGGCGCGACTGGCGTCAAGCTGCTGGAGAACCACGGCGGCAATGCAAACGCCTGGCTCGATCTGGAAGTCGTCGGCAAGCAGGTCAAGTCCGCACAAGCAGTCTCCAGCGGGCGGGTCAATCACTACGGTGTCGGCAGCCTGCTCGAACTCCGTACCTCCACCGGCTACCAAGCCCGCATCGTCCGCAGCGAGCCTCCCCACATCGGCCTCGGCCCGCAAGGCACAGCTGACCTCGCCCGGCTGATCTGGCCGAATGGCTTCCCGGCGAATGTGTTTCAGCCAAAGCCGAACCAAACGCTGTGGGAGGTGCAAACGCTCCTCGGGTCTTGCCCGTATCTGTATACGTGGGACGGGGAGTGTTACCAGTTCGCGACCGACCTGCTGTGGGCCGCTCCACTGGGAATGCCCAGTCCGGCGGGCGGGATGACGCCGAGTCGGGAGTGGGAGTACCTGAAGCTGCCGGGGTCGCTGCTGAAGGAGCGAGACGGCGTCTACTCGCTGCAACTCACGGAGGAACTCTACGAGGCGGCGTACTTCGACCAGGTGCAGCTCATCGCAGTCGATCACCCGAGCGATGTGTCAGTCTATTCGAACGAGAAGGTCGGTCCGCCGTCGATCGCCGAGAAGAAGATTCACACGGTGCGGCAACCGCGAACGCCGCTGTCGGCCACGGACCAGCAGGGCCGCGACCTGCTGCCCGCGCTGTCGCAACTCGATGAGGTTTACACCCAGCACTGGGACCACAAGATCAAGCAAGGGTGGACCGAGAAAACCTCGCTGGAACTCGACCTCGGTCAGGTGCCGGAGAAGTCGATTGTGACGCTGTTCATGACCGGCTGGGTCTACCCGACCGATCCGGCGATCAGCGTCTCGATCCAGCAAGACCCCGCATCGGCAGGGTTCGGCATTCAACCGCCGTCGCTGGAAGTTCCCGATGGTCAGGGCGGCTGGAAGACTGCCAGCCCGTACATCGGTTTCCCCGGCGGGAAGACCAAGACGATTGCCATCGACCTCACCGGGCAACTCACTTCGAATGATGCACGGGTGCGGATCGTGACCTCCATGGAACTCTGTTGGGATCAGGTGTTCTTCACCGTGGACGAAGCCCCGGCCGAGGTCCGTGAGACCCCGCTGGAGTTGGTCTCTGCCGACCTCCATTTTCGGGGTTGCTCCGCCCGCGTGACCCATCCTCAATTTGGCCCGGAGCGGTACGACTACTCGCAAGTGGCCCCGATGATCTACAGCTCAATGGGTGGCAAGTTCACGCGGTATGGAGATGTGAAAGAGCTGTTGACTTCGCAGGACGACCGCATGGTGGTGCTGGGATGTGGCGACGAATGCACGCTGACTTTCACAACCCCCGCACCGCCGCAAGCCGATTGGACCCGCGACTTTCTGATCCACAACATCGGCTGGGACAAGGACTGCAACCCGCAGAACAGTTATGCCAAGACGGTCGAGCCGCTGCCCTATGCGGGGATGCAGAGCTACCCGCCGACCGAGCCGTTTCCTGACGACGAACTCCACCGCAGCTACTTGAAGAAGTACCAGACTCGTGAGCAGAGCGATGTGCAGTTTCGGCGGTTCGTGTTCTTGAGGAAGTAGTGGTTTCCAGCAGTAGGCGATGTCGCTCCGGGGCGAGAGAGCCAATCGCGACCTCTACGGCAGAAACCGCTCGCGCTCCTCGGGAGTCGGCAGGCGGCAGGTCTCCTTCTTCCCGAACCACCGCAAACGATTCGCCGATACAATCCGGTATCCCAGATCGCGGAGCGGTCCGGGAATTACCCACAGTAACGCTCCCAGAATCGGCCAGACACCCGGCAACCGCCACAGGATACGCACCACAGCTGCCGTCCTGCGGTAAGTGCCTCGCTCCGTCAGCAGGACGAGCGTGTCGAGTTGTTCTCGATCCCCGGAGGGCAACTCCTGAAGTGCAGTTTCCCCTTGCAGCGGAGCAAACCGAAACCGCTGGTGGGTGTCACGGGCGAGGATGAAATCGACCGAGACGTTGCACAGGCCGCAGACTCCGTCGAAGAAGACGACGCACTTCTGCTGGCCCTCGCTGGTCGTGGAACGGGCGAACTCTGATTGATCGGGAGTGAGGTGCATGGGGACGAGTTTGATGTTGAAGGATCAGGAACAACCAGTGCCTTGTCATGGCTAGGATTTGGGGTTTAGGCAGGCCCGCCGGGAGGGCGAAGCTCCTGCTGAGCCGCGAGGCAAGGAACACGCCCACTCGAAGGATCGGCTCGGCAGGAGCCTCGCCCTCCCGAGGGTGGAGTGCTTCAAATCAAGCCTATCCCACGGGTCAGACAAGTCTGACCGATCACCCTCAGATGACTCACCGCAAGTTCGAACGATGATCAACACTTAATCTCTTCGTTGGACCATTCCCGAACAGAAAATGGCCCTCACAATTCAGGTGCCACGGGGGGCATGAGCCGCACACGCCAAAACCTTAGAACAACCGGTTCAAGCCATTGAGCGCCGCCACACGGTACGCTTCCGCCATGGTCGGGTAGTTGAAGGTCGTCGTCACGAAGTACTTCATCGTGTTGTGCGGCGGGGGCTGCATCAGGATCGCCTGGCCGATGTGGATGATCTCGCTGGCATTGGCACCGAAGCAGTGGATGCCGAGCAGTTCCAGCGTCTCGCGGTGGAACAACAGCTTCAGCATCCCGGCAGTCTGGCCGGTGATCTGGGCGCGGGCCAGGCTCTTGAACAGAGCGTGGCCGACTTCGTAAGGGGTCTTCGACTCGGTCAACTCCTTCTCGGTTTTTCCGAGTGAACTGATCTCCGGGCTGGTGTAGATGCCGGTCGGGACATCGTGAATCTCCGCTAAGTCTCCCTCGCCGATGATGTCGCTGGCGGCGGAGCGTCCCTGCATGTATGCCGCACTCGCCAGGGCCGGGAAGCCGATGATATCGCCCACCGCGTAGATGTGCGGGACGGTGGTCTGGTACTTGGAATTGACCGGGATGTTGCTCCGCTGATCGGGCTGGATTCCAATCGCTTCTAAGCCCAGCCCCTCCGAGTTCCCCGTACGCCCCGCCGCCCAGAGCAGGGCATCGGTCTTCAGCTTCTTGCCCGACTTCAGGTGCAGAATGACGCCATCGGTGCAGCATTCAATATGGTCGTACTCCTCCCGGTTGCGAAGCAGGACACCACGCTCGCGCAGGTGGTAGCTCAGCGCATCAATGATCTCCTCATCCAGGAAATCAAGCAGCTTTTCACGGGTGTTGACGAGGTTCACCTTCACATCCATGTTGCGGAACATGGAGGCATACTCGCACCCGACCACCCCGGCTCCGTAGACCGTGATCGACTTGATGTCCTTGCTCATCGTCAGGACCGTGTCGCTGTCGAAGATGCAGGGGTGATTGAAGTCGACCTCCTTCGGACGATACGGCCGCGCTCCGGTGGCGATGACGAAGTTTTTCGCCGCCAGTATCGTATGCCCGCCATCCGGCTGCTGGACTTCGATCGAGCTGCTGTCGAGGAATCGAGCGACCCCGTTGAAGATCGTCACGTCATTGCGGTCGTAGAAGCTCTGCCGCATCTTCACTTGCTGGTCGATGACCTTCTGGGCCGAACGCCGCAGATCGGGCAGATTGACATCGGTGGCCGATCCCAGCGACCGAAACAGCGGGTTCGCGCGGAACTCCATCGCCTGAAAGATTGCAAACCGCAGGGCCTTACTCGGGATCGTGCCCGTATGAGTACAGCTGCCGCCGATCTGCGGCATGCGTTCGATAACCGCGACCTTCTTCCCGTGCTTAACGGCCTGCATGGCCGCCCCCTCGCCGCCAGGTCCGGTTCCGATCACCACGACATCGAATTCAAAATCAGCTGCCACGAATGCACTCCCTGTCCCTGTGCGAAATCACTGAGCTGGATTTCGCCCTGATACGAGCGAGCATCGTAGACAACCGATACGCACGAGGGGAGGGTGATTGACTACTCCTCTTCTATCATCCCTGGCTTCCAATCCACCACAACCCATTCTTTCTTGACATATCGATAGCGCTTCACACTCTTGTCTGTGACGGAATAGAAAGTCGTCTCAGCGCGAGGCGAAACGAACGTGCCCAGCTTTTCGGACTCTAACACGATCAGTTGGACGGGGCCTTGGCATGTCGCCACGGCCTTCCCCTTGCGGATGGCGTCGATCGCCGTTTCTTTGTCGGCACAGTTCGTGTTCAAACGGGGCACATGACCAGCGTTTCGCCACTCCTGTTCGTAAGCGGCATCGGATCTGTCGAATAATTGAAGTCGGGTTTCCTTCCGAGGAACTCCAAACGCCATCTGGTCCTCGACCCAAGATTCGTTCAATCGAAGTCCAATCGAATATTCAGTCGGATCGTAGTCTGCATTGTAGACAAACACATGCAGGCCATTCGTTTCATGGAGGTTAATCCCCCCTGAACTCTTGTACTCGACGAGCTTTCGGGGATTGGTTTCACGGATACTCTTGTAAACGCTGTGCAGGTTCTGCACGAGTGGGCGGGATTGCGGTGGGAGTTGCAATTGCCAATATCCGTAGTAGCCACAGAAGTAGGAATCGACCCAGTCTGGTGGGACATACCCCAGCGTGGGGGCGTCCTCCTCCTGCATTCGTTCACAATCATCCTGTCTCAGAATCGTATGGAAAAACGCATCCCCGGGGAGGAACCCCTGATTCCCGGCAGATACGGATGTAGGAGTCAAAAAGACCAGTAACATGGAGAGTCGGAACATGGCAGTCATCCGGGGCGTTTCGCGAATACACCTGATCCTGACGATACCAGATTCGCGATGTGCGAGCATGAGTCCTCAGTGAAGATAAGAACAGGTGTCACGCAGAGGCGCAGAGTACGCAGAGAAAAAAGGGGGCAAGCTTCTCCTCTCTGCACTGCAAACCATTCCAGTCTGCGTGTCCTGAGAGAATTTCTGACAGCCCGGTACACTCGGTGCCACTCATGCCAGCTGCCCCCACGCCGACACCTG